>NZ_JBIRHK010000005.1:0-83761 GCF_044328485.1 Streptomyces sp. NPDC017936 | reverse complement strand
CGGCAGATCCCCCGCACCGGCCCCCCGCGCAGGGGGGCCCCCCGGACCCGCCAGTAGCCCCCCGGCCCGGGGCCCGCCCCCCCCCCCCCCCCGGCCCGGGGGGGGGGCCCCCGCGGGGGGGGGCCCCGACGCGGTGGGCCTGCCTCTCCTCGCACCCGGCCGTGCCGGCCCGGCCGTGCCGCTCTTGCCCGCCCCGAGGGTCATCCGGGTCCCAGGGGGAACCC
The DNA here is from genome assembly GCF_044328485.1 of Streptomyces sp. NPDC017936. Classification (NCBI taxonomy): domain Bacteria; kingdom Bacillati; phylum Actinomycetota; class Actinomycetes; order Kitasatosporales; family Streptomycetaceae; genus Streptomyces; species Streptomyces sp. NPDC017936. The sequence goes on along the minus strand of NZ_JBIRHK010000005.1, from coordinate 83,537 downwards.
GGACCACGGGAGTGGCCGATGTGATCTCTCCGGTGACGGGAGGCAGCCATGCGGGGCCCGGGTGATCGGCAGGAAGCGGTGGCTAGGGCCCTCGAGACCCTCGGCACGGGCGCTTGTATGTCGGACGAGCAGGGCCTCATCGTCGCCGTCAACACGCACGGCGAACGGCTCCTGGCCCGCCCCGCCTCCGACCTGGTCGGCCGGGACGCCCACGACCTGCTGCACCGCACCAGCTGCGGGGAGCCCGTGCCGAGGGCCCAGTGCCGGATACGGGAGAGCGTCCTCGGCGGACGCACGGAGCAGGGCACGGACGTGTGGCTCGAGCGCGGGGACGGCACGCTGTTGCCGGTGGCGTGGCTGGCCACTCCGTGCGACATCGGCATCCGCCCGTCGGCCACGCTCGTCCTCTTCCACTCCGCGGGACACCCCGGGCGGCCCGCCCAGCGGACACCGGTCGGCGGGCGGCTCACCGAACTGGAACGGCTCGCCCTGCTCGCCGAGACGACCGCCCTGCTCACCTCCACCCTGGACATCCACGAGGCACTGCGCCGCCTGATCACCCTCGTGACGCCCCTCCTCGCCGACTGGGCCGTCATCGACCTGATCGGCGAGCGGGACGAAGTGTCGCGCTTCGCCGTCGCCCACGCCGAAGGCGGCACCGTGGTGTTCCAGGACGACCTCCAGGGGCCCATGCCGCCGGTGCCGCAGGAGTCCCCGATGCCCCTGTCCCGCGCCCTGCGCGGCGTCGCGTCCTCCCTCGCCGGTCCCGAGACGTATCAGGGACCGCCCGACTCCGGCATCGCGGTGGAGCAACGGCGCCTGTTCGAGGCGACCGGCATGCACTCGGCGATCATGGTTCCGCTCCGCAGCCTGCACGAGGTCATGGGCGCCCTCACCCTCGGCCGCGCCGACCAGCCCGACCCGTTCACCGCCTCCGACACCGCCCTGCTGGAGGACATCGCCCGGCGCGCCGGCCTCGCCCTGGAGAACGCCCGCCTCTACCAGCGCCAGCGCAAGGTCGCCGAGACCATGCAGCGCCATCTGCTGCCGAGGCTCCCGCGGACGCCCGGCAACACCATGACCGTCCGCTACCTGCCCGCGCCGGACGCCTCCCACGTCGGCGGCGACTGGTACGACGCGTTCACCCTGCCGGACGGCGCCACCGCCCTCGCCGTCGGCGACGTCGTGGGCCACGACCTGGAAGCCGCGGCCGGCATGGCCCAGCTGCGCAACATGCTCCGGGCGTACGCCCTGTCCCAGCAGAGGCCGCCGAGCAAGATCGTCGAGTGGCTCGACCAGGCGACCCTGGAGATCGTCGAGGTCTCCATGGCCACGCTGGTCTTCGCCCGCATGAGCGACAACGCCGTCGGCCAGTGCGAACTGACCTGGACCAACGCGGGCCATCCGCCTCCCCTGCTGGTCACCCGCGAGGGCGTGGCCCGCTATCTGACCGACGGCCACAGCATCCTCCTGGGCGTCACGCCCGAGCGGCCCCGTCCCGACGCGACGGTGGAACTGCCGCCCGGCGCGACCCTGCTCCTCTACACCGACGGCCTGATCGAGTCCCCGGGCCACGTCCTGGACGAGGGCCTGGACCGCCTGCGCCGGAACGCCGCGGCCCTGGCCCGCCGCCCCCTGGAGTCCTTCACCGACCAGTTGCTGGCCCGAGCGCGTCCGAAGGACAACGACGACGACGTGGCCCTGCTGGCCGTACGGCACGAGCCCGGCCTGACTTCCTGAAGCGACCGCCTCCACGGCTTCCCGCGGCCGCCGCCGCTGCACAGGACCGCCGCTCAGCCGCAGCCGCACCCCGCCGCGGCGGGGGCCGCGTCCTCGGTCCGGCCGGCGCAGCAGCCGTCGCCGACGGCGCCGGGGTCGGCGCTCTTGCCGAGGGTGTCGGCGTCCGCCTTGACCACGTAGACCTCCCAGGGCTCCTTGCCGGGGCCGTGGACCCACACCTTGTCCTGGAGGGCGTAGCAGCAGGAGGTGTCGTTCTCCTCGAACGTGGCCAGGCCGGCGTCCCTGAGCCGGGTGGTCGCGGCGTCGACCTGGTCCGTGGACCGCACCTCGACGCCGAGGTGGTCCAGACGGGTCTCCTCACCGGCCTCCCCCTCGATCAGGACGAGCTTGAGCGGGGGATCGACGAGGGCGAAGTTGGCGTACCCCTCACGCCGCTTGGCCGGTTCGGCGCCGAACAGCTTCGCGTAGAAGGCGATCGACGCCTCGAGGTCGCCGACACGGAGGGCGAGCTGAACACGGGACATAACGGCCCCCATCTGCTTGCATTGACATCTGTCAATGCACAGCCTGCCTCCTGGATCGAGAAACGTCAACATAGACGCACATCGAAACAAAAAATGACGCTCGCGCGCCCGGTGGTCGCCGTCGGTCGCCGTCGGCCACTGCCGAGCGGCCCGGACGGCTCGGGGACGGCCCAGCCCGAGGGTGCCGCTCCCCTGTCGCGCAGAGTTATCGTGCCGCCGTGACAAGCGCAGCGGAGCGCCCTCTCCTCTTCCTCGACGTCGACGGTCCCCTGATCCCGTTCGGGTCGCCGTCCGGTCGTCCACGGATCACCGCCGCCGACCCCTCGACGCCCCCCGATCAGGGGAACCCCCTGCTGAACCGGCTCGATCCCGGCCTCGGATCGCGCCTCATCGCCCTGGGCTGCCGTCTCGTGTGGGCGACGACCTGGAGGGAGGAGGCGAACGAAGCCGTCTCCCCACGCATCGGGCTGCCGAGGCTGCCGGTGGTGGAGTGGCCGGACCTCTGTGCCGACGAAGGCCCGCGCGGCTTGCACTGGAAGACTCGCCCCCTCGTCCGGTGGGCCGGCGGCCGGCCGTTCATCTGGGTCGACGACGAGATCAGCGCCATGGATCGCCTGTGGGTCGACGCCCATCACCCCGGGCCGTCACTGCTTCACCGTGTCGACCCGGCAGAAGGCCTTGTGGAGGCCGACTTCTCCACGCTCGCCGACTGGCTCCGCGCTGCCGCACCGAGATGAGCACCGCTTCGGGAGTTCGATCGAGCGGATCCAACCGGCCCTCGCGCTCGGGAGACCGGGCCAACGCCATGCGTAGGGGGCGGACAAGACCGGCAGCGGGGCGTCAGCGGGGAAAGCTGCGCTCATTCGCGGCCGGTCGAGGTGTCGGCCTGGGTGAACGGTCGCATCATGGCGTCGTCGGACCGGTCCGCTCTCCTCGCGATTCCCCGCTCGATCCGGCGCGTCGGCGGTGCGGTCGGGCGACAGGCCGTCGCGGGTGCCTGACATCGGCGTGCGACGGGGTCGTGCTCGCACGGTGGCGATTGGACGCGGGTTCCCGGTCCCGTGGTCCTTCCGTGGCGAGGCCATGAGAAAGGGACCTCCTGAACAGCTCGTGGGTGTCGACCCATGAGCGGCAGGAGGTCCCGGTGGCGCACTCTTCCGTGTCGATGGTCAGGCGATCCGGCCCGGCCGGCCCATCGGGCGATTGCCTCGCGCGGGTACACGGCGGCACGGCGCCCGAGCGGCAGCGCCGGTGCCCGGGGGACACGGCGGACGGGGAGCCCTGCTCCTCCTTGACCGGTGCCTCGGACTCGTGGCGCGCGGAATCCCACCACGACAGGCAGGAGACAGCCTGCGACAGGACACCGCTGTCGACGCCCTCCCTGTCGGAAGGGGGGTTGTTGCACGACCACACACCACATGATCATTCCTAGGCCGTCGTCACCCCCGGGGGCAGATCGCGATCACTGCGCTTCACGCGTGATCAACCACCTGAAAGGCCCTTACACACGCCCGAAGGTCAGACTTCCCGGGGCGGCCGGGTCGGGGGAGAGGAAGAACTCGCGGGCGGCCCGGATGAATTCCGGACGGGAGATGTGTCCGTCTCCGTCGGTGTCCAGGGCCGCGAACGCTTGGGCAGCCTCGGGAGAGGAGATACCCCAGATGTTGTTCGCGAGCCGAAGGTACTCGTCCTTGCTGATCTGGTTGTCACCATCAGCGTCCATCACGTCGAACGTGGCGTCGGTGAGGCCGTTGACGGAATCGAAGCGACTGATGTCGAGGACCGTGGAGCGGGTCGCCGCGACGTACTCCTCCTCGGAGAGGCGCTGGTCACCGTTCAGGTCCGCGTGCCGGGCCAGTTCCTGCCAGAGCATGGCGTAGGCGGCGTGGAGGGCCATGGCCTTGCGGTTGTTGTTGTCCAGTCGGTACTCGCTGCGGTACCGGTCGATGATGCTCTGGAAGTCGCTCCAATCGACGTATCCGTCATTGTTGGCGTCCAGGGCGCTGAAGACCTTCTTAATCTTCAGGCCAATGGCGTCAGCGGTTGCAGTGGCCATTTCCCTGCCTTTCGTGCACGTGGGGGACAGCCGGAGGTATCTCCGGCTGCCGATCTCCGACGCTAGCATCAGGCATCATCTGGCGCTGCGATGCACCATCATCACTGAACCAAACGGGTGAGAAGGCTTTCAGGACAACATAAGGGAAGCCCGAGACACCGCATTACTGAATAGACGCAGAAGAGCACCATGAAGATTCTTCTTGCACAGACGAGCAGACAGGTAAGTGGACACCGGCCTCAGCCGGCTGATCCCGAGCGAAAGTCCGGCGAGTCGTACGCCGAGTCACGGGAGAACGGCATGCACGCGCTCCGGCACTTCTCCACCTGTCTTCGAGGCCGCCCGATCGAGGCGACACGGCAGCTGAGGGCCCGTACGCTCCGCACCGGAGAGGGGCGGGGAGAGCGATGGCGGACGGGTACTTCTTGCCGGTGTGCGACGCCGTGCCTCATGACGTGGTGCTCACCGGCCCTGGCGCCCGCGTGAGGGACGTCGTCCGGGTCGTGCGCCGGCTGACGGCCCGGAGCCACGAAGAAGCCCCCTGCCGGCGGAGAACCCGCAGGCAGGGGGCTTCTTCAGACGGGCTTACTTCTTCTTGCCCTGGTTCTTGACCGCCTCGATGGCGGCTGCGGCCGCTTCCGGGTCGAGGTAGCGGCCGCCGGGGGTGACCGGCTTGAAGGCGGCGTCGAGCTCGTAGTACAGCGGGATGCCGGTCGGGATGTTCAGGCCCGCGATGTCGGCGTCCGAGATGCCGTCGAGGTGCTTGACGAGGGCGCGGAGGCTGTTGCCGTGGGCGGCGATCAGGACCGTGCGGCCCGTGAGGAGGTCGGGCACGATGCCGTCGTACCAGTACGGGAGCATGCGGATGACGACGTCCTTCAGGCACTCCGTGCGGGGGCGGAGCTCCGGCGGGATCGTCGCGTAGCGCGGGTCGTCCGACTGGGAGAACTCCGTGCCGTCCTCGAGGGGCGGGGGCGGGGTGTCGTAGGAGCGGCGCCACAGCATGAACTGCTCCTCGCCGAACTCGGCGAGGGTCTGGGCCTTGTCCTTGCCCTGGAGGGCGCCGTAGTGGCGCTCGTTCAGGCGCCAGCTGCGGTGGACCGGGATCCAGTGCCGGTCGGCCGCCTCGAGGGCCAGCTGGGCGGTGCGGATCGCACGCTTCTGGAGGGACGTGTGGACCACGTCGGGCAGCAGGCCGGCGTCCTTGAGCAGCTCACCGCCGCGGACCGCCTCCTTCTCGCCCTTCTCGTTGAGGTTGACGTCCACCCAGCCGGTGAACAGGTTCTTCGCGTTCCACTCGCTCTCGCCGTGGCGGAGGAGGATCAGCTTGTACGGTGCGTCGGCCATGCGTATGAGCGTAATCCAAGCCTTTGGGCCCCGGGGCACGCCGCCCGAGGGGCGGACGGTTGACGCGTTCTGTTAATTGAGTGGCCCTCGGCGGGCCTCCCTCCGTAAGTTCTCGGTACCGCCTTCGCCGCTTACATTCGGGGGATCCTCCATGTCCGTCGCCTCCCTCAGACGTGCCGCCCGGGAGACCGTCTCCGGGCTGCCCCGCGAGTTCTGGTGGCTGTGGACGAGCACCCTCGTCAACCGGCTCGGCGCGTTCGTCGCCACCTTCATGGCGCTGTACCTGACGCTCGACCGCGGGTACTCCGCCTCCTACGCCGGTCTGGTCGCCGCGCTGCACGGGCTGGGCGGGGTGATCTCCTCCCTCGGCGGAGGGGTCATGGCCGACCGGCTGGGGCGGCGGCCCACCCTGCTCGTCGCGCAGACCGCCACCGCCGTGTCCGTGGCGGCCCTCGGCTTCGTGCGGCACCCCGTCGCCATCGCGGGCGTCGCCTTCCTCGTCGGCATGGCCTCCAACGCCTCACGGCCCGCCGTGCAGGCGATGATGGCCGACATCGTGCGGCCCCAGGACCGGGTCCGGGCGTTCTCCCTGAACTACTGGGCCATCAACCTCGGGTTCGCCGTGTCCTCCATGGCCGCCGGGTTCATCGCCGAGGTCAGCTATCTCGCCGGCTTCCTCATCGAGGGCGGGATGACCCTCGCCTGCGCGGTCGTCGTCTTCCTGAAGCTGCCCGAGTCGCGGCCGCGGCGGGAGGGCAAGGCCCTCCCGCAGGACGCCGTCGGGCTGGGGACCGTGGTGCGCGACGGGCGGTTCATGGGGCTCGTCGGACTGTCCTTCCTCGTCGCCTTCGTCTTCCAGCAGGGGGCCATCGGCCTGCCCGTGGCGATGGGCGCCGCCGGCTTCACCCCGGCCGACTACGGCATGGCCATCGCCGTCAACGGCGTCCTCATCGTCGCCCTCCAGATCCCGGTCACGCGCTTCATCGAGCACCGGGACCCGGGACGGCTGCTCGTGATCTCCTCGGTGCTGGCCGGGTACGGCTTCGGCCTCACCGCCTTCGCCGGGTCCGTCGGCGTCTTCGCGCTCACCGTCTGCGTGTGGACCCTCGCCGAGATCGTCAACGCGCCCACCCAGACCGGCCTGGTCGTCCGCCTCTCCCCCGTGCACGGACGCGGGCGCTACCAGGGCATGTACACCCTGTCGTGGGCCGTGGCCTCCCTCGTCGCCCCGCTGATGTCCGGCGTCGTCATCGACCGGTTCGGGGCGGAGTGGCTGTGGGGGCTGTGCGCGGTGGTCGGGACCGTGGCGGGGGCGGGGTACGCGGTGCTGATGCGGCGGCTCCCCGCGGAGACGGGGACAGGGACGAGCGCGGAGGCCGCGGAGGCAACGGAGGCGGGGGCGGCGGCCACCGGTCCGGCCGTGGCCGGGTCCGGCGCCGAGCCCGAGGTCAGCGCCGCCTGAGCCCAGGCCGCACCGGATCCGGCCCCCGCCCGTGCTCCGGTGCCGCCCGCGTCGCCTCACGGATGCATCCGCGCCCCCTTCAGCACCTTGTCGACCGCGTTGCGCGGGCCGTACACCGCCAGTCCCACCAGGTCCAGTTCGCCCGTGCCCACGGCCCGCACCGCCGCGCGGTTGTCGCGGTCGTTGCCGGTGGCGAAGAGGTCGCCGGTGAACACCGAGCGCGGGAGGGACCGGGAGAGCGCGCGGGTGTGGGCCGCCGTCAGCGTCTCCTTCGTGCCCTCGAAGACCAGCACCGGCTGGCGGAACATCCGGAGGTAGGGGACGCCGTCCGCGTCCTCGTACGGCTCCCCGATCACCTCGGGGAGCTCCGTGCCCAGGCCGCTGACCAGGAAGGCGGTGACGTTGAGGCGTTGCCAGGTCTCCAGGTCCTCCCGCAGCAGGACGGCGATCTTGGTGTCGAAGCGGAGGGGTGCGTCGTTCATGGACCGAGACTGCCGTCCGGCGTCCGGCGGCGTCTTGTACGTTCTTTGCATGGCCGCATCCCGCCCGGCCCCGCAGCCCACCGCCGACGTCGCCGCCTGGCGCCCCGGCGTCCGGGGCGTCGTGGAGGTCTTCCACGCGCACTTCACCGAGTACGCCTACCCGATGCACGTCCACGACGCGTGGACGCTGCTCATCGTGGACGACGGGGCCGTACGGTACGACCTCGACCGGCACGAGCACGGGACGCCGCACGACACGGTGTCGCTGCTGCCGCCGCACGTGCCGCACAACGGCTCCCCCGCCACCCCGGACGGCTTCCGCAAGAGGGTGCTGTACCTGGACGCGAGCGTGCTCGGGGAGGAGCTGATCGGGCCCGCCGTGGACGGTCCCGACCTGCGTGATCCGCTGCTGCGGCGGCGGGTCGGGCAGCTGCACGCGGCGCTCGCCCGGCCCGGCGACGAGTTCGAGGCCGGCAGCCGGCTGACGCTGATCGGCGAACGGCTGCGGGGCCACCTGCGCGGCACGGACCGGGTGCGGGCGGACCGCCGCGACCCCGTTCTCGCGCGCCGGCTGCGGGAACTGCTCGACGGGCGCCTCGTCGAGGGCGTCACGCTCGACGAGGCCGCCGGGCTGCTCCAGGCCCATCCGGCGCACCTGGTGCGGGCGTTCAGCGGGGCGTACGGCATCGCGCCGCACCAGTACCTGACGGCCCGCCGGATCGACCGGGCCCGCCGGCTGCTGCTCGACGGGTGCCCGGCGGGCGAGGCCGCGGTGGCCGCCGGCTTCTACGACCAGGCCCATCTCACCCGGCACTTCCGGAAGTTGGTCGGGGTGACCCCGGGGCGCTACGGCGCGCGGCGGCCCGGTCGGGACTCGTCCGGCCCCGACGGGGTCCGCCCGGCCCCGGCCGGACCCGCCTGACGCCGGCCTCGCCGCCGTAGCCGGCGCGGTCGGCGCGGCGCGTTCAGTCGGCCGGGCGCTCGGTGAGGTGGCGGAAGGCGTCCAGGTTGCGGGTGGACTCGCCGCGGGAGACGCGCCAGGCGTGCTCCTTGCGGATGGCGGAGGCGAAACCCAGTTCCAGGAGGGTGTTGAAGGCGCCGTCGGCGGCCTCCAGGACCTGGCCGAGGAGGCGGTCCGTCTCCTCGGGGGTGACCGCGGCCAGCGGGAGGCGGGCGGTGACGTAGACGTCGCCGAGCTGGTCGACGGCGTAACTCACGCCGTACAGCTTGAGGTTGCGCTCCAGGAGCCAGCGGTGGACGCCGGCCTCGTTCTCGTCGGGGTGGCGGATGACGAAGGCGTTCAGCGAGAGGGAGTGGCGGCCCACGATCAGGGAGAGCGTCGTCTTCAGCTTGCGGGTGCCGGGGAGCTGGGCGACGTACGTGCCGGGCTCGGGGCTCTCCCACTCCAGTTCGGCGTCCTTCAGGACGCCTTCGATGACCTGCGTCGCGCGCTGCTGCTCACCCATGCTGGGAGCGTACGCGACGGCGGTGGGCCTGTGTCGCGGCCGTGTAGACGTCGGCGGTGGCGGCGGCCGCGGTGTCCCAGCCGAAGGACCGGGCGTGCCGGGCGGCGGCCGCGCCCATCCGGGCGGTGAGGTCCGGGGCGTCGGCGAAGTCCGCGAGCACGCGCGCGTAGCGGGCCGGTTCGTGACCGTCCACCAGGAAGCCCGTCTCACCGTCGCGGACGGCCACCGGCAGCCCGCCGACCGCGGCGGCCAGCACCGGCGTGCCGGCCGCCTGCGCCTCTATGGCGACCAGGCCGAAGGACTCGCTGTAGGAGGGGACGACGAGGACGGAGGCGGCGCGGAACCAGTCCGCGAGCCGGTCCTGGCCGACGGGCGGCCGGAACCGTACGACGTCACCGACGCCGAGGCGCGCGGCCAGCTTCTGCAGGCCCTCCGGCTTGGCGAGGCCGCTGCCGCTGGGGCCGCCGACGATCGGTACGACGAGCCGGGAGCGCAGCTCGGGGCGCTCGTCGAGGAGGACGGCGACGGCGCGCAGGAGGATGTCGGGGGCCTTGAGGGGCTGGATGCGGCCCGCGAACAGGGGGATCAGGGCGTCCTGCGGGAGGCCCAGGCGGGCGCGGGCGGCGGCGCGGCCGTCGGCGGGGCGGAAGCGGTCGAGGTTCACACCGGGGTGGACGACGGCGACCCTGCCGGGGTCGGCGGAGTAGTGCCGGACGAGTTCGCCGGCCTCCTCGGCGGTGTTGGCGATCAGCCGGTCGGCGGCGGAGACGATCTGGGTCTCGCCGATGACGCGGGCGGCGGGCTCGGGGGTGTCGCCGTCGGCGAGGTTGGCGTTCTTGACCTTGGCCATGGTGTGCATGGCGTGCACGAGGGGGGCGCCCCAGCGCTGGGCGGCGAGCCAGCCGACGTGGCCGGAGAGCCAGTAGTGCGAGTGCACGAGGTCGTAGTAGCCGGGGCGGTGGCCGGCCCAGGCCTGCATCACGCCGTGCGTGAAGGCGCACAGCTGGGCCGGGAGGTCCTCCTTGGCGAGGCCCTCGTAGGGGCCGGCGTCGACGTGCCGGACGAGGACGCCGGGGGCCATCTGGACGGTCGGCGGGAGGGCGGCCGTGGTGGCGCGCGTGAAGATCTCGACCTCGATGTTGATCGCGGCGAGGCGCTGCGCGAGCTCCACGATGTAGACGTTCATGCCGCCGGCGTCGCCGGTGCCGGGCTGGTGCAGCGGCGAGGTGTGCACGGAGAGCATGGCGACCCGGCGGGGACGGCGGTGCAGCCGGAGCCGCGGGGGTGCCGCCGCAGAGCGACGCCCGAGCCTGCTGGCGTACTGGCTCACGTGGCGTTCCTCCTCGCTGCGGGCATGCCGGGCGGAGGATGTGCGGCACCCTCCGACGGGGTGCAACGCCGGAGGGAGGTATTCCCATTCCACCGGGAAGCGGGTTCGTACGATTTTTGCTCAGGCATTACCGCCACTCGCTCAACCGTTCGAAGGTCGGAGGCGTCCCCCTCCGGGGCCGCGGGGACGGCCCCCTGCCGGGTACCGCATACCCTCGTAGGCATGACATCCCGCGTGGCCCTCCCCCACCCTCGGCTTCGCTCGAGCGGGGGGACCCCCGTCGTGGGCACGGTCACGCGCGGGACGACCAACCCCAACCGGCTGCGCCGCATGGACCGCTGGATCGCCGCCGTCCACGGCGCCGAGCTGCGCCGCGCCGGCACCCCCGTGGCCGTCGACCTCGGCTACGGCGCCGCCCCCTGGACGGCCGTCGAACTGCTCGGCCGCCTGCGCTCGGTCGCGCCGCACGCGCGCGTGGTGGGCGTCGAGATCGAACCGGCCCGGGTCACGGCGGCGAAGCCGTACGAGCGCGAGGGCCTGGCCTTCCGGCACGGCGGCTTCGAGATCCCGCTCGGCGGGCGGCCGCACCTCATCCGCGCGGCCAACGTGCTGCGGCAGTACGCCGAGGACCAGGTCGCCGCGGTGTGGGAGCGGCTGTGCGCCCGGCTCGCGCCGGTGACGGAGGCCTCCCGCGGGGGGCTGCTCGTCGAGGGGACCTGTGACGAGATCGGGCGGCGGCACGTGTGGGTCGCGCTCGGTCCGGAGGGCCCGCGCACGGTCACCTTCGCGACCCGGCTCGGGTCCCTGGAGCGCCCCTCGGACCTCGCGGAACGGCTCCCGAAGGCCCTGATCCACCGCAACGTCCCCGGTGAGCCCGTGCACGCCTTCCTGCGCGACTTCGACCGCGCCTGGGCCGCGGCCGCGCCGTACGCCGCGTACGGCGCCCGTCAGCGGTGGATCCGGGCGGTGCGGGACCTGACGGCCGACTGGCCGGTGGCGGACGGCCCCGCGCGGTGGCGGCAGGGGGAAGTGACGGTGCGCTGGGGGGCGTTGGCGCCGCGGGACTGAACGGTCCCCGCCTCGCGCCGGACGCCGGGCCGAACCCCGTCCGGACACACCCCGGACCCCGGCCCCCGGACCGCCGCGGTCGGGAACGATCTCCGTGAGGCGTTCGTCACAAAGACGGGGAGATCGTCGTGCCCGGGAGGGGGCGGGGGGAAGGACAGCCCCTGTCGCTTTCCGGCCCGGCATGGCACGATCCCTCAGGCGACCGTAAGTTACTGACGGTAAATCAGATGTGGGGGGACGTATGGGTACGGGCAAGCGCGGTCTGCTCGCGACGGCCGTGACCGTGGTCTGCGCGGTCACCGTCCTGGCGGCGCCGGGCACGGCGTTCGCGAGCCCGGGTCCCACCCCCGCGCCGACCACCGCCCCCACGCTCACGCCACCGCCGTCGCACAGCAAGGACCTCGAGGAGGTCCGCGAGAAGCTCGACGCCCTCTACCACGACGCCGCCGTCGCCACCGACGCCTACAACGCCGCCGAGGAGGCGGCGAAGAAGCAGTCCGCGGAGCTCGTCACGCTGGCGAAGAAGATCGCCGACGGCCGGGAGAAGCTGGCCGGCCTGAAGGACCGCGCGGGCCGGGCCGCCAGCTCCCAGTACCGCACCGGCGGCCTGCCCGACGAGGCCCACCTGCTGCTCAGCGACGATCCGGGCGACTTCCTCGACGGGGCCGGCCGGGTGCTCCAGGGGCAGCGGGCCACCAAGGGCCTGCTCGGCGAGATGACCCGCACCCAGCAGGACCTGGAGCAGTACGCCGAGGACGCCTCCGCCCAGTGGCAGAAGCTGGAGGCCAACCGCAAGGCCAAGGCGGCGGCCCAGAAGAAGATCGAGAAGCAGATCGCGGCGGCCGAGAAGATCGAGTCCCAGCTGGAGAAGGAGGAGAAGGAACGCCTCGCCCTGCTCCAGCAGCAGGCCGCGCAGCGGGCGCAGACCGCCTGGCTGGGCACCGGCATACTCGAGGAGATCCAGGGCGAGGGCACCGTCCAGGGCCAGAAGGCCGTCCGGTACGCCACCGCACAGATCGGCAAGCCGTACGTGTGGGGCGCCGAGGGCCCCGACTCCTTCGACTGCTCCGGCCTCACGTCCCAGGCGTGGGCGAACGCCGGTGTCACCGTCCCGCGCACCTCGCAGGAGCAGTGGCGGCAGCTCAGGCACGTCGCCCTCAAGGACATGCGCCCCGGCGACCTGATCATCTACTTCGACGACGCCAGCCACGTCGGGCTGTACGTGGGCGACGGCACGATGGTCCACGCCCCGCGTCCGGGGCGGACGGTGACCGTCGCGGGGGCCGGTTCGATGCCGATCCTCGGGGTGGTCCGGCCGGACGCGTGAGGCCGGACACGGACCCGGCGTTCACCGCGTGAGCACGGCCACGTGACTCATGACACCCTCACCACCGGACAAATCCCCCGGGACGTGACGTTCGTCATTCCCGGGGCCCGGTCGGCCTGCCCAACTGCGGTAGGGATCGCGGCATATGACAGAGGCTTGAGATCAAGCAGCGTGCCCCGCGCCATTCCGCAGCGGCGCCCTCTGCCGCTATGGTCCCCGTCGGTGGGTCGAGGTCCCTCGTCCCCGCCATGCCCTCGGGGGGAGGGAAGGAACCCGAAACGATGCCCGTACCCGTACCGCGGCAGAGAGCGATCCCGGCCGTGGAGTGTGGTCAGGCGCAGGCCGCGCCCGTGGCCGGCGGCCCCTCCGACGAAGGAGCCCCGCACCCGGGCGACCGGAGCGACGAACGCGACGAGGCGAGGAACGCGACGGCCGGGGACAACGCCACGCCCGGCGACGGCGTCCCCCACGGCGTGAGCGCCGCCACCCACACCAACCTCACCCTGCTGCTGATCGAGGACGACCCCACGGCCGCCCCGATCGTGCCGGACCTGCTGGACTCGGCCGGCAAGCCGATCCGCGTGCGCACCGCCCGCAACCTCACCGAGGCCGAGCGGCTGCTCACCGACGACGTCCACTGCATCCTGCTGGACCTGGCGCTGCCCGCGCCGGGCCGCGTCGACGCCGACGACGAACTCGCCGTGCTCCGGCACGTGCTGCGGCTCGCGCCCCGGCACGCCGTGCTGGCGCTGACCGCGTCCGGTGACGCCGAGCGCGGCGCCGAGGCGGTGCGCGTGGGCGCCCAGGACTACCTGTTCCGCGACGAGCTGGACGGACGGCTGCTGAGCCGCGCCATCCGGTACGCCGTGGAGAGGAAGCGTTCCGACACGGCCGAGCGGCGGCTCGCCGAGGGCAAGCTGCGCGCGCAGGAGAACGCCCGGCTGGAGCGCGGGCTGCTGCCCACGCCCCTCCTGGAGGGCTCCTCGCTGCGCTTCGCCGCCCGTTACCGCCCCGGCCGCTCCCGCGCGCTGCTCGGCGGCGACTTCTACGACACCGTGCGCACCCCGGACGGCACGGTCCACGCCATGATCGGTGACGTCTGCGGCCACGGCCCGGACGAAGCCGCGCTCGGCGTGGAGCTGCGCATCGCCTGGCGGGCGCTGACGCTGGCCGGCCTGTGCGGCGACGAACTGCTGAACACGCTCCAGCAGGTGCTGGAGCACGAGCGCGACGACGACGAGATCTTCGCGACGCTGTGCACGGTGGACATCGCGCCCGACGGCCGCCGCGCGGGCCTGTGCCTGGCCGGCCATCCGGCCCCGCTGATCGCCCGCCCGGGCCTGCCGCCCCGGCTGCTGCCGTACGACAACAACGGCCCCGCCCTCGGCCTGCTGCCGGGCGCCCGCTGGCCCCGGACCCAGGTCGAACTGGGCCCGGAGTGGAGCCTGATGCTGTACACCGACGGCCTCATCGAGGGCCGCGTCGGCCAGGGCGGGGAACGGCTCGGCCAGGACGGCATGGTCGAGATGATCGGCCGCCAGCTCGCCGCGGGGCTGAGCGGGGAGGAACTGCTGCGGGCCGCGGTCCACGAGGTGCGGGAGCTCAACGGGGGCGAGCTGACCGACGACGTGGCGGTCGTGCTGCTGGACCGGGTGCGGTAGCGCGGCCGCCGGCGGGGCGACGCCGGGGCGCGCCGGCCCGGGCCGCGGGGCGTGCCGGCGCCGGGCTGTCGGCGGCCGGCCGTCCCCACGCGGCGAGGCCGCGTGCCGGTGCCGTCCCGCGCCCCTGAAGGGGGCCGCGCCCCTGGGGCGGACGCGGGACCGCGCTCCCTCCGGTCCCTCTTACCGTCCGCCGTTGTACGGGCCGTACGGGCCGTCGCTGCTCGAGCCGCCCCGGCTGCGGCCGCCGCCCGGCAGGGAGCGCAGGGCGGGCCGTACGTCGACCATGTACACGATGGTCGCGACGAGGCCGATGACCGGCAGGAACGACAGGATCGGGAAGATCAGGTTCACCACGAAGGCGAGCCCGAGGATGATCATCCAGAACGGCTTGGTCTGCTTGTCGGCGGCCCGGTAGCCGTCCTCGCGGCGGATCGCCGCGTCGAACAGGGCGAAGCCGCTGAACACGATCAGGGCCAGGCTCAGCAGAGACATGAACCCTGCGAAACCTTGCATCAGCACAACGTCCACCACCCGTTCGGCACGACTCGCTCGTCCTTACGCGGTCACCGTACCCGCAACCGCGCTCCCGCTACCCGTGCAACGGGCCGGGCACCGCTGGAGTGCCCGGCCCGTCGCCGTGTCCGTGCGCGTCCGCCCGTGCGTCCTCGTGCGGCGGTCCGTCCCGCCGCCGGTCTCACTTGGCCGGCGGCGTCGTCTTCTTCGTGGTGGCCTTGCGGGGCGCCGGGGCCTTCTTGGCGGCGGGGGCCTTCCTCGCCGTGAGGGGATCGACCGTGGCCTGGGCCGGCTTCGGCTCCTCCTTGACCGCGACCGGCTCGGTCTTCGGCTCGTCCTTGCCCTCGACGACGATCGCCAGTTCCTCGATCTCCTCGGCGGCCTCGCCGCGCCAGGTCCGCACGGCCTGCTCGCCGTGCTCGGCGACCTTCTCGTAGGTCTCGCGGGCCTTCACGGCGTACTCGGCGGCCACGCCGACACCGCGCAGCGCGAGGTCCTGGGCGGTCTCGCCGAGCTTCTTCAGGTCGGCGTCGATCGTGCTGCCCAGCTTCTTCAGGTCGCCGTCGAGGGCGCCGAGGAACTCGCCCACCCGGGTCTGCAGGCTCTCCTGCGCCTCCTTGGCCCTGGCGCCGGCCTCCTTCGCCCGCGCGGCGGCCCTCTCCTGGACGGCCTTGGCGTCGGTGTTGCGGACGGCCTCGAACCGGGCGGGGGCCTCGGCGCGCAGCTGCTCGACCAGGCCCGGCACCTTCTTCGCCTGCTGGAGGGCCAGGTCGGCGGTGCCGGCGGCGAAGTAGAGGGGGGTGGGGTCGGTGAAGGTCTTGCGCAGGTCGTCGGTGATGGCCATGGTGGTGGTCCTCCCGTGTTCGCGTTCGTGACGTTCGTGGATGTCGGTCGGCGCGGGTCCGCAGTCGGGCGGCCGGTCCCCTGGTCCGGTCAACCGGCCGTCCGCTGCGGATCGGTGTCGGTGCCGCCGGCCGTTCGGGTGCCGGGTTCGGCGGCGTCGTCCTGGGCGTCCACCGCACCGTCGCGGGCCGTCGCGAATCCGTTCTCCTTGCGGAAGGACTCGTAGATCTGCAGCAGCGCCTGCTTCTGCGCCCCGGTCAGCGTGGGATCGGCGAGGATGGCGGCCCGCGTCTCGACCTCGTCCCGGTCCCGCTCGGCGTCGAGGATGCCGGCGCGTACGTACAGGGTCTCGGCGGAGATCCGCAGCGCCTTGGCGACCTGCTGCAGCACCTCCGCGCTGGGCTTGCGCAGCCCGCGCTCGATCTGGCTCAGGTACGGATTGGACACCCCGGCGGCATCGGCGAGCTGCCGCAGCGAGAGCTGGGCGTTCCGCCGCTGCTCGCGCAGGTACTCACCGAGATTGCCGACGTTGAGCGATGCCATGCCTCCAGCGTGCCCCACCCACGCTAACTTTTGCAAGCACTCGCTTGCAAAAGTGCGCCGTGTCACGGGCGGACGGTCGCGCCGCGCGGCGCCGAGGGGAGGGAGCGGCTCCCGACACCCACTTATTTGTGCGTACTTGGCAGCGGGCGCCCCCCGGGCGAGGCTGGTGGCGGGTGATCAGGAGGCGGCCAGGCGGTCCAGGCGGCGGTGGCCCCAGTCGGAGAGGGGGGCCAGGGCCTCGGACAGTTCGCGGCCGAACGGGGTCAGGGAGTAGACGGTCTTCGGGGGGAGGACGTCGTACACCTCCCGGTGCACCAGGCCGTCCGTCTCCATCTCCCGCAGTGCCTGGGTCAGCACCTTCTCGCTGAGGCCCGCGAGGCGCCGCCGCAGTTCGGCGGGGCGGTGCGGGCGGGATTCCAGCAGCCACAGCAGGCTGGTCTTCCACTTGCCGTCGATCACGGCGATCGCGGCGGTCACTCCGCAGACGTTCCGGTCCCCGGCGCGCTTCCTCGTCATCCGCTTCCTCCCCCTTCGCTGTCAATTGTTCCTGATCTTATGGGAGTTGAGTCATGTCGTCGATGTCGTCCACCGACCGGGTCACCGTCCTCGGGCTGGGCCCCATGGGCCGTGCCCTCGCCGGCGCCTTCCTGGACGCGGGGCTGCGGACCACCGTCTGGAACCGCACCCCCGGCCGCGAGCGGGAGCTCGTCGAACGGGGCGCGGCCTGGGTCCCCACCGCGGAGGGGGCCGTCGCGGCGAGCGGGACGACCGTGGTGTGCGTCCAGGACTACGACGCCGCCGACGCCGTCCTGCGACGGGAGCCGGTCGCCGCCGCGCTCGGGGGCCGTACCGTCGTGAACCTCTGCGCCGACACCCCGGCCCGCGCCCGCGACACCGCCGCGTGGGCGGCGGAGCACGGCGTGCGGTACCTGGACGGGGCGATCATGACGCCGACGCCGGCCATCGGCACGCCGGACGCGGTGTTCCTCCACAGCGGCCCCGAGGATCTGTACCGGGAGCTCCGCCCCGTCCTGGACGCGCTGGGCGGCACCCACACCCACCTGGGCGAGGAGATCGGCCGGGCCGCGGCCCACGACATCGCCCTGCTGGACGTCTTCTGGACGGCCATGGCGGGCTTCGCGCACGCCGTGGCGGTGGCCCGGGCGGAGGGCATCACCGCGCGTGAGCTGGCCCCGTTCGCCCAGGGCATCGCCACGATCCTGCCGCCGCTCTTCGAGGAGTTCGCCGGGGACTCCGACGACGGCACCTACTCCGGTGAGCTCAACCCGGTCACCTCCGCCGTCTCCTCCATGGCCCACATCGTGCGGACCTCCGAGGACCACGGCATCGACGCGAGCGTGATGCGCACGATCGAGGGCCAGGCCCGCCGGGTCGTCGCCCTCGGACACGGGACGGACGGCTTCCTGCGGGTCGCCGAACTGCTGGGCCGCACCGGGACGTGATCCCCTCCTCCGGCGCCGTGCAGTCCCGGCCGGCGGGGCGGAGCCGGCGGTCGGACCGGTGCGGGCGGGCGCGGGCGCGGGGTGCCGGGCGGACGCCCGGGCGCGGTCGGCGTCGGTGACGTCGTCGTCGAGCCGTCGCGGGCGGGGGCGCCGCCCACGGCGGCCCGTACGGCCTCGGCTACGTCCCCGCCCGCCCGGCGCACGCGGAGTCCGCCCCCGCGCCGGAGGGAACCGGGCGGCGGACGGCGGCCGGCCGGACCGCCCGGGCCCGTGCCCGCGCGAGGTACAGGTGCGCCGTGGCGGGCAGGGGCAGGCCCAGGGAGGCGGTGGCGGCGGCCAGGGTGTCGGCGTAGGAGTTCACCGCCCGCCGGACGTTGGGCACGTCCAGGCTCGCCCGGGTCACCAGCCGGTCGAGGTCGATGTAGGCGGAGCGGACGATCTCGAGCCGGCGGTAGACGCCCCAGTCGCGCCGCCAGTTCGCGGTGTGGCGGGACGCCAGCCCGCGTTCCCACCGCCGGAACATGCGCTCCCTGATCTCCTGCCGGGTCGGGGTGAGGTGCATGTGCCGTACCAGGTCGTAGAGGGGATCGCCGACGAGGGCCATCTCCCAGTCGATGACGGTGACGCCCAGGCGGTCGTCACGGCACACCAGGTTCCACGGGTTGAGGTCGCCGTGCAGCAGGGCGGGCGCCCGGTGGGCGACCCGGTGCGCGGAGAGGATCTCCCGCAGCCGGTGGTGGTCGGGCAGGCCGAGCGTCCGGGCCAGTTGCAGGGACTCCTTCGGCAGGTCCCGTACCAGGCCCACGAGCTGCTCCTTGAGCCACTCGTGGAAGCCGCCCCGGCCGGCGGCCGGGTCGACCCGGGTGAAGTCCACTTCCGTCAGGGCGCACAACTGGTCGACGAGCCCGTCCGCCTCGTGCGGGCGCAGGCCGTCCACCGGGTGCCGGGGCGGCCGGTCGGCCCGCGGTCCGACGTAGGTGTGGATCGCGAAGGGTTCCTTGGCGTAGCTCTCGCCCAGCGCGAGGACACGCGGGGCCGCCACCTCGGCCCCCGATTCCTGGATCGCCCGCAGCACCGCGTGCTCGCTCAGGTGACTGGGCTCCCTGCGGGAGACGTCCGGCAGCTTGCGCCGTACGACCACGGGTGCGGGGTGGCCCGGCACCCGCACCACCGTGTTCAGGTGCGCGGTCCCCTTGAAGACCTGGTCCGCCCGGGCGGCTCCCTCGGCCAGCAGCGCGTCCCGCACGGCCTCCCGGGGGAAGGCGGGGTGCTCGGGGACCCGCGGGTCCGGTCTCCAGTCGAAGGCCTGCACGAGCCGGCCCCGGCCGCCGGCGTCGCCCCGCGAGGCCAGCCACCGGACGAGCGCCCCCTCGACCTCACCGGCCGTCGGCACGCTCCTGAGCCGCAGCGGCTCCGCCGCGGCCGTCAGCGCCCTGCGGACCTCCTCGGCCGCCTCGGCCGCCTCGTCGAGGTTCTTTCGGGTCAGCGAGCGCGCGGTCCGCATGACGTCGGGGTAGACGGACCGCGCCCGTTCGAAGTCGAGGTAGTGGCGCAGGTCCCTGGCCAGGCCGTTCACCGCGGCCGGCCGGAACCGCGGCACGGCCTCGGCCCAGGCGTCGACCACCTCGCTCCACTGGTGGGACGGGTACCGCATGCGCACGAGGTGCGTGGCGAGGTCGTGCAGGGGGTCGCCGTAGGTGGCCGCTTCCCAGCCGACGCAGACGAGGGGCGGACCGCCGTCGTGGGACACGATCACGTTGTCCCGGTGCAGGTCCGCGTGGAGCAGGCTGTACGGCCGTCGCGCCATGGCGGGGACCCGCTCGGCGAAGCCCACGAGGGCGTCGTCGGGGATGCCGAGCGCCTTGAACAGGCCGCCGAACTCCGCCCAGTGGGGCTTGCGGATCTGCTCGTCGGCCAGCCGGGCCAGGGTCCTCAGGAAGCCCTGGCTGTCGGTGTGGTGGGCGGGCCAGCCGGACGGCAGCGGCGGCAGCGCCGACCGGCGCACCTCGGTCATCCGGGCCAGCGAGTCCGCGAGCGCCTCGACGACCAGCCTGTCCACCGGCTTGCCGTTCCCGCAGACGCCGGAGAGCGGAACGCCGTCCACATGGCTGTGGACGACGAAGCCGGGACCCGCGCCCAGCCACTCGGGGGCGTGCGGCAGGACCCCCCGCAGGGCCCGCAGGACCGCCGCCTCGTCGTGCCAGGTCCTGATCATCGGCGGCGCCACGTCGGAGCGCGGCGCCCGCACCCTCACGTACGTGCCGGGCTCCCGGCCGACCAGCCGCGCCAGGTCCTCGGTCAGGGGGAGGACGTGGTCCCGGTGGTGGCGGCCGCCGACGGCCTCCGACGCCTCCGCGGCGCCGAGGAACGCCCGGAAGACGGCGCCGGACCGCTCGTCGGCGGCTCGGCCCCCGCGCGGGCGGCGGGGGACAAGGGGCTCGACCACTGGCCGCTCCGGTTGCTCACACTGGTCGGATGGGTACGGCAATCGTCGGACGCCGTGTGCCGCGCCGCACGACCGAAGTGACCGGTGGAGTGAGCACAGGGGATGGTGTACCACTCGTCTGCGCCAGGTCGTCCGAGACCGGCTCGGTGCGCCGTCTCATGCGGGGGAACGGGCGCTCTCGCCCGTGCGATTCGGGCATGCTAGCGCACCCGCGTGTCAGCCACCCGACGACGCGGTTTCCGACCGGCTCGCACCGCGTCCGACCGGATGCCGTACCGGATCCGACCCCGTCAGGCCCGGTCCCTGACCACCCGCAGCACGGGCTCCAGCGACCCCACCACCACCTGGACGCCGGCGTCCCTCAGGAGCTCGCCCTTGCGTTCGTCGGGCGCGTAGCCCAGGAAGGGGACCCCTGCCTTCCGGGCGGCGTCGAAGTCCGAGGGGGTGTCGCCGATCATCAGGGCGGTGGAGGGGGCGGACCCCGTGGCGCGCAGGGCGCGGTTCAGGCAGTGCGGGTGCGGCTTGAGGAGGTGGAGGTCCTGGGTGCGGCCGTAGACGTGCGGCGCGAAGCAGGCGGTCAGGCCTCGGCCCGCCAGGTACTTGGCCACCACCAGGGGGGAGTTGTTCGTGGTGACCGCCAGCCGCAGGCCCAGCGCCGTCCACGTCCGCACGAGGGGGTCGGTCCACGCCGTGGGCATCGCCGAGGACGCCGCCCGCAGCTCCTCCTGGGTGAGGCGCTCCTCCAGCTCCGCCACCAGGTCGCTGCCGGGGTGCCTGCGGTCCACCGCCCTCAGCACGACCTGCGGATCGGGCGACTCGCGCTCGGAGTCCTGCAGCAGGCCGCGCAGCCCCCGCCGCTCGAGCCACTCCACCAGACCCTCGGCCACCGTCTGCGCCGAGTGACCGGCGAACAGCCGGCAGATCGGCCCGTCGAAGTCCCAGAGCACGACCCGGGCAGGTGCGATCAGTTCCCGCAGCCGGGCGGTCTCGTGCTCGGTCCCGGTCGTGTTCCCGCTCTCGGACGCCACCTGTTCGGTCTGTTCCGCATCAGAAGTCACTAGGAGAGTGTCAGGTCCGTCGTGATGGTTTCCCAGAGGGCGTCGAACCACTTCTGGGATTCCTCCACGAACGCGGCGTCGCGCCGGCCCGTCGCCTTCTCGAAGGAGAAGAGGAGCGACTCGGTGCCCATCACGTCGTACATGTCCAGCGTCCCGCTGTCGGTGGCCTCCTCGCGGCGGGTGACCATGTAGTACGCCATCAGCGCCTCCTCGCCGTTGAGCAGGTACAGCTTCACCGGCGGGGTGAAGGGCAGCGCGCGGAAGGTGACGTTCACGTCGACGCCGTGGGTGCGCAGTGTCAGCAGGTTGTGGCGCAGGACGTGGCCCTGGGCGTTGCGCATCGCCAGCCAGCGCTGGTGCACGGGGTCGGTGTCGCCGCGGACCTCGTTCTCGACCGGGACCGGGAAGGCGAGGTCGATGTCCCGGGACGGCAGCAGGAGGCGGACGTCGATCCGCTCCGGGCGCAGGTCGCCGCTGTGGATCAGGCGCAGGGGCTCCCCCAGGGCGGGGATGAGGCTCTCGGCGGTGAGGCAGGCGGCGTCCACGCGCACGTGCCGGGCGGCGAAGGCCCGGGTCAGCCGGGGAGCCAGGGCGACCATCGTGGGCCGGGGCTCGTCGCGGGCCGGCGTCGGCTCGGCGATGCGCGGCGGGCTGCCCTTGCTGACGTTGGTGAGGAGGCCGTCGTCCTGGAGTGCCCGCAGGGCCTGGCGCACGGCACCGCGCTCCACGCCGAACTCGTCGGCGAGCTCGGCCTGGGTGGGCAGGCGGTCGCCCGCCCTGAGATCCCCGACGCGGATGCGTTCGCGCAGGACGTCGGCGATCTCCTGGGGCGAGAGCCTTCTGCTGCCGTTCACTGCCACGTTCTCCTGGGTCACGACCAAACGCTACAACTTCCCTCCATCTCTGTGGAGTTACCGAGAAGTTGTTTAGTAGTTGTCGCCAAGTGGGGACAACATAATCAGAGTTGGTTGCCAACTTCCGCAAGTTGGCGGAAGTTTTGCCTCCGAGTCCGCCGGATCTCCCGCACGCCGGCCTTCCGAAGGGAGGAACCACCGTGCCCACCCTCACCCTCCTCTCCGCCGTCCTCGAGCAGATCGTCCAGTGGAAGTACGGCACCACCGGCACCGTCGGCCTGCTCCTGCTCACCGTCGGCACCAAGGCCCGAAGGCCCGCGCTGAGCTCGGCCGGCGCCGTGATCCTCGCCTTCCTGGTCACGGGGCCCGCGGTCAGCTCGTGAGCACCAGCTCCGAACTGATCGTCTCCCACAGCGCGTCGAACCACAGGAGCGACTGCTCCACGAACGCCGTGTCCCGCGGTCCGGCGCCCTGGCCGAAGGCGAACAGCACCGACCGCGTGCCCTCGGCGTCGTACATCTCCAGCTGCTCCTGGCCGATCTGCTGCTCGCGCAGCTTGACCGTGTAGTACGCGAACAGCGCCTCCGAGCCGTTGAGCAGGTACAGCTTGACCGGCGGGGTGAACGGCAGCGCGCGGAAGCGGACGTCGACGTCGATGCCGTGCGTGGCGCGCAGCGTGAGCAGGTTGTGCCGCAGCACCTGGCCCTGGGCGTTGCGGTGGGCCAGCCAGTGGCGTCGCAGCCGCTCGCCCGCCGAGGCGTCCACCGGCGCCGGGAAGGCGAGGTCGATGTCCCGGGACGGCAGCAGGACCCGCACGTCGATCTTGGCCGGTTTCAGTTCCCCCGCGTGGATCCGCCGCAGCGGCTCCCCGATCGCGAGCGTCAGCGAGACGGCGGTCAGGCACAGCGCGTCGATCTCCACGTGCGGCGCGGCGAAGGCCTCCGCGATCCGCGGGGTCAGCGCCGCCATCGTGGGCTGCGGCGGCGCCGCCGGTCCGGTCGGCGGCGCGCCCGCCCCGAGATCCGGGGCCACCGTCGCCGGTGCGCCCTTGGAGACGTTGGTGAGCAGGTGCTCCGACTGCAGGATGCGCAGGGCCTGCCGCACGGCACCGCGTTCGACGCCGAACTCGTCCGCCAGCTTGGCCTGCGTGGGCATGCGCTGGCCCGGCCGCAGCACCCCGGTCCTGATCCGGGTGCGCAGCTCGTCGGCCACGTCCTGGTGGGTCCGCTGCGGCTGTGCCGGCCGCTCACGGCCCTCGCGCCCATTGACGGAGGCATGTTCCGGCTCCACGGCCAAACACTACAACTTCCCGCCATCTTGCGGCAGTTCAAGGAGAGATGGTTATAGGACGCTTCCAAGCGGACATAAGTACAGTGAAGTTGGCAGCCAACTTCACTGACATGGTCAAACTTCCTGACGGTTGGCCGGTCGGACTTCCTTCCGGAGGGGAGCCGGGAGTCCGAGCAGTCGGCACCGCGGCACAGCCACAACTCCAGATCGCGAGCACAGCCACAACTTCACAGCGCCACCGCACAGCCACAACCGAACAGCTACGGATGAGCACAGCCACAACCGAAGAGAAGCACCAGGCGGTCGAGCGGTTCCCGTCGGACGGAAGGAGCCCTCAGAACATGTCCGGGCACCAGGGCCGCCTGGGCGTTCGCAGCAGGGCGTCGGCCGACCGGGCGGCGCCCGCTCGTTCCTCCCGCACCGATCCCAGCGCCGCCAGCCGCACCGCCGACTCGTCGCCGAGCCACAGCCTCGCCAACTCGGCCGCGGGCAGCGAGAGGTCGGCGCTCCGTGTCGTCGGCACGCAGGACCCGCCCTGCGGCGAGGCCTCCAGCCGGAACCGGCCCCCGGCGAGACCCCACGGGTCGGTCACCTCCAGCACCAGCGCGCCCTCGCCCCCGTACGTGCGCGCCTCCAGCGCCCGTACGACGTCCAGGATCCGCACCCACAGCCAGTCCGCGTGCGCGGTGACCCTCGCCGACCGGGGGTCCGGAAGGAGGAAGGGGAGCAGGTCGTCGGGGGCGCGCCAGCCGCTCTTCACGGTCGTGACCCAGTCGATCGAGCAGAGGTAGCGCCACAGGGCGCGCTCGGCGGCCGGGGTCGCCGCGAGCAGCCACTTCACGGACAGCGTGTTCCGGGGCCGCTTGTCGGGCCAGTGGTCGTCCACCGTGTACGCCGCCAGGCCCTCGGTCTCGCCGTCCGGCGAGCGGTACAGCGCGTAGAAGGGCTCGGTCCACGTCGGCTCGAACCGTACGGCGCCGGTGTTGAGCCGCCACCACAGGTCGCTGCGGCTGACGGCGCCCGGCTGCGCGCCGCGCACCCGCTCGTGCAGCTCGGGGCCGAGCTTGCGGACGTCCTCCCCGTCGACGAGGTCGATCCGGCCGCCGCCCTCGTCCTGGCCGGAGCGGCGGGGGTCCAGGCCGGTGCGCGGCACGTCGATCGCCCACTCGGTCATCCAGGTGGCGGGGCCGAAGCCGAACCGGCCGTAGATCGGGTACTCCGCGGCGATCAGGGTGGCGACCACGGACCCGCGCTCCTTCGCCGCCGCCAGGTCCTGGCTCATCATGCGGGTGAGCAGGCCGCGGCGGCGGTGGGTGGCGGTGACGGTGACGCCCGTGACGGCGTCGGCCGGGACGTGGGCCCCGCCGACGGCCGTGACCTGCTGGTCGAAGGACCGGAACGTGGCCACGCACCGGCCGGCGTCGAAGGCGCCCAGGTAGCGGCCGGGCTCGAACTGGGCCCGGCGGTTCGTCAGCTCGGGCTCGGCGGCCACCGGCTCCCGCAGGAAGCCGGCGTTCACCGCGCGGAGCCAGTCGGGGAACTCGGCCTCGGTGACGGGGCGTACGTCGATGGCGTCGGCTCGGTGCGTCATGAGGTCACCGTAGGTCGGACGGGCCGGTCACCGCCGGGCATTTTCCACCCGCCGGCAACCGGCCCACCCCACCCGCCCCACGCTCCCGGCCGTGTCCGGCCCGTCGTGCCCGCCGTCCGGCGGCGATCCGCTGCTGCTGCCGTCATCGCGGGCCGTCGGCGCGCGGCAACCGGCGTCGGCGGCAGCGGCAGCGGCTACAGCAGTAGGTCGTCCACCTGGGCCTCGCCCTCGCGGTAACGCCGGGTGATCTCCGCTCCGGAGTCGTCCGCCGTCTTCTGCAGGCGCTGGCGGCGGCGGGAGACCTGCTGTTCGTAGCGGACCAGGCGGGCCATGGCCTCGTGGAGCTCCGGGTCGGTGCGGGCGCCGAGGTCGGAGAGTTCGACGTCGGCGAGCATGTCCGCGGCCAGCCGGCCGTACTCCTCGCTGTGCGGGGTGCCCAGGGTGACGTGGCGGGCCGAGGAGCGGTGGCGCGCCGGGGCGTCGGTGAGGATCTCCGGGAGGCGGGCGACCACGGAGTCCTCGGCCGGTTCGGGCACGGCGGCGGGACCGCGGCGGGCCAGCTCGGCGCGCAGGATGTCGATCCGGCCCTGGAGGAGCCGGCGTACGTAACTGAGGTCGGCCTCGTCCCGCTGGGCGTCCCGGCGCAGGGTGCGCAGCTCGGGCAGGCCCAGCCGGGCCAGGTCGTGCTCGGGTGGCTCCGCGGGCAGCGCGCACGGCGGACTGCCGACGCGCTGCACGGGCGGGCGCTGGGTGGTCGGGCCCAGCTGCCCGGTGCTCACGGTGCTCGGTGTGCTCATGTGCCTCTACCGTCCCCTCGACCGGCGTGTGGAAGCATCGTGCCACCCCCGGTGGCCGCTCCGTGACCGACTGCCCCCGAACGGCTCAGATCCGGGCCAAAGGACCAAAAAGAATCCCCGCGCCGGCGGTTGCGGCGCGCACGGCATGATGGTCCGCATGCGTGCAGTGGTGCAGAGGGTGGACGGCGCGAGCGTCGTCGTGGACGGCGAGACCGTGGGCGAGATCGCCGGTGAGGGACTGTGCGTCCTGGTCGGGGTCACCCACGAGGACACCAAGGAGAAGGCGGCCCAGCTCGCCCGCAAGCTGTGGTCGATCCGGATGCTGGCCGACGAGAGGTCGTGCAGCGACATCGACGCGCCGCTGCTGGTCGTCAGCCAGTTCACCCTCTACGGCGACGCCCGCAAGGGCCGCCGCCCCACCTGGAACGCGGCCGCCCCCGGCGAGGTCGCCGAGCCGCTCGTCGACGAGGTGGTGGCCCAGCTGCGGTCGCTGGGCGCGACGGTGGAGACGGGCCGGTTCGGCGCGCGGATGCGGGTGTCGCTGACGAACGACGGCCCGTTCACCGTACTGATCGAGATCTGACGCCCCACGGCGCCGCGGCGCGCTACGGCTCCACGACGACTTCCTGGGCCGCCGCCGTCGTGCCGGCGACGAGCCGGGCGTCCACCGGGACGTTCCGCTTGACCAGGGCCAGGGCGACCGGGCCGAGTTCGTGGTGGCGGACGGACGTGGTGATGAAGCCGATCCTGCGGCCGTCCGGACCGTCGTCCGCGAGCTGGATCCCGGTGCCGGGAGGCGGCAGGTGGACGTCGCTGCCGTCCAGGTGCAGGAAGACCAGCCGGCGCGGCGGCTTGCCCAGGTTCTGGACGCGGGCGACCGTCTCCTGCCCGCGGTAGCAGCCCTTCTGGAGGTGCACCGCGGTGCCGATCCAGCCCAGCTCGTGCGGGATGGTGCGGTGGTCGGTCTCGAAGCCGAGGCGCGGGCGGTGCCGCTCGACGCGCAGTGCCTCGTGGGCGAGGATCCCGGCCGGGGGACCGGCCTCCCCGGCGTACGACTCCAGGCCGGCGCGCGGCAGGAAGAGATCGCGGCCGTACGGCGTCTCGCGGACGACGACGCCCTCGGGCGCCTCGGCGATGGAACCGGCCGGCAGGTGCACCACGGCGAACTCGCCGGTCCGGTCGGCGACCTCGACCCGGTAGAAGAACTTCATCGACTCCAGGTACGCGATCAGCGCGTCCTGGGTGCCGGGCTCGACGTGGGCCCAGACGGTCGCGCCGTCGTCCACGAGGTACAGCGCGTGCTCGATGTGACCGTGCGCGGAGAGGATCAGCGCCTCGGCGGCCTCGCCGGCGGGCAGGTCGCTGACGTGCTGGGTGAGGAGCAGGTGCAGCCAGCTGAGCCGGTCCTCACCGGAGACCGTCACGACCCCTCGGTGCGAGAGGTCCACGAATCCGGTGCCGTCGGCGAGGGCGCGCTGCTCGCGGAACAGGTCGCCGTAGTGGGCGGCGACGCCTTCGTCCGCGCCTTCGGCCGGGACGGCGCCGGGCAGGGACAGCAGGGGGCTCTTCATGGGGCCAAGCCTACGACTCGGTAAGGGAACCCTTGGCCGCCGAACCCTTGAGCGAGCACTCCGCGCAGCGGCCGAAGATCGCGAAGTGCTTCATGTCGGTGTCGAAGCCGAACGTGTCGCGCAGTTTCGCCGTGAACTCGGCGGCGATCTCCACGTCCGCCTCGATCACGCCCTCGCAGTCGCGGCAGACCAGGTGGATGTGGTGGTGCCGGTCGGCGAGGTGGTAGGTCGGCGCCCCGTGCCCGAGGTGGGCGTGGCTGACCAGCCCGAGCTCCTCCAGGAGCTCCAGGGTCCGGTAGACGGTGGAGATGTTGACCCCCGACGCCGTCTTCCTCACTTCCACGAGGATGTCGTCAGGGGTCGCGTGCTCCAGTGTGTCCACGGCTTCGAGCACGAGTTGCCGCTGCGGGGTCAGGCGGTAGCCACGCTGCCGCAGGTCGCTCTTCCAGTCGGTGCTCACCACACCGAAGAGTCTAGGACCACACGGCGCCGTGCCTACTTGAAGAAGGCGATGCCGTCGTCCGGGAGGTCGTCCGGGAGGGCCTTGGCCCAGCGTTCGACCTCCTCCGGGGTGACGACCTTCTTCAGGTGGGCCGACATGTAGGGGCGCAGTTCCACGTCCGGCGTCTGCTTCTCGCCGACCCACATCAGGTCGCTCTTGACGTAGCCGTACAGGCGCTTGCCGCCGGTGTACGGGCGGGAGGCCGCCGTCCGCGCCACCGCGTCCGTGACCAGGTCGATCTGCGGCTTCTTGTCGGCGAGCTCGCCGTACCAGATCTCGATGACGCCGTCGTCGCGGGTCATCGTCACCTCGACCTTGCGGTCGGCGTCGATCCGCCAGAAGCCGGACTCGGACTCCAGCGGCCGGACCTTGTTGCCGTCGTTGTCGAGGACCCAGGTGCGGGAGCGGTACTCCAGGAAGTCCCGGCCGTCGTGGGTGAAGGTGACCTCCTGCCCGAAGTTGCACTTCTCGGAGCCGGGGAAGTCGTGCACGCCCGCGCCCGCCCACTCACCGAGCAGGAAGGCGAGGGGGACGAGGTCCTTGTGGAGGTCGGACGGGATCTCGATCATGGGTGCGATTCCTGGAACGTGTCGGTCAGCGCTGGCCCTGGTACAGCTTCTTCACGGTCAGCCCGGCGAAGGCGAGGACGCCGACGCAGACCAGGACCAGCAGGGCTTCGAAGAAGATCTCCACGGGGTGCTCCTCGGATGAGCGGGGTTGGTTCCGTACTGCACAAGGCCGCTCCCCAGCTTACGCGGCCGGGGAGCCGCCTTCCGTACGAGGTGGGCCTCCGAGCGGTCGGCCCGGAGGCCGGCCCCGCGGGATCACCGGATCCACCGGGTGCCGGACGGGCTCGGCGCGGTGCGCACCGGGCGCTCCACGGGCCCGGCGTTCGCCCTACGATGCGGGCATGGCGAAGAAGCTCGTGATCAAGGTGACGGCGGGGGCCGATGCCCCCGAGCGGTGCTCGCAGGCGTTCACGGTCGCCGCGGTGGCCGTGGCCAGCGGGGTCGAGGTGTCCCTGTGGCTGACCGGGGAGTCCTCCTGGTTCGCGCTGCCGGGCCGGGCCGCCGAGTTCGCGCTGCCGCACTCCGCCCCGCTGCCCGACCTGGTGGACTCGATCCTGGCCGGCGGCCGGATCACGCTGTGCACGCAGTGCGCGGCCCGGCGGGACATCACCGAGAAGGACGTCCTGGAGGGCGTACGGATCGCGGGCGCGCAGGTGTTCGTGCAGGAGTCCCTCGCCGACGACACGCAGGCCCTGGTCTACTGACCGGCGGCTAGGGACGGCGCTTCTTGCCGTCCAGTTCGTCCCACCACCGGTCGGACTGCGGATCGCCGGAGGGGTCGTCCCACCAGCGGTCGTCGGGGCCGCGGCGGTTGGCGACCATCGCGGCCAGCGGCGGGATGACCATCGCGACCACGCACATCCCGACCGCGACCGGCACCGACCAGATGCGCACGACGGCCCAGGCCAGGACGAACAGCGTGACGCAGGTGCCCATCATGGCGAAGTACAGGTGACGTCGCCGCGCGTACATACGTCCAGCGTAGGTCCGCGCAGGCCGAAGGGCCGCACCCCGGGTGTCCGACCCGAGGGGTGCGGCCCTTCGGCCGGTCGTCAGCGGTTCAGACCGCGATCGCGACCTCCGCGAGGCCACCCTGCTGGGCGACGACCGTGCGGTCCGCGGTGCCGCCGGGGACGAGAGCTCGCACGGTCCAGGTGCCCTCGGCCGCGTAGAAGCGGAACTGGCCCGTCGCGGAGGTCGGGACCTCCGCCGTGAACTCGCCGGTCGAGTCCAGCAGGCGGACGTAGCCCGTCACCGGCTCGCCGTCGCGGGTCACCTGACCCTGGATCGTGGTCTCACCGGGCTTGATCGTCGAGGCGTCCGGGCCGCCGGCCTTCGCTCCACACATGTGATTCTCCAGAGGGGGTCTGACCAGAAGGTCGGTCGGTCGGGGTTACTTGGCGGGGCCGAGCTCGATCGGCACGCCGACGAGGGAGCCGTACTCGGTCCAGGAGCCGTCGTAGTTCTTGACGTTCTCCACGCCCAGCAGCTCGTGCAGCACGAACCAGGTCAGGGCCGAGCGCTCACCGATGCGGCAGTAGGCGATGGTGTCCTTCGCCAGGTCGACCTGCTCGGCGGCGTAGAGCTCCTTGAGCTCCTCGTCCGACTTGAAGGTGCCGTCGTCGTTGGCGTTCTTCGACCACGGGATGTTGCGGGCGCTCGGGACGTGGCCCGGACGCTGCGACTGCTCCTGCGGCAGGTGGGCCGGGGCGAGCAGCTTGCCGGTGAACTCGTCGGGCGAACGGACGTCGACGAGGTTCTGCGAGCCGATCGCGGCGACGACGTCGTCGCGGAAGGCGCGGATGGACGTGTCCTGCGCCTTGGCCTTGTACTCGGTGACCGGGCGCTCGGGCACCTCGGTGCCGTCGACCAGCTCGCGGGCGTCCAGCTCCCACTTCTTGCGACCGCCGTCGAGCAGCTTGACGTTCTCGTGGCCGTACAGCTTGAAGTACCAGTACGCGTAGGACGCGAACCAGTTGTTGTTGCCGCCGTAGAGGATCACCAGGTTGTCGTTGGCGATGCCCTTCGACGACAGGAGCTTCTCGAAGCCCTCCTGGTCGATGAAGTCGCGGCGGACCGGGTCCTGGAGGTCCTTGGTCCAGTCGATCCGGATCGCGTTCTTGATGTGGTTCTTCTCGTAGGCGGACGTGTCCTCGTCCACCTCGACGATGGCGATGTTCTCGTCGTCCAGGTGGTCCTGAAGCCAGTCGGCGTCGACCAGGACGTCGCTGCGGCTCATGCTCGTTCTCCTCCGGGGCAGTTACGGCGGCGTGTGCAAGAAGAAGGGGTGCGCGACCGGGTCTCGCCGGCGGCCGGCGCACGGGTGCCCTCGGTGAGGGCGCCGGGAGGCGCGGAAGGCCGGCGGCGCTTCCGCTCAGAAGGGGCGACAGAGCATGGCGGCGACGCGGCACAGGTCTACTGCCCGCCGCTTCGTGAGGTCCGCCTGTCGCTTCATGCGGTCGATCGTAGGGAGGGACAGGCGCACGTGTCACCGGCGTGTCGCATGATGAGACGCGATCGTCCGCATAGCGGTACGAGCGTCGGCGTCCGGGTGCCTCCGCGCGCGTCGCGGGCAGACGCCCGGGCGCTCACATCTGCGGTACGGACACGGACGTCTCGCCTGTCGGACGGCTGCCGCTCGTCCGCGCGGCCGAAAGCCCGGCCGGGCCCCGTCCGGCCCGCGCCCCGCGCCGTCCGGCCGTGTCCGGCCACGTCCTCACGGTCCTGTCCGGCCGTGTCCAGCCCTACCCGGCCAGACGGACGTCGGAACCCTTCACCGAGATGTTCACGCCGTTCTGCCCCGTCTCGACCTTGTCGAGCTGGATGCCGCCGGGCAGGTCGTCGATCTTCTGCTCGAAGTCGGTGATGCCGCGGACCTGGTCCTCGGCGGCCTGCACCCCGCCGAAGCTGGGCAGCGTGTCGGCGTGCACCCGGACCGTGTCGCCCTCGACGGTGACCGTGCTGAGGACCGGGACGGTCTGCTTCATGCCGAGGGCGGACACCTCGACGGTGACCTTGATCTTGCCGTTGCCGCCGTCGGCGAGGCCGGTGACCCGCGCGGTGGCCGGGCCGATCTCGGTCGGCTCCGACGCGGCGGTCTTCAGCAGCTCCGCGTAGCTGATGGACGCGGTGCCGGTGGCGCTGGAGGCGGTGGCCGAGCTGTAGTCGCCGGAGAACTCGACGCCCTTCATGTGCGCCTCGAGGTCGTCGATGCGGATCTTCCGGCCCTCCGCGCCCGCGGCCTCGTAGTCCTGGATGCCGACCTCCACGTCGTCCAGCTCGCCGCCGACGACCTGGGTGAGGAAGGGGAAGCCCTTGATGGACACGTCCGGGGTGGCCGCGAGGTTCTCGGTCGTCCGCAGCCTGTCCGCGACCTCGTCCTCGGCGAAGTTCACGGCGAGGCGGTCCGCGAGCACGAACAGGCCGCCCAGGACCACGACGACGACCAGCAGTATTCGAAGCGCACGCATGCGGTGTTCCCCCGGGGGTCCGACAGTCGGTAGAGGCTCACGGTAACGCCGCGTGGAGGGGGGTCCGGAATTTGTCGATCACCTGTGACAGAGGGGGCGCCGCGGGCCGGCGGCGCCCGTCGCTCAGCCCAGCGCCCGTCCCAGCACGTACACCGCCGGGGCCGCGGCCGCCAGCGGCAGGGCCACGCCCGCCGTGAAGTGGACGAAGCGGGACGGGTAGTCGTAGCCGGCGACCCGGTGGCCGATCAGCGCGCAGACCGCCGCGCCCGCGCCGAGGAACGCGCCCCGGGCGCCCAGGCCGGTCATCCCGCCGACCGCGATGCCGGCGCCCGCGGCCGCGAGCAGGGAGACCACCACCGACGCCGGGGTCGGCAGCGGCAGCGCACGGGCCAGGACGGCGACCGCGACGGCGGCGGCGCCGACCGTCACCGCGTCCGGGTCGGCCCCCAGGTGGCCGGTGGCGACGATGGCCAGCGCGGCCGAGGCGACGGTCGCCATCAGGCCGTACATCCGCTCGTCCGGGTCCGCGTGCGAGCGCAGCTGGAGGACGAGGCAGAGCAGGACCCAGACGCCGAGGGTGCCGAGGATGGCGGCGGGTGCGTGGGCGCGGCCCGCCACGAGGAGCGCCGCGTCGGAGACCAGCGCGCCCAGGAAGGCCAGGGCGATGCCCTGCCGGGCCGGCCACATGCCGTTCAGCCGGAACCAGCCCGCCGCGGTGACGGCCTGGAGGACGACGAGCGGGACGAGCAGGGCGTACGTGCCGACGGCCGCCGCGCCGGACAGGAGCAGTCCGAGGAGCGCGGTGAGCGCGGCGGGCTGCATCCCGGGCTCGATGACCGGCGAACGGCCCTCCAGACGGGCCCGCTGGGCGTCGGTGATCCGGGCGTTGCCGGCGAGGGTGGCGGGGCCGTAGGCGGGTCCGGCGCCCTCGGCGCCGTCCGACCGGGAGTCGGGGGCGGGGGCGGGGACAGGGGCGGCGGGCGCCGGCTCGGGGGCGGGGGAAGCGGAAGCGTAGGACGCCTGCTGCCCTCCGTACGACTGCTCCTGTCCGTACGCCTCCTGCCGCTGTCCGTACGCCTCCTGCCGCCCGCCGGGGGAGGCAGGCCGCTGCCCGTACGGTGCCTGCTGCCCGTACGGCGCCTGCTGTCCGTACGTCTCCTGCCGCTCCCCGTGGGCGGCCTGCTGCTGCCCGTACGGCGTGTGCTGCTGCCCGTGCGGCGCCTGCTGCCGCCAGGCCCCGGGCGCCTGGGCGGGGCCGTGCGGGGGCAGGGAGCCGCCCGGCTGCGGGCCGCCGTACACCGGGGCGTCGCCCGTCTGCGGCGGCAGGTACGCGGTCTCGGCCGCGTCCACGGCGGGGACGGGCGGCTGGACGCCGGTCTCCCAGGTCTGGCCCTGCCACTCCTGCGTGTACTGGAGGTGCGCCTGCGGGTCGTCGTACCCCTGCTGGTGCTGCCCGGGCCACGCCTGCGGCTGCTGCGGCTGCCGGTACGGGTCGTAGCCCTCGTACCCCTGCTGCTGTCCCTGGCCCTGTCCCCGGCCATGGGGCTGGTCGGTCATCCTCACCCTCCTGCGAACGGCGGGAGCACCTCGACCGTGCCGCCGTCGGCCAGCCGTACCGTCTCATGTGCGCGGGTGCCCACGGGGTCGCCGTCGACGAGGAACGAGCACCGCTGCAGCACACGCACGAGTTCACCGGGGTGCCGCTGCCGCGCGCTCTCCAGCGCGTCGGCGAGCGTGGCCGCGTCGTACGGCTCCTCGGCGACGCCCGCCGCGGCCTTGGCGGCCGCCCAGTAGCGCACCGTGCCCTTTGCCATCTGGTTCCTCAGTCAGTCCATCGACGGTCAACAGGGTCAGGCTAGCCCGCCCGGGAGACCGCCCAGTCCCCGATGCGGGCCAGCAGGCCCTCGGTGACGGCGTGCTCGGCGTGGCCCATGCCGTGCTCCAGCCAGAGGTCGCCGCGGTCGCCGGCGGCCTCGGCCAGCATCCGGGGGTGGTCGAGGGGGAAGTAGCCGTCCCGGTCGCCGTGGACGATCAGCAACGGCGTCGGGGCCGTCCGCGGGACCGCCTGCACCGGGGAGAGGGGGACCGGGTCCCAGTCACGGTGGTGGATGCGGGTGCGGAAGCCGTAGCGGCCCACCAGACGGCCCTCGGGGCGGGTGACCAGCCAGTGCAGGCGGCGCATGGGGGCCGTGCCCCGGTAGTACCAGCGGGCCGGCGCGCTGACCGAGACCACCGCGTCGACCGTGCCCGGGTGCAGGGCCGCGTGCCGCAGCACCACCGAGCCGCCCATGGAGAAGCCGACGGTGACCACGCGCGCGTGCCCCAGACCGCGGGCCCAGCCCACCGCGGCCGCCAGGTCGAGGACCTCCCGGTCGCCGACCGTGGAGCGTCCGCCGGAGCGGCCGTGGCCCCGGAAGGAGAAGGTGACGACGGCTCCGTGCCGCCCGAGCGCGGACGCCACCCGGCGCACGTGCGGGCGGTCCGCGTCCCCCGTGAAGCCGTGGGCGACGACGAACACCAGGTCACGGGAGGGTGGCGCGGAGGCGTCGTATACGACCCGTGCCGGTTCGTATACGGAATCGACGGGAATCCCGTCGACTGTGCGCAGAAACGTCCGGATAGGTGCGCGTCTGCTCGTCTCGGCATCCGGACGATCGGTGGATCGCGCCGCTTGACCTGCCGGGCTGTTGCTCATGTGAGCTATTCTGCTGGGCAGAGGACTCGGGCAGCGTTGCCCCCGGGTCCTTTTGTGCTTTCGGAAGCGTTGTATACGAAGCGGGAAACCGCAGGTGTACGGGGCCTTCGGGATCGCAGAGCAGTTCCGCACCGCCCACGTCCTCGCAGGGACCGAGGAGGAACCAGACGTATGAGTTCTCTGCTGCTCCTGACCAACGCCCTCCAGCCGTCGACGGAGGTGCTCCCCGCCCTCGGCCTGCTGCTGCACAACGTGCGCGTGGCCCCCGCGGAGGGACCCGCGCTCGTCGACACCCCGGGCGCCGACGTCATCCTGATCGACGGCCGCCGTGACCTGCCGCAGGTGCGCAGCCTGTGCCAGCTGCTGCGCTCCACCGGCCCGGGCTGTCCGCTCGTCCTCGTGGTGACCGAGGGCGGTCTGGCCGCCGTCACCGCCGACTGGGGCATCGACGACGTCCTGCTCGACACCGCCGGCCCGGCCGAGGTCGAGGCGCGGCTGCGGCTCGCCATGGGCCGCCAGCAGATCGTCAACGACGACTCCCCCATGGAGATCCGCAACGGCGACCTGTCCGTCGACGAGGCCACCTACTCCGCGAAGCTCAAGGGCCGGGTCCTCGACCTGACCTTCAAGGAGTTCGAGCTGCTGAAGTACCTGGCGCAGCACCCGGGCCGGGTCTTCACGCGCGCCCAGCTGCTCCAGGAGGTCTGGGGCTACGACTACTTCGGCGGCACCCGGACGGTCGACGTCCACGTACGGCGGCTGCGCGCCAAGCTCGGACCCGAGCACGAGTCGCTGATCGGCACCGTCCGGAACGTCGGTTACCGATTCGTTACCCCCGAGAAGATCGACCGCGCCGCCGACGAGGCCAAGGGCGCGGCGGACCGGGCAAAGACGGACGATGCGGACAACGTGGCCCCCGTGGGCGCCGACGAGGTCGCGGCGGAGGCGTAGTACCCGCCGGTACCCTCCGGCACCCGCTCGGCGAGGGCACGGGCCGCGCACAGGGAACCGGCGTACGCCCTGCCCACGGCGGGTCCATCCGCGTAGACTCCGCGCGTGGCCAAGGTGACTCGGGACGACGTGGCACGGCTGGCAGGGACTTCCACTGCCGTCGTCAGCTATGTCATCAACAACGGACCCCGGCCGGTCGCCCCGGCCACGCGCGAGCGTGTCCTCGCCGCCATCAAGGAGCTGGGGTACCGGCCCGACCGGGTCGCCCAGGCGATGGCGTCCCGGCGCACGGACCTCATAGGCCTGATCATCCCGGACGCCCGCCAGCCCTTCTTCGGCGAGATGGCGCACGCGGTCGAGCAGGCCGCCTCCGAGCGCGGGAAGATGGTGCTCGTCGGCAACACCGACTACGTGGCCGAGCGCGAGGTGCACTACCTGCGCGCCTTCCTCGGGATGCGGGTGTCGGGGCTGATCCTCGTCAGCCACGCCCTCAACGACCTGGCCGCCGCCGAGATCGACGCCTGGGACGCCCGGGTCGTCCTGCTGCACGAGCGGCCCGAGGCCATCGACGACGTCGCCGTCGTCACCGACGACCTGGGCGGCGCCCAGCTCGCCGTACGGCACCTGCTGGAGCACGGCTACGAGTACGTCGCCTGTCTCGGCGGCACCGCCGAGACGCCGTCCGTCGGCGACCCCGTCTCCGACCACGTCGAGGGCTGGCGGCGCGCCATGGACGAGGCCGGGATCAGCACCGAGGGCCGGCTGTTCGAGGCGCCGTACAACCGCTACGACGCCTACCGGATCGCCCTGGAGCTGCTGTCGGGGCCGGACCGGCCGCCCGCCGTCTTCTGCTCCACGGACGACCAGGCGATCGGTCTGCTGCGGGCCGCGCGCGAGCTGCGCATCGACGTGCCCGGCGAACTGGGCGTGGCGGGCTTCGACGACATCAAGGAGGCGGCCCTCGCCGACCCGCCCCTGACGACGGTCGCGTCCGACCGTTCGACGATGGCCCGCGCGGCCGTCGACCTCGTCCTGGACGACGGGCTGCGCGTCGCGGGATCACGCCGTGAACGGCTGAAGACGTTCCCGTCGCGGCTGGTGGTGCGGCGGTCCTGCGGCTGCCCGTAGGAGCCGGCCCGACCGCGAGCCCGTGCCTTCTCCCCGGGCCTCGCCGTCTGCGGGAGCGGCTGCGTGGGACGGCTGCGTGAGACGGCTGCGTGGGACGGCTCCGTGAGGGGCGTCCGAGAGGCTCCGGGCCGATCCGGGAACCGCTTCATCCGGGACCCACGAGGTTCTGCCGGGGTTCTCAGGGAGCACTCAGGGAGCTCTCATGGTCGGGCGCGAAGCTCGATGGCATGACCGAGAGCTTCCGCCGCAGCGGCGATCACGACGCGTACGAGAACCCCGCGGACCCGTACCAGGGCGCCCCGCAGCACGTCTCCGCCCCCGTGAACCCGGAGTGGCCGCCCCCGCCCGGGTACCGGCCGGCGCCGCAGCCCGGCGAGCCGACGGCCGCGGAGCCGGCGGCCGCGTGGCAGGCGCCGGCGCACGCCCGGCCGTCGCAGGCGTACGCCGCCGCCGGGGACGGCAGCGGCGGCGGGACCGCTCTGCTCACCCCCGTGACGGCCGGGCCCGCGCCGCACGCCCCGGCCGCGGATGCGGCTGCGGACGCGGCTCCGGCTCCGAAGAAGCGCGCCCGGGGTCCGTTCGCGCTGCTCGCCGCCGTGGCGATCGTCGCCGCGGCCATCGGCGGCGGCACGGCCTACGGCATCCAGGAGCTGACCGGCAAGGACGAGGTGGCCGCCACGGCCACCAGCACCAGCGTGGTGGCGGCCGGCAAGGCCGGCGACGTCGCCGCGATCGCCTCCGCGGTCAGCCCGAGCGTCGTCGAGGTCAACGCCACCCTCGGCAGCGGGTCCTCCACCGGCTCCGGTGTGATCATCACCGGCGACGGCGAGATCGTCACCAACAACCACGTGATCTCCGGCGCCTCCGCGGTCAAGGTCAAGACCAGCGACGGCAAGGAGTACACCGCCCAGGTCCTCGGCACCGACAGCAAGAAGGACCTCGCGCTGATCAAGCTGGAGGACGCCTCCGGCCTGAAGGCGGCCACCCTCGGCGACTCCGACGACGTCCAGGTCGGTGACACGGTCGTCGCGATCGGCTCCCCCGAGGGCCTCACCGGCACCGTGACCAGCGGCATCGTCTCCGCCCTGAACCGGGACGTGACCGTCTCCACCGACGAGAGCCAGGGGCAGCAGCGGCAGCAGCAGGGCGGCGGCTGGCCCTTCGAGTTCGGCGGGCAGCAGTTCAACGGCGACACCGGCTCGTCGACCACGACGTACAAGGCGATCCAGACGGACGCGTCCCTCAACCCCGGCAACTCCGGCGGCGCGCTGATCGACGCGAGCGGCAACATCATCGGCATCAACTCCGCGATGTACTCCGCCGCGGACGCCACCTCCTCCGACGCCGGCAGCGTCGGCCTCGGCTTCGCCATCCCGGTCAACACCGTCAAGGCCGACCTGACCGCGCTGCGGGCCGGCGGCTCCGACAGCTGAACCTCCACCCGACGAGCAGGGAGAACGTCATGATCAAGCAGGTTTCGCACCCGGTGAACGGCGTCGGCGCGGCCGACCTCGGCCTGGCCCTCGACGTGGCGTACGAGCTGCACGCGCCCGTGCCGCAGGCGGCCCCGCGGGCCCCGGAGGTCGCGGCCCCGCAGATGATGGGCCTGCGCACCACGGCCGCCCGCCCGCACCGCCGCAAGGTGCCGCTGAACCGGCTCGCCACGATGCACGGCTGAGCCCGGCCCTCCGCCCTCACCCGCAGGCCGGGAAGCATGCGACGCTGAAAGCGTTCAGCACCCGCGGCCTCCCGCCGTCCCCCGCACCCGAGGAACCGACGCCCATGAGCTCCGCCGAAGGCGACCGTGACCCCCACCGCATCCTGATCGTCGACGACGAGCCGGCGGTGCGCGAAGCACTCCAGCGCAGCCTCGCCTTCGAGGGCTACGACACGGAGGTCGCCG
This sequence comes from Streptomyces sp. NPDC017936, assembly GCF_044328485.1. Classification (NCBI taxonomy): domain Bacteria; kingdom Bacillati; phylum Actinomycetota; class Actinomycetes; order Kitasatosporales; family Streptomycetaceae; genus Streptomyces; species Streptomyces sp. NPDC017936. The sequence continues at coordinate 44,887 of NZ_JBIRHK010000005.1, read as the reverse complement.
TCGACGGCGCCGACGCCCTGGAGAAGGCGACCGCCTACCGCCCCGACCTGGTCGTGCTGGACATCCAGATGCCCCGCATGGACGGGCTCACCGCCGCCCGCCGTATCCGCGGGGCCGGCGACACCACACCCATCCTCATGCTGACCGCCCGCGACACCGTCGGCGACCGGGTCACCGGCCTCGACGCGGGCGCCGACGACTACCTGGTCAAGCCCTTCGAACTGGACGAGCTGTTCGCCCGCGTGCGGGCGCTGCTGCGGCGCAGCTCGTACGCGGCGGCGGCCGGCGCGGCCGCCGCGGAGGAGGACGAGGCCCTCGTCTTCGCCGACCTGCGCATGGACCTGGCGACGCGCGAGGTCACCCGGGCCGGCCGGCCGGTGGAGCTGACCCGGACGGAGTTCACGCTCCTGGAGATGTTCATGGCGCACCCGCGCCAGGTCCTCACCCGCGAGCAGATCCTGAAGGCGGTGTGGGGCTTCGACTTCGAGCCGAGCTCCAACTCGCTGGACGTGTACGTGATGTACCTGCGCCGCAAGACGGAGGCGGGCGGCGAGCCGCGCCTCGTGCACACCGTGCGGGGCGTGGGATACGTGCTGCGGCAGGGCGGAGCGGAGTGAACAGGCTCGTACGGCGGCTCCGGACCCTTCCCATTCGGGCCCGGCTGTCGATGCTCGTCGCCGCGGCCGTGGCGTTCGCGGTGGCGGCGGTCTCCGTGACGTGCTGGTTCATCGTGCAGGGGAAGCTGTACCAGCAGGTCAACGAGGACCTGAACAAGATGTCGCAGCCGCAGCGGTTCGACGAGGTCGAGGACCTCCTCGTGACCTGCCCCGAGGCCGCCCCCACCGACCAGGCGCCCCAGAACGACCGGAACGACTTCGGCGGCCTGCGGACGCAGAGCACCTACGTCCAGCTGGTCAAGGCGGACGGCACGCCCTGTGTCTCCTCGAACTCGACGGGCACCGTCGAGGTCACCGGCGCCGACAAGAAGGTGATCGAGGACGCGAACAGCGACGACGACGTCCTGCACGACGGGATCATCCGCAACGGCACCGACGCGGAGGGCAACGCCGTACGCGTGCTGACCACGCCCCTGCTCGTCACCATGGGCGGCCCGCCGCGGCTGTACCCGGACACCGCCCTCCAGATCGCGCTCCCCCTCAAGAGCACCCAGTCCACCCTCAACGACCTCGCCCTCATCCTCCTCCTCGTCTCCGGCGTCGGGGTCCTCGGCGCCGGGGCCGCCGGTCTCGCGGTCGCCCGTGCCGGGCTGCGGCCCGTCGACAGGCTCACGGAGGCGGTCGAGCACGTCGCCCGCACCGAGGACCTGAGCATCCGCATCCCGGTCGAGGACGACAGCGAGGACGAGGTCGCCCGGCTCTCCCGTTCCTTCAACTCGATGACCTCGGCCCTGGCCAGCTCGCACGAGCTGCAGCAGCAGCTGATCGCGGACGCGGGACACGAACTCCGCACGCCCCTGACGTCGTTGCGCACGAACGTCGAACTCCTCACCCGCAGCGAGGAGACGGGCCGTCCGATCCCCGCCGCCGACCGCAAGGCGCTCCTCGCCTCCGTGAAGGCGCAGATGACGGAGCTGGCGTCGCTGATCGGCGACCTCCAGGAGCTGTCCCGCTCGGAAGGCCAGCGCGGCGAACGCGTCCAGGTGGTGTCGCTGGGGGACACGGTCGAGGCGGCGCTGGGCCGGGCCCGGCTGCGCGGCCCCGAGCTGACCATCACCTCGTCCCTGGAACCCTGGTACACCCGGGCCGAACCGGCTGCCCTGGAACGCGCGGTGGTCAACGTCCTCGACAACGCGGTGAAGTTCAGCCCCGAGGGCGGCACGGTCGACGTGCGACTGGCCGGCGGCGTCCTGACCGTCCGCGACCACGGTCCGGGCATCCCCGAGGACGAACTCCCGCACGTCTTCGACCGCTTCTGGCGTTCCCCGAGCGCGCGGGCCCTCCCCGGCTCGGGGCTCGGTCTGTCCATCGTCGCCCGCACGGTCCGCCAGGCCGGCGGCGACGTCACCCTGGCCCGCGCCCAGGGCGGCGGCACGGTGGCGACCGTCCGTCTGCCGGGGGCTCCGACGCCGCCGCCGGAGACGCCGGCCGTGTGACACCGCGTCCTTCGGCCGGGCGGCTCCCCGCCCTTCCTGCCGCGGCAACCTTTCCGTCCCGGGCGGCGACCCACCAGCGGTCCCAGTCCCCCACAGGAACGGAAGGTCGTATGAGTGCGCACCGCGACACAGACACCGGCAGGCCCCGCCACCGCAGGCGCGGGAGGACGCTCGCGCTCGGGGTGCCGCTGACCCTGACGGCGGCCGGCACGCTGGCGTACGGGTCCGTCTTCGGGCTCGGCGCCCAGGAGAACGCGTCCGCCGCCCCCGCCGCCGCCCCCGCGTGGGCGACCGCGACGGCGGACGGCTTCGCCTCGGTCGACGCGCTGGGCCAGAACGGGACGTACGGCGGCCGGGACGGCAAGACCGTCACCGTGAAGACGCTCGCGGACCTCGAGAAGTACGCGACCGCGGCCGAGCCGTACGTCATCGTCGTCGCCGGGACGATCACCATGAACCCGGTCGGCAAGGAGATCAAGGTCCAGTCCGACAAGACGATCATCGGCTCCGGCACCTCGGGGCACATCGTGGGCGGCGGCTTCTTCCTCGGCCAGGGCGTCCACAACGTGATCATCCGGAACCTGACGATCCGGGACGCGTACCAGGGCGTCTGGAACGACAAGGACCACGACTTCGACGGCATCCAGATGGACGGGGCGCACCACGTCTGGATCGACCACAACGACCTGCGGCACATGGCGGACGGACTGATCGACGTCCGCAAGGACAGCACGTACGTGACCGTCTCCTGGAACAAGCTGAGCGACGACAACAAGGCCTTCGGCATCGGCTGGACCGAGAACGTCGTCACCGACATCACGATCCACCACAACTGGATCCGCGAGACCGAGCAGCGCAACCCGTCCACGGACAACGCCGCCCACGCGCACCTCTACAACAACTTCCTGGAGGACGTGGCGGGCACCACCGTCACGTCCTCGTACGGCAACTACTCGCGCGGCAGGACGAAGATGGTCCTGGAGAACTCCTACTTCCAGGGCGTCAACAACCCGGTCATCAAGGACAGCACGGCGACCGTCGTGCAGAAGGGCAACACCTTCTCCGGGACGACCGGGCGCAACGAGAGCGGCGGGACCGCCTTCGACCCGAAGACGTACTACGGCTACACCCTCGACAAGACGGCCGACGTGCCCGCGCTCCTGAAGTCGGGCGCCGGGCCGCGCAGCACCCTCGGCACGACGGCGGCCACGACGGCCGCCACGACGGCCACGGCGACCACCAAGGCGGCGGCCGCCACCACCCTCACCGTCGCGCAGGACGGCAGCGGGCAGTACCGCACCGTGCAGGCCGCCGTGAACGCCGTGCCGGCGAACAACCCGTCCCGGGTGGTCGTCTCCGTCAAGCCGGGCACCTACCGCGAGCTGGTCAAGGTGCCGAGCAACAAGCCGCACGTCACCATCCAGGGCACCGGTGGCAGCCGCAAGGACACGGTGATCGTCTACAACAACGCGTCCGGCACGCAGAAGCCCGACGGTTCGGGGACGTACGGCACCGGCGGCAGCGCCACCGTCGCCGTCGAGGCGGACGACTTCCAGGCCCGCAACCTGACCATCTCCAACGACTTCGACGAGGCCGCCCACCAGGACATCGCCCAGCAGGCGGTCGCCCTGCGCACCGCCGCCGACAAGGTGTTCCTCGACGGCGTCATCGTCAGCGGCGACCAGGACACCCTGCTCGTCGACACCGCGTCCAAGGACAAGCTCGGCCGCGTCTACATGACCAACTCGTACGTCATCGGCAACGTCGACTTCATCTTCGGGCGGGCCACCGCGGTGATCGACAAGTCGGTCATCACGCTGAAGAAGCGGTTCAACGGGACCTCCGCGGGCTACGTCACCGCGCCCAGCACCGCCGCCGGCCGCAAGGGGATCCTGATCGCCAACTCGACCGTGAACGGGGACGTCTCCGACCGGTCCTTCTACCTCGGCCGGCCGTGGCACGCCGGTGGTGACGCGAGCCTCGACCCGCAGACCACCGTGCGGAACACCTCCCTGAGCGCCGCCGTCAGGACCACGCCGTGGACCGACATGAGCGGCTTCTCCTGGAAGGACGACCGGTTCGCCGAGTACAAGAACACCGGCGCCGGATCCGGCAGCGCGAGCGCCGACCGGCCCCAGCTGACCGACGCCCAGGCCGCCGGCCAGGAGGTCGCGGACTGGCTGGGCGACTGGACGCCCACGGCTTCCTGACCTCGTCCTCCCGACCGCCCCGCGGGCGCGTCCCCCGCACCGGCGCCACGAAGCGGTCCCCTGCCCGGGGACCGCTTCCGTCGTCCGGGGGCCGTCGCTCGTCGCCGCGGTCCCCGGACGGCCGTGCCCTGCGTCGTCTCACGCCGCGGACGCCTCCGCCGGCCAGGGCCGCGCCAGTCGCGCGTAGACCGGGCAGCGGGTCATCAGGTCGTCGTGCGTCCCGGCGTCCACGAGGCGGCCCTCGTCGACCACGAGGACGCGGTCCGCGTCCGGGGCGAAGCCGAGATCGTGGGTGATCATGATGGTCGTACGGCCGGACATCAGGCGGCGCAGGGGCTGGACGATCTGCCGGGCGGCGACCGAGTCGAGGCCGGCGGTCGGTTCGTCGAGGACGAGGACGGGGGCCGCGCGGAGCATCGCGCGGGCGATGGCGACGCGCTGGAGCTGGCCGCCGGAGAGGGCGGCGGTGCCGGGGGCGAGGAGGGTGTCGTAGCCGTCGGGGAGGGCGGTGATGAAGGCGTGCGCCGCCGCCGACCTCGCGGCCTGCTCGATCTCCCGGTCCGAGGCCCCGGGCCGGCCGCACGCGATGTTCTCGCGGATCGTGCCGTTGAGGACGAGGGTCTGCTGCGGGAGCAGGGCGACGTTCTCCCGGAGGAAGTCCAGGCGCACGTCCGTCAGCGGGACGCCGTCGAGGGTGACGACGCCGGCGCCGGGGTCGTAGAAGCGGGTGAGGAGCTTGGCGAGGGTGGACTTGCCGGCGCCGCTCGGGCCGGTGACCAGGACCAGTTCGCCGGGGCCGGCGGTGAGGGCGATGTCCCGCACGGAGTCCCGGGCCGCCCCGGGATGGCGGAAGGTGACGCCGTGGAAGCCGACCCGGCCGCTCACCGGCCAGGGATCGACCGGTGCCGCGGGGTCCCGGACGGCCGGCTCGGCGTCCAGGACCTCGGCGATGCGTTCCGCCCCGGCCGTGGCCGCGGTGACCGTCAGGCCGAGCCCTCCGAGGGCGCGGACCGGCGGGTAGAGGTAGCCGACGAAGGCGGCGAAGGCGAGGAGCTCGCCCAGCGTCATCCGGCCCGCGGAGATCTCCCAGACGCCGAGTCCGATCACCGCCAGCACGCACAGCGTCTCGACGACCTCCACGAACTGCTCGTACATCTCGCTCAGCCGCGCCCCGCGCACGCTCGCCCGCATCCACGCGCGCGCCTCCTTCTCCAGGCGCCGTTCCTCGTCCCGGCGCCGGTTGTAGGCCTGCGTCAGCACGATGGTGCCGAGCGACTCCTCCACCACGGAGGTGATCGCGCCGTCCGCGACCCGCTCGTCCTGCGAGGCCCGCTTGATGCGGCCGGAGAAACGGCGGGCGGCGAGGAGGAAGAGGGGGGCGAGGACGAAGGTGGCCAGGGCCAGGTCCCAGCGCAGGAAGAGCGCGGCCGCGGCGTAGAAGACCGCGGAGAAGGCGGCCGAGGCGGTGCCCACGACCCCCGACACGACCATCTGCTCGATGGCCTCGACGTCTCCGGTGAGGCGTGCGACCAGGTCGCCCTGGCGGTGCCGCTGGAAGAAGTGGGGCGGCAGTCCCTGGACGTGTCCGAAGACGCTCGCGCGCAGGCGCAGGACGAATCTCTCGGCCGTCCAGGTCGCGAGCGAGTTGCCGAGGTAGCCGACGAGCGCGCCGAGCGCGGCGACGGCCAGCCAGGCCCCGGCCGGTCCCCAGAACGCGGAGAGCGATCCGGCCCCCAGGGCGTTGTCGGTCAGTTCGGCGAACAGCAGGATCGCGGCGGTCTCGGTGAGCGCGGACACCACCACGCAGGCCACGATCACCAGCATCCACCCGCGGTCGCCGCGGGTCAGCGGCCAGAAGCGGCGGAAGGCCTCCCGGGCTTCCCTCATCGTCGGCAACTCCCTTCGGGGTACGGCGGACAGGCGCCGGTGTGCGTCACGGCGGCGGACATGCCGAGGCGGGGCCGCCGATCGCCGTGCCGGCGGCCCCGCCTCGCGGCGTGTCTCAGCCCTGGTGCGCCACCGGGCGGCGCTTCGGGGCGGTCTTCTTGGCGGCCTTCTTCGCGGCGGGCTTCGGAGCCGGGACGGCGGCCGTCTTGCGGGTCTTCTTCACCGGGGTGACCTTGCGGAAGCTCATGGATTTCTCCCTCTCTCTTGCCTTTTCCTGTGATTTGCTTTGGTTAAGCTTTGTCAGCCCTCATGGGCCACCGGGCGGCGCTTGGGAGCAGTCTTCTTCGCCGCCTTCTTCTTCGATGCCGGGGCGGTAACGGCGGTCTTGCGGGCCTTCTTCACGGGGGTGACCTTGTGGAAGCTCATGACCTTCTCCTTGTTTCGTCGTTTGCGTTCCGACATGGAAAACACTACGTCACCGAAAGCCGGAAGAAGGCCCATTCCGCTGAGACCTCGATGAAATCCATCTGAGACGAATTTCAGGGCGCCCGGGGAACCGAAATCCGATTCACACAGAATTTATGACGGCGAAAAACGCGAGGGGCCCGGGAAGCGTGGCGCGCTTCCCGGGCCCCTCGAAGGGACCGGAGGTCCGGTTACCTGACGATCGTGATCCGGTTCGCGGCCGGGGTCGCGATCGGAGCGGCGGCCGAGGAGTTGGCCGTCAGGTACTGCTCCAGGGCCGTCAGGTCGTCGCTGCCGACCAGGTCGTTGCCGCCCTGGCCCAGGGTGGTGAAGCCGTCACCGCCGCCCGCGAGGAAGCTGTTCGTCGCGACGCGGTAGGTGGCGGCCGGGTCGATGGCCGCGCCGTTCAGCCGGATGGAGTCCGTGACGATCCGGTCGGCGCCGGACTTCGTCAGGTCCAGGGTGTAGGTCAGGCCGGAGGACGGCTGGAGAACCTTCGGCGACGCCTCGTTCGTGCCGGTCACCTGCTCCTTGAGCACCTGGATCAGCTGCGCGCCGGTGAAGTCCTGGAGGTTCACCGTGTTGGAGAACGGCTGCACGGTGAAGCCCTCGGCGTACGTCACCACGCCGTCGCCCTCGTTGCCCTTGGCCGCGTAGGTCAGGCCGGCCCGCACACCGCCCGGGTTCATCAGCGCCAGGTCGGTCTCCGGGTCCAGCTGCTTGCCGTACCAGAGCTGCGCGTCCGCGATCAGGTCGCCCATCGGGGACTCGGTGCCCGTGCTGGGGACGTCGCCGGAGATGTAGCCGATCGCGCGGTTGCCGATGGGAGCGGCCAGCGTGTTCCACTTGCCGATCAGCTGGGTCATGTCCGGCGCCTTGGCCACGGTCCGGGTGACCACGTGGTTCGCCGACTTCACGGCCGTGCGGGCGATGTCCCCGGTGAAGCGGTCGTACGTCAGCGTGGTGTCCGTGTACAGGCGGCCGAACGACGCGGCCGAGGTCACCGTGCGCGGCTTGCCCGACGGGTCCTTGACGGTGCACGCGTACGCGGCGTGGGTGTGGCCGGTCACCAGCGCGTCCACCGCCGGCGTGACGTTCTTCGCGATGTCGACGATCGGGCCGGAGATGCCGTCACCCGCGCCCGGCGAGTCGCAGTCGTAGTTGTACGACGTCGAGGCGGGCTGGCCGCCCTCGTGGATCAGCGCGACGATCGACTTCACGCCCTGGCGCTGGAGCTCCTTGGCGTACTTGTTGATCGTCTCGACCTCGTCCTTGAACTTCAGGCCCTTGACGCCCTCGGCGGAGACGACGCCCGGCGTGTCCTCCAGGGTCACGCCGATGAAGCCGATCTTGACGTCCTTCTTCTTCCAGACCCAGTACGGCTTCAGGACCGGCTTGCCGGTCTTCTCGTTCAGCACGTTCGCCGCGAGGTACGGGAAGTCGGCGCCCGTGAACTCCTCGTCCGTGTAGCAGCCGTCCGTCGGGTGGCAGCCGCCGTTCTGCAGGCGGGCCAGTTCCTTGGCGCCCTCGTCGAACTCGTGGTTGCCGACGGAGGTGACGTCCAGGTCCAGCTTGTTGAGCGCCTCGATGGTGGGCTCGTCGTGGAACAGGCCCGAGATCAGCGGGGAGGCGCCGACCATGTCGCCGCCGGCCGCGGTGATCGAGTACGCGTGGCCCGCGCGGGCCTCGCGCAGGTGCGTGGCGAGGTACTCCACACCGCCCGCGTCGATCGTCTTCGTCGTGCCGTCCGCCTGGAGCTCGGTGACCCGGCCGGAGGAGCCGGACGGCGGCTCGAGGTTGCCGTGCAGGTCGTTGAAGGACAGCAGCTGCACGTCCTCGTAGCGGTTCGGCAGCGGCTTGCCGTGCTCGGCGTCGTGCGCGCCGGCCGGCAGCGCGGAGACCAGGGCGCCGGCGGTGGCCAGACCGGCGGCCGCCGCGAGCAGCCCGTACGTACGGCGTCTGCGGCTCGGATACGACTGGGAAGTGGCTGGCATGCGCCCCCCTGTGGTGTCGGCAGTGGTGTCGGCGTCCTCCGGGCCGGACCGGCCCTGGGAGGCGTGTGAGACAAGTGGCCCCGTCGGGCGGCAGCCTAGAGTCAACGCGCGTAGCGCGACAGGGGGTTCATGGTTACATCCTGGTTTCCCTTTGCCTTCCGCTTGTCGTTCGTTCCGCTGCGCCGTTCCCCCTTCCCGTACCGCCACTTTGCCCGGCCCGCCCCTTACCCTCGTACGCATGACCAGCGACGACACCGCACGGTTCCCCGGCTCCCGATCCATCGAGACCTACTCCGCGCTCTCCCCCGAACAGACCGAGGCCGTCCTCGACCTGCTCGCGGAAGCCGCCCGGAGCGACGGTCAGCAGGCGGTGTCCGAGCAGGGCCGGCTGCAGTTGCGCGGCGGTGCCCGCGAGGGCGTCGCCCACCTGCTGCTCACCCTGGACGGCGAACTCGTCGGCTACGCCCAGCTGGAGGACACCGACCCCGTCGAGGCCCCGGCCGCCGAGCTCGTCGTCCACCCCGCGCACCGCGGGCACGGACACGGCCGTGCGCTCGGTTCGGCCCTGCTCGCCGCCACCGGCAAGCGGCTGCGGGTCTGGGCCCACGGCGGCCACCCCGCCGCCCGGCACCTCGCACAGGTCCTGGGGCTGACGCTGTTCCGCGAACTCCGTCAGATGCGCCGCTCCTTGACCGACCTCGACCTGTCCGAGCCGGTGCTGCCCGAAGGCGTGACCGTCCGCGCCTTCGTCCCCGGGCAGGACGACGGCGCCTGGCTCGCCGTCAACGGCGCCGCCTTCGCCCACCATCCCGAGCAGGGCTCCCTCACCCAGCGCGACCTCGACGACCGCATGGGCGAGCCCTGGTTCGACCCCGCCGGCTTCTTCCTCGCCTTCCGCGGCGACCGGCTCGTCGGCTTCCACTGGACCAAGGTCCACGCCGAGGAGGGCCTGGGCGAGGTCTACGTCCTCGGCGTCGCGCCCGGCGCCCAGGGGGGCGGCCTCGGCAGGTCCCTGACCACGGTCGGCCTGCGGCACCTCGCGGCGCAGGGGTTGCCCACGGCGATGCTGTACGTCGACGCCGACAACAAGGCGGCGGTGTCGGTGTACGAGCGGTTGGGGTTCGTCACGCACGAGACGGACCTGATGTACCGGACGGAGACCTGAGGCTTCGTCGACGGTGCGGGGTTCGGCGTGCGGTGCGGCGCGAGCTCCGGGGCGACGTTCGGCGCGGACGCTTCCGCGTGACGCCCCGGTGCCGGTGCGGATGCTTCTCCGGTGACGCCCCGGTGCCGGTGTCGCCGGGGGCTGCCGTCCCCGGCGCCCTGCTCCGGTTGCGAACGGGCCCCGTCCTCGCACGCGTCCGGAGGGGGCGCCCTCGGACGGGCCGGGTTCGCCCGGCCCCGACCGTCAGGCGGCCGGCGGGCCGGGGCGGACCGCCGGGCGCCGCCGAGCAACCGCACCGGGCGGGGCGTCCCGGCCGGCCCTCCTCACGTGCCGAACCTCACCGGCCGGCGCCGCAAGGGCTCCGGTGTGCACAGGGCTGTCGCCGTGAGCGCCACGCCCAGGAGCACCGCCCATCTCACCTGCGTCGCCTCCCACCAGGGCTCCCCCGGCACGGCCGACAGTCCCCACCGCTGCGGGACGAGCAGCGCCACGGCCGTGACGACGCCGAGCCGGACCGCCGTCGCCCTGCCTGCTTCCGCCACGTCCGTGAAGCGGACGGTCAGGGTCGCGAGGGCGACGGCGGAGGCGGCCACGGCGGCGGCCTCGAGGGTGGCCGTACCGAGCGGTGGGCGGATCGGGCCGGGTATGAGGAGCAGGGCCGCCGTCCACCACAGGGCGGTGAGCGGGGCGACGAGCGCCAGCCGCAGGCCGGCGCGGAGCGGACGGCCGAGCGGGGTCGTCGCGGTCGTGTGGCGGGCGGGGTCGTCGAGCAGGAAGGCCAGACCGAGCGCGCCGCTCAGCGCGATCAGCCGCACGATCCCCAGTGTCGACCCGTCTCCGGGCGCCCATTCCTTCCACCGCACCACCGCGGCGAGCAGCAGACCCGTCCCCCCGGCCGCACCCAACGCCCGCCAGGGAAGCGTCCGCCAGAGACAGGGGGCGAGGGAGCGGAGCAGGGCGGACGTGAGGACCGCCTTGTCACCGGCAGGGGTGAGGACCCCCCTGCCGTCGGTACGGACCCCTGTGCCCGGTCCTCCGGGTCCCGAGACGCGGCCCGTCGGACGGCCCTCCCGCCGATACGTGTCCTTCTCTACTCCTCGCATGCTTCCGCTCCCTTCGGCGCGGAGACACCCAGCAGCTTCGCCGCCTCCGCCGTGGAGGTCTCCGGCGACGTCAGTTCGGTCCAGTGGGCCTTGACCCGGGCCGTCATCTCCGCTCTCGGGCGGGCCAGCATGGCACCGACCACCGCCGTCTGCTGGTCCGACAGCAACAGGCCGTCCGTCGGGGTCAGGACCACGCCGGAGCCTGTGGCGCTGTCGTCCAGGCGCACGTTCTTGAAGGTGGACATGGGCGTGGGGTCGGTGCCCAGGACCAGCCACATGACCGTCACCGGCCTGGCGCCGCACAGGTGCTGGGCCGCGTCCTCGGAGCCCGCCACCAGGACGGAGGCGACGCCGACCGCGAACTCGGGGACGCGGTTGCCGCCCCAGCGGGTGCCGACGGTCACCTCGGCGGGTGTGGTGGAGGAGGCCAGGGAGGTGTCGACCTCCACACCGCCGCTGGTGTCGATGCGCTGGCGCACCGTCAGACGGGTGCGGGCGGCGCTGCCGCCGGCTGCGGACTGCACCCGGTCGACGACCCGGGACCAGTCGTCGCGCACGCCGTCCCACTCGGGGAAGGCGCAGTACGTCGACCTGCCGTACGTCGTGCACGACTGGACCTTCTGCGGGGTGGTGGACGCCGTCTTCCGCGCCGCCTGAAGAGCCGCCGTGTCGCGCGGGATCTGGCCGATCACACCGGCCGCGGTGGCCGCGAGGGCGAGAGCGGTCGCCGTCCTGACGGCGCGGGTGCGGCCGCCGGCGAGCAGGAGGGCCGCGCAGGTCAGCACCGCGCACAGGCCCACGACGTAGAGCGCGTGCCAGGCCGCCGGGCGGCCGAGCAGGTCGGAGGGAACGGGGTCGTCGCCGCCCTCGACGTCGAGGAAGGCGACGGGCGAGAGCCGGCCCACCCACGCGTCGCTGACCCCGGCCGCCGAGGCGACGACGGTCAGCACGTACACGACGACCACGAACAGTATGGGCGCGAAGGGGGAGGGCAGCAGACGCGCCAGCAGGACGCCCGTGACGCCGGCCAGCAGGACGCCCAGGGGGCCGACGGCCAGCTCGGCGAGCGAGCCGTGCCCGATCGCCCCGGGCTTCAGCGCTTCCCGGGTGTACTCGACGGCGACGACGACCGCCGTGAGCACCGCGTACGGCACCACGGAGAGCAGGTGCGCGAGCGTGCGCCGCCAGGGCTCCATGGCCAGGACGCCGAACTGCTGGAGCGTGCCGTGCTTGCGGGAGCGCAGTGCCGCCGCGTTGGCGCAGATGAGCAGGGCGATGGAGAACAGCAGGGGTGCCGTCTGGATCTGGCGGTCGACCACGTGGAGGACGGGGTAGTCGTCCATGCCCTCCTGGTGGGTCATCCGCAGGGCGACGAGTCCCACGTAGAGGGCGAAGAAGACCAGCACCGGGATCTGGAGGGCGAGTTCACGGGCCTCGAAGCGGGCCAGCGCGAGGACCGCTCCGGTGCGGCGGGCGGGGCGCTCGGGAGCGGGGAGGGCGGCGGCCGGCTCCGTCAGGGGCGTGATCGTGCCGTTCATGCCGTCACCGTCCTGCTCTCGCTGTCGAGGGCGAGCAGGTAGCCGTCCTCCAGGGTGGGGTCGAGGAGATCGGCGCCCCGCGGGGGGTCGCCGATGTTGCGGAAGGCGCCGGTGCCGGTGCGCCAGCCGGCCAGCGCCCCCGGGTCGCGCTCCGCGCTGCTCCAGACCCGGCCGGCCGCCCGGGCGGTCAGCTCGGCGGGGGTGCCCTCGAAGCGGACCCGGCCGCGGGCGAGGACGACGACCCGGTGGCAGAGCATCGCGACGTCCTCGGTCTGGTGGGTGGACAGCAGGACCGTGCGGCCCTCGCCCGCATCCGCGATCAGCTCGCGGAACCGCATCCGCTGCTCGGGGTCGAGTCCGACGGTCGGCTCGTCCAGGACGAGGAAGCCGGGGTCGCCGACGAGCGCGGCGGCCAGGGCGACGCGCTGCCGCATGCCGCCGGACAGCCGCTTGATGCGCCGGCCGCGCACCGCCGAGAGGTCGACCGCCTCCAGCACGCGCCGCACCTCGCGGTGCCGGGCACCCCGGTCGGTCAGCTCCTTCAGGATCGCGACGTAATCGACGAACTCGAAGGCCGTGAAGTCCGGGTGGAAGCCGGGGGTCTGGGGCAGGTAGCCGAGGGAACGGCGCAGGGCCAGCCGTCCGGCCGCCGTGCCCGGGTCGTGGCCCAGGGCCTCGAACTCGCCCCGGTCGGCCGGGACGGCCGTGGCCAGCACCCGCAGCAGCGTGGTCTTCCCGGCGCCGTTGGGTCCGAGCAGGCCGGTGACGCCCCGGGTGAGCCGCAGCGAGACGCCGTCGAGGGCGTGGGTGCCGCCGTAGCGCAGGGACAGGCCGGTGGCCGTCACGGTGGTGGGCGCGGTGGTCATGGAGTGCTCCTGGAGGTCCGGTCGGTGGTCGGGGGCGGGGGGCGGTGTCATCCGGCGCCCTCGTCCGGGAAGCCGCCGACGGGACGGACGTCGAAACGGTCACGGGTCCGGTAGAGCAGCGCGGTGGCGAGGACCGCGACCGCCGCCGCGGCCGACTGTCCGGCCGCCGTGAAGGGGGCGAGCGTGCCCTGGGTGTGGGCCTGGGCCACCACCAGCAGCGTCAGCCAGGCGCCGCCGACCAGGGCGGGCGCGAGGGCCGGGCCCAGCCGGGGGGTCAGCGCCAGACCGGTCGCGGTGAGCGCGAGCGCGGGCAGCAGCCAGGCCAGGGCCAGCAGCCCGTACCCCGGCAGGGCGAGGGTCGCCAGGCCGTTGAAGACCAGGCCCGCGGTGAGCACCGCGACCGTGCGGATCATCAGCAGCCGGAAGCCGTGCAGGGGCGCGACGACCGCCATCTCGTACGTCGGGTCGAGCGCCGGGCCGTAGGAGAGGGCGACCCCCGCGAGCGGGAGCAGCGGGGCGAGGGCGAGGAACAGGGCGGGCCGGTCCGCCAGGTGGACCGTCAGGACGGTCATCACCAGCAGGGACAGCACCGCCAGCAGCCAGGAGCGGCGCAGCACCGGGGTCGCCGTCAGCAGCCGCGCGGTGTGGTCGGCCACGCCGACCCGCACCAGCAGCCGCTCGGTCGGGCCCGGCCGCGGCGCGTCCAGTTCCGCGTCCAGCCGCTGCCAGCCGGCGTCCAGCGCGGCCGGGTCGACGGCACCCGCCAGCCGGGCCCTGCACCGCGCGCACTGCGCGAGGTGCGTGTCCGCGGACCACAGCAGGGGCGGCGCCAGCTCGCTCCGGGCGTACGCGCGCAGGTCCTCTTCCGCCACGTGCCACGTCATGCCAGCGCCTCCTTCAGCCGCTCGGCCCCCGCGCAGCCGCGCGGGCCCTGTCCCTCGCCGGTGCGCGTCACGCCGGCGTCCTTCCCGGCCGGCGCGCCGTGCCGGCGCCCGTCCCGTACGTACCGGCTCACGCCAGCGCCTCCCGCAGTTGCTTGCGGGCGCGCTGCGCCCGTGTCTTGACCGTGCCCGCGGGGATGCCGAGCAGGACGGCCGCCTCCCGGGTGGTGAGCCCGTCGATGACGGTGGCCTGGAGGACCGCCCGCAGCTCCGGGGAGAGGCGGGTGAGGGCTCCGGCGAGGTCCCCGTGCTCCACCCCCGCGAGCACGCGCTCCTCCGCCGAGGCCTCGTCGCGGTGGCGCAGCCGGGCCAGGGTCTGGCGCAGGCGGCCGCGCGCGCCGTCGCCGCGCAGGGCGTCGACCAGCCGGCGGGCGCCGATGCGCCACAGCCAGCCGGCCACATCGCCCTCCTCGCGGTAACGGGCGCTGCCCCGCCACACCGCGAGGAACGTCTCCTGGACGACGTCGTCGACTATCCCGGGGTCGGCGCAGCGGCTGCGCATGCGCGCGGTCAGCCACGGCGCGTACCGCCGGTACAGCTCCTCGAAGGCGTGACGGTCCCCGTCCGCCGCGATGGCCCGCAGCAGCTCCCCGTCGCTTCTCGTTTCGCTCACATCCCCTCATCGGACGAGCCCCGCCGATCGGTTCACGGTTCGCCCGGCGATTTTCACGGACCCCGCGGACGAGGCGTCCGGGGCCCGTCGGCCGGCGCACGTGCCGCAGCCGACATGCCGTAGCCGACGTGCCGCAGCCGACATGCCGCAGCCGACATGCCGTCCGGACCCGCGGACCGGCACCCGGGCCGCCACCGGCCGGGCCGCGCCGACCGGCCGTCAGTTCACCTGCGAAAGCCGGCAGTTCGCAACGCGCGACTCGGCCGCCCCGCTTGACGTACCCGCCCTCCCTCCACCACCCTTTCACTACTCAACTAGTGAAAGGGTGGTTGTCGAGTGGTCGAATACCGCATCGACCGGCACAGCGGCGTGGCCACCTACCTCCAGATCGTCCACCAGACGAAACAGGCCCTCCGCCTCGGCATGCTGCGCCCCGGCGACAAGCTGCCCACGGCCCGCGAGGTGGTCGAGGCGACCGCCATCAACCCGAACACCGTGCTGAAGGCCTACCGCGAGCTGGAGCGCGACGGCCTCGTCGAGGCCCGCCGCGGCCTCGGCACCTTCGTCCGGCGCGGACTGAGCACCGCCCCGGCCGACTCGCCCCTGCGCGCCGAGCTGGACGCGTGGGCGGACCGGGCCCGTGCGGCCGGCCTGGACCGCGACGACGTGGCCGCGCTCTTCACCGCCGTACTCGACCGGCACTTCACCGGAACCGCCGAACCCACCGCCGACCACGCACCCGGCCGCTCCACCGGCCGCCACCAGCACTCCCAGGGGGACCCCTCATGACCGACACCGCCATGGCGGCAACCGCGCTCGGCAAGCGCTTCGGCCGGCGCGGGGGCTGGGCGCTGCGCGACTGCGCGTTCCGGCTGCCCGCCGGACGCGTCTGCGCCGTCGTCGGCCCCAACGGAGCGGGCAAGTCCACGCTCCTCGCCCTCGCCGCCGGGCTGCTGGCGCCCACCGAGGGCTCGCTCACCGTCCTCGGCGCGGACCCTGCCTCGGCACGCGCGCGCGTCGGCTACGTCGCCCAGAACAAGCCGCTGTACCCGCAGCTCACGGTCGCCGAGACCCTGCTCGTGGGCGCCGACCTCAACCCGGGCCGCTGGGACGCCGGCGCCGCGGAGCGGATCGTCTCCGCGGGCGGTCTCGACCCCAAGGCGAGGATCCGGACCCTCTCCGGCGGCCAGCGCACCCGGGTCGCCCTCGCCCTGGCCCTGGGCAAGCGGCCCGAACTGCTGCTCCTGGACGAGCCGATGGCCGACCTCGACCCGCTCGCCCGGCACGAGCTGATGGGCACCCTCATGTCGCAGGCGGCGCAGCACGGCACCACCATCGTGATGTCCTCGCACGTCGTCGCCGAGCTGGAGGACTCCTGCGACCACCTCCTGCTGGTGGGCGGCGGACGGATCCGCCTGGCCGGCGAGATCGACGACCTGCTCGCCGCCCACGCGCGCGTGAGCGCACCGCGGGAGTCGGCGGACCTGACCGCGCACACGGTCGTCGAGTCCCGCGTCACCGGCCGCCAGCTCACCGCGCTGCTGCGCCCGTCCGGACCCGTCACCGACGCCTGGCGCCCCACGCCCCCGTCCCTGGAGGAGCTCGTCCTGGCCTACCTCCGCAACCCCGAGGCGGCGCCCCTGGTCCCCGCGACGCCCGAGGAGACCGCCGCATGACCGCGCTCACCACGCCCGCCCCGAAGACCGCCGGGCAGCCGACCGTCGCCGCCCGCCCGCTCCGCTGGCTCCTGCGCCTGCACCGCTCCGGCCTCCGGGTCTGGGCCGCCCTCGTCGTCCTCCTCGCCCTGGGGCTGCTGTGGCTGGGAGGCCCGCTCACCGACGCCGCGGCCGAGAGCTGGCGGCAGTACGACGCCTGCCACGGGACGGGTCCCTGCAGCTACTACCAGGACCCGATCCTGCGCTACAAGGACGTGTACGCGTACACCACCCTCGCGCTGAACCTGCTCCCGTTCCTCGTCGCCGCCTGGGCGGGCGCCGCCCTCGTCGGCCGCGAGCTGGAGAACGGCACCGCGCACCTCGCCTGGACCCAGGGCGTCTCCCCCACCCGCTGGCTGACCGCCAAACTCGCCGTCCCCGCCGTGCCGGTCGCCGCCGGCACGAGCCTGCTGGTGCTGCTGCACCGCCTCGCCTGGACGGCGGGCGAGGGCCGCATCGGCACCGCCGACCACTGGAGCGCCGGCCTCACCCTGCACGCCAACGGCCCCACCACGGTCGCCCTCGCCCTGGCCGGTCTCGCCGCCGGCGCCCTCGCGGGCCTGCTGCTGCGCCGCACCCTGTCCGCGCTGCCCGCCGCCCTCGCGGCCACCGCCGGCCTCCGGGTCCTGGCCGACACGGCCATGCCGCACCTGTGGCCGGCCGACACCAGCGTCACGAGCCTCGCCACCGGCTACGTGTACGACGGCATCCAGGTCGACGCGGGCCTCGTCACCTCTTCCGGCGCGCACATCGCCGATCCCGGCTGCGGCTCGGCGCCCGCCGACGCCTGCGACGCGCTCCACGCCGAGCTCGACGCCACCGCCTTCTACACCACCTACCACCCCGAGTCCCACTACTGGCCCCTCCAGCTCACCACCGCCGCCCTGCTCCTGGCCGTCGCCGCCGCCGTCACCGTGACCGCGTTCTGGCTGCTCAGACGCTCCACGGCCACCCCTCGCGCGCGTCGGGAGGCCGCCGTATGACCGCTGTCGCCACCCCCCGCACCCCCGGCACCGGCACCGGCGCCGCGGGGCCGGCGTCCCGCCGGGGTGTCGCCCGGACCGTCCTGCGGCTGCACCGCGCCGCGCTCCTCGTGTGGGGTCTGGCCGTGCTGGGCCTGACCGGCTGGCTGGTGTGGCTCACCGAGGTCACCGCGGACGAGGCGCGCGCGAGGGAGGAGGCCTGCGACCGCGCGGGCCGGGACTGGTGCGACACGACGTTCGGCGTGTTCGGCTTCACCGAGCCCGTCGACTGGATCGCCCTGCTGACCGCCCACCTCTTCCTCGCCGTCGCCGCCTTCGCGGGCGCGTCGCTGATCGGCCGCGAACTGGAGAGCGGCACCGCGCACCTCGCCTGGACCCAGGGCGTCACCCCGGCCCGCTGGCTGACCGCCAAGCTCGCCGTCCCCGCCCTCGCCGTGACGGCCGGCGCGTCCGCCCTGGTCCTGGTGTTCCGCTGGGCCTGGGCGGCCAACGCCGACCTGCTGTGGGGCACGGACTGGACGCAGAGCCACCTGTTCGCGGCCCGCGGACCGGTCACGGTCGCGTACGGTCTGTGCGCCCTCGCCGTCGGCGCGCTCACCGCGCTCCTGCTGCGCCGGGCCCTGCCCGCGCTCGGCGTCTCCGTCGCCGCGGTCTGGCTGCTCGCCCTCGCCCTGGCGGACCACCGCGCCTCACTGTGGCCCGCGGTGCACCGCTCCTCGGCGACCCGGGTGCTCGATCCTCCCGACACGTCGTGGGTGTTGGAGACCGGCGCCCTGGTCCACGGCCGCCGGGTGCCGAACGTCCAGTTCTGGCGGTGCGAGGGCGCCGTCGAGGCACGCCGCCGCTGCCTGGACGACCTGGGCGTGACCGGCTTCTACACCACCTACCACCCCGAGTCCCATTTCTGGCCCCTCCAACTCGTCGAGACCGGCGTCGTCCTCGCCGTCGCCGCCCTGGCGGCCGTGGCCGCGTTCCGGGTGCTGCGCCGCCGTACGGCCTGACCCGGGGCCGCCCCGGCGTACGTCCACCGCCCCTCCCCCGGAGCCCTCCACCGGGGGAGGGGCGTACGCCCCGAGGCCGCCCGGCCACCCCGTGCGCCCCGTGCGCCCCGTACGCCCCCAGGCTGCCCACGCCCCGGAACCCCGCCGCCGGGTCCCGCCCCCGACCCCCGCGAGCCGCGCCCCGATATCCCACACGCCATGTCGCCGTAACCGTCGGTTCAGACGGCCTTGCGACGCTCGGTCAATGAACCCCGCCGTGCCCGAGGCTTCGCCGCCCCCCGAGGGGGACCACCCCGACGGGAGTGCCACCGTGATCCCACCCGCACGTTCCGACGCGACTGTGCCGGTCCTGGCGCGGAACAATGGGTTCATGAGCCAGAACACCCAGGCACAGGTCCAGCACTCGCAGCCCTCCGTGGGCTCCATAGCCGCGCACCGCCCGCACACGGTGTCCGCCGCGGTGTCCGATCTGGAACCGGACATCGATGCCGATCTCGACGCCTACGAGGAGTCGCGGTCGGACGCTATCCAGCTGCCGCAGGGACGTTTCCTCGACCGGGAACGCAGCTGGCTCGCGTTCAACGAGCGCGTCCTGGAACTCGCCGAGGACCCGAACACGCCCCTCCTGGAGCGGGCGAACTTCCTCGCCATCTTCGCGAGCAACCTCGACGAGTTCTTCATGGTCCGGGTGGCCGGTCTGAAGCGCCGCATCGCCACCGGCGTCGCCACCCGCTCCGCCTCCGGCCTCCAGCCCCGCGAGGTCCTGGAGATGATCTGGGCCCGCTCCCGCGAACTGATGGCCCGGCACGCCGCCTGCTACCACGAGGACGTCGCCCCCGCGCTCGCGGAGGAGGGCATCCACCTGGTCCGCTGGAGCGAGCTGACGGAGAAGGAGCAGGCCCGCCTCTTCACGCTCTTCCGGCACCAGATCTTCCCGGTCCTCACGCCGCTGGCGGTCGACCCCGCGCACCCGTTCCCGTACATCTCCGGCCTGTCGCTGAACCTGGCCGTCGTCGTACGCAACCCCGTCAGCGGCCACAAGCACTTCGCGCGCGTCAAGGTGCCGCCGCTGCTGTCCCGCTTCCTGGAGAGCTCCCCCGGCCGGTACGTCCCCATCGAGGACGTCATCGCCGCGCACCTGGAGGAACTGTTCCCGGGCATGGAGGTGCTGGAGCACCACGCCTTCCGCCTCACCCGCAACGAGGACCTGGAGGTCGAGGAGGACGACGCCGAGAACCTCCTCCAGGCCCTGGAGAAGGAGCTCATGCGGCGCCGCTTCGGGCCGCCGGTGCGCCTGGAGGTCGAGGAGTCGATCGACCGCGAGGTCCTCGACCTGCTGGTGCGCGAGCTGAAGATCAGCGAGTCCGAGGTGTACCCGCTGCCGGGCCCCCTGGACCTCACGGGCCTCTTCCGCATCCACAGCCTCGACCGGCCCGAGCTGAAGTACCAGAAGTTCATCGCCGGCACCCACCGCGACCTCGCCGAGGTCGAGTCCGCGAGCCCGCCGGACATCTTCGGCGCCCTGCGCAGCCGGGACGTGCTGCTGCACCACCCGTACGACTCCTTCTCGACGTCCGTCCAGGCCTTCCTGGAGCAGGCGGCCGCCGACCCGGACGTCCTCGCGATCAAGCAGACGCTGTACCGGACCTCCGGCGACTCCCCGATCGTCGACGCGCTGATCGACGCCGCCGAGTCCGGCAAGCAGGTCCTCGTCCTGGTCGAGATCAAGGCCCGCTTCGACGAGCACGCCAACATCAAGTGGGCCCGCAAACTGGAGGAGGCCGGCTGCCACGTGGTCTACGGCCTCGTCGGCCTGAAGACCCACTGCAAGCTGTCCCTGGTGGTCCGTCAGGAGGGCGAGACGCTCCGCCGCTACAGCCACGTCGGCACCGGCAACTACCACCCGAAGACGGCCCGGCTGTACGAGGACCTCGGCCTGCTCACCTCCGACCCGCAGGTCGGCGCGGACCTCTCCGACCTCTTCAACCGGCTCTCCGGCTACTCCCGCCGCGAGACCTACCGACGGCTGCTGGTCGCCCCCAAGTCCCTGCGCGACGGCCTCGTCTCACGGATCGACAAGGAGATCCAGCACCACCGCGCGGGACGTCCCGCCTACGTCCGCGTCAAGGTCAACTCCATGGTGGACGAGGCGATCATCGACGCCCTCTACCGGGCGTCCCAGGCCGGCGTGCCCGTCGACGTCTGGGTGCGCGGCATCTGCGCGGTCCGCCCGGGCGTGCCCGGCCTGTCGGAGAACATCCGCGTCCGCTCGATCCTGGGCCGCTTCCTCGAGCACTCCCGCGTGTTCGCCTTCGGCAACGGCGGCGAGCCCGAGGTGTGGATCGGCAGCGCGGACATGATGCACCGCAACCTCGACCGTCGTATCGAGGCCCTGGTCAGGGTCACCGACCCGGCTCACCGCGCGGCCCTGAACCGGCTGATGGAGACCGGGATGTCGGACACCACCTCCTCCTGGCACCTCGGTCCCGACGGTGAGTGGACCCGGCACGCCACCGACGCGGACGGCGTGCCCCTGCGCAACGTCCAGGAGATGCTCATAGACGCCCGGAGGCGCCGGCGTGGCACAGCGACACCATGACCCGACGGACTCCGCGGCCGGGCCCATGACGACGGGGGAGGCCCTCGCGGCCTACCTGCGGGGCCAGGCCACGGAGTTCCTCCGCGCGCTGCGCCTGCACGGGGAGACCGGCGGCGGCGCGCCGAACGGCTCGACGGACGCGGGGGAACCGGTCGACGCGGCCCGTGCGCTGCGCCGTGCGGCCCGCCGCATCAGCGGCAGCCTGCACACCTTCCGCCCGCTCCTCGACACCGGCTGGTCCGAGGAGTTGCGCCCCGAACTGGCCTGGCTGTCCGGCACGCTGGCCCTCGAACACGCCTGTGAGGCCCGTCTGGAACGCCTGTTGCTGGCCCTGCACCGCCTGTCGGGGGCCTCGGCGGTCCCGGTGCGGACGGCGGCGGGCGCGGAGGGCCCGTCGCACGCGTCCGGGGCGGGCACGGTCGCGGGCGCCGACGCGACGGGCGTGGTCACGGCCGCCGGAGCGACCGGCGTGATCACGGCCGCCGGCGTGACGGACGTGGTCGCGGGCGTCGACGGCGGCCGCGCCCTCGCGGGCTCCGCCACGGGCTTCTCGGGCTCCCGCGCCTCCGTGGGCGCGGGCGGCCGGGCCGGCGGGGCGGCCCCCGCCGCGCACAGGGCGGCGTCCGGCGGGACGGCCCCCGCCGCCGTCGTCCCGGACCGCGGCAACCTCACCGTGGGCGCGGCGAAGGCGGGCGCCCTCCTCGACCGCCAGCTCACCCTCGCCCGCACCCGGGCGCACTCCACCGCGCTCCAGGCCCTGGGCTCCTCCCGCTTCCACGCCGTGGCGGACAAGGTCGCCGTCCTGGCGAGCGAGGTCCCCCTCACCCCCGCGGCCGCCGGCACGGACCTGCGCCCCCTGGCGGCCGCGGCGCTGGACCGCCTCACGGACGCCGTCGCCGCGCTCCCCCTGGTCACCGCGGGGCATCCGTACAACGCCGAGGCCCTGGTCCACGGCCTGTCCCCGGACCCCGCACCCCACCCGCAGGACGCGCCCTGGCACCAGGTCCGCCTCCTGCTGCGGCTGCACCGCTACGCCCTGGAGGTCCTGCACGGCGGCGACGTCCCGCCGGACGTGCGGCTGCTCTCCGCCGGCCAGGCCCTCGACCGGCACCGCGACGCCTCGGAGGCGGCGGCCGCCGCGGCCCACGCGGCCCGCACCCCGCGGATCGCCCCGGCCACGGCGTACGCGCTCGGCGTGCTCCACGCGGACCAGCGGCACGAGGTGGAGGCGGCCCGGTACGCCTTCCAGCGTTCGTGGCAGGCGCAGACCGTCGGCACGACCGCGCCCTAGCCGGCTTCCCGGGCCCGCACCGGAACCGGCGGCGCGGCCCCCCGCACCCCGGACCGGCACGGCCCGCCGCACCCCGCCCCGTCCGACCCAGCACGGCCCCGTTCGCCCGCACTAGGAGGCGGTGACCCGGTGAGCTCCCCCCAAGACACCCCCGTCCAGGCAGCCGGCTGCGTCCTCTGGCGCCGTTCGCCGATCGACGGTGAGCTGGAGGTATGTCTCGTCCACCGGCCGAAGTACGACGACTGGTCGCACCCCAAGGGAAAACTGAAGCAGGACGAGGAGGCGAGGACCGGCGCGGTGCGCGAGGTGGCGGAGGAGACGGGATACACGCCCCGCCTGGGCTCCCCGCTCCCCACGCACCGCTACCTCGCGCAGGGCCGCCCCAAGGAGGTCCGCTACTGGGCGGCCGAGGCCGTCTCCGGCGGATTCACCCCGAACGACGAGGTGGACCGCATCCTCTGGCTCTCCCCGGCCGCCGCGCGCCACCGCCTCACCCAGCCGAGGGACCGTACGCTGGTGGACGCCCTGCTGTCGGCACTGCACCTGACATAGTCCGGACTGATCCGGACTCACGCGCGCGGATCGATCCGGCCCGCCCGGCCCGGACCCGGTCCGGACCAGGGGCGCCCGGACCGGCCCGGACCCGCCCGGACCGGCCCGGCATCACCCCGTGTCCTCGACGTAAGCGTTCCGTGACCTAACCGCACCGTCCCCAGGGGTTCACCCCGCGTTCATTCACGCCCGTAGGCGCCTTCACCTGATCTGCCTAATTTCGGCCTTACGCGGTGCGACGCGCGGCCCAGAGGGCGCGCCCGCTCCACCCAGACTTTCGCACGCCGCCGAATTCAGGACGGCGGCTCCTGGAAGGATCTCCCTCAAGTGAAGCTTCAGCGCATGAACCGGCGGGCCCTCACCCTCGGTGCTCTCGCCGTCTCCGGCGCCCTGGCCCTCACGGCGTGCGGTTCCGACGACACCGGTTCTTCCGGCAACGGCACGTCCTCCGCCACGGCCGCGGCCGGCTCCATCAAGTGCGACGACGCCAAGGGGCAGCTGCTCGCCGACGGCTCCTCCGCGCAGAAGAACGCGATCGACGCCTGGGTCAAGAACTTCACGCAGGCCTGCAACGGCGTCCAGGTCAACTACAAGGGCTCCGGCTCGGGCGCCGGCGTCACCGCGTTCACCCAGGGCCAGGTCGCCTTCGCCGGTTCCGACTCCGCGCTGAAGCCCGACGAGATCACCGCCTCCCAGAAGGTCTGCTCCGGCGGCCAGGGCATCGACCTGCCGATGGTCGGCGGCCCCATCGCCGTCGCCTACAACCTCTCCGGTGTGGACAACCTCGTCCTGGACGCCCCGACGATCGCCAAGATCTTCAACGGCAAGATCACCAACTGGAACGACAAGGCCATCGCGGCGCTGAACCCCGACGCCCAGCTCCCCGACCTGAAGATCCAGCCGTACCACCGCTCGGACGAGTCCGGCACCACGGACAACTTCACCAAGTACCTGATCGCCACCGCCAAGAGCGAGTGGCCGTACGAGGGCGGCAAGGCCTGGCAGGCCAAGGGCGGCCAGTCCGCGTCCGGCTCCTCCGGCGTCGCCCAGGGCGTGAAGCAGACCAACGGCGCCATCGGCTACATGGAGCTGTCGTACGCCAAGGACGGCCTGGGCACGGTCGCCATCGACACGGGCGCCGCCTCCCCGGTCAAGGCCTCCTCCGACGGCGCGACCAAGGCCATCGCGGACGCCCAGGTCGTCGGCACCGGCCAGGACCTGGCGCTCAAGATCAACTACGCCACCAAGGCCGAGGGCGCCTACCCGATCACCCTGGTCACGTACGAGATCGTCTGCGACAAGGGCAACAAGTCCGACACCCTGCCCGCCACCAAGGCGTTCCTGCGCTACATCGCCGGCGAGGAGGGCCAGGGCATCCTCTCGGGCATCGACTACGCGCCGATCCCCGACGCCATCATCTCCAAGGTCCGCACCACCATCGAGGGCCTGAGCTGATCTGAAGGTGCGGTCCGGCGCCGGGGGGACCCGGTCCGGACCGCACCGTCCGGTGCACCGCCGCCAGGGGCCACCCGCACATCCGGCCCCGCCCGAGCCGCCCACCACCGAGCGGCTCCGCAGACCGGAGAACCCCATGGACATATCGACACACAAGTCAACGGACCACATCCCTCTCCCCACGGCTCCGCCGACCCCGACCGAGCAGAAGCGCGCCGCCCGCGGCGCCACCCGGCCCGGAGACCGGATCTTCCTCGGGCTCTCCCGCGGGTCGGGCATCCTGCTGCTGGTGATCATGGCGGCGATCGCGGTCTTCCTCGCCTATCGCGCGTCCCTCGCCATCAGCGAGGACGAGGCGAACTTCCTCACCGCCTTCGAGTGGAACACCAACCTCGTCCCCCCGAAGTTCGGCATCGCCGTCCTCGCCTTCGGAACGGTGGTCTCCTCGGTGATCGCGATGGTCGTCGCGGTCCCGGTCGCGGTCGCCATCGCCCTGTTCCTCACCCACTACGCCCCGCGCCGGCTGAGCGGCCCGATCGCGTACGTGATCGATCTGCTCGCCGCCGTGCCGTCCATCGTGTACGGCCTGTGGGGCGCGCTGATCCTCGTGCCGCACCTCGACGGCCTGTTCGGCTGGCTGGACGACTACCTGGGCTGGACCGGGATCTTCTCCTGGGACGAGGGCGCCCCGCGCTCGATGCTCACCGTCGGCATCCTGCTCGCCATCATGATCCTGCCGATCATCACCAACGTCAGCCGCGAGGTCTTCCGCCAGGTCCCGCAGACGCACGAGGAAGCGGCCCTGGCGCTCGGCGCGACCCGCTGGGAAGTGGTCCGCATGGCGGTCCTGCCCTTCGGCCGCTCCGGTGTGATCTCCGCGTCGATGCTCGGCCTCGGCCGCGCGCTCGGCGAGACGATGGCGGTGGCCACCGTCCTCTCCCCGGACTTCGACATCCACGCCAGCCTGCTGAACCCCGGCGGCGGCACCTTCGCCCAGAACATCGCCAGCAAGTTCAACGAGGCGACGGAGTTCGGCCGCGACGCGCTCATCGCCTCCGGTCTGGTCCTGTTCGTCATCACCCTGCTGGTCAACGGCGCGGCCCGCGCGATCATCGCCCGCCGCAAGGAGTACTCGGGGGCCAACGCATGAGCACCGCAGCCGTCACCGACAAGCGCCCCAGCACCCTGCGCGGCGCCAGCCTGCCCAAGTGGACCCCCTGGGCCATCGCGGCCGGCTCCGTCGCCGCCGCCGTCGCCATCGGCCTCGGCACCGGCCTGGACAGCCGTGTCCAGTGGGGCCTGATCGCCGGGCTCCTCTTCGTCCTCGGCACCTACGTCATCGCGGCCCGCGTCGAGGGCCGCCGCCAGGCCAAGGACCGCATCGCGACCGCCCTGGTCTGGGTCGCCTTCCTCCTCGCCGTGGTGCCGCTGGCCTCCCTGATCTGGGCCACGGTCCAGCGCGGCACGGAGGTCCTGGACGTCTACTTCCTGACCCACTCCATGGGCGTCGTCGCCGACTCCGAGCCGGGCGGCGGCATCTACCACGCCATCCTCGGCAGCCTCGAGCAGGTCGGCCTCGCCACCCTGATCGGCGCCCCGATCGGCATCCTCACCGCGATCTACCTGGTGGAGTACGGCCGGGGCAGCCTGGCCAAGGCCGTCACCTTCTTCGTGGACGTGATGACGGGCATCCCGTCCATCGTCGCCGGTCTCTTCATCCTCAGCCTCATGCTGATGTTCGACATGCAGCCCTTCGGGTTCGCCGGCTCGCTGGCCCTGGCGATCCTGATGATGCCGGTCGTCGTACGCTCGACGGAGGAGATGCTCAAGCTCGTCCCGAACGAGCTGCGCGAGGCCTCCCTGGCACTGGGCGTACCGAAATGGCGCACGATCCTGAAGGTGGTCGTCCCCACCTCCATCGGCGGCATCATCACCGGCGTCATGCTCTCCGTGGCGCGCATCGCCGGCGAGACGGCTCCCGTCCTGCTGCTCGTCTTCGGAAACCCCTTCATCAACGCCAACCCCTTCGAGGGTGCGCAGGCCTCGCTGCCGCTGTACATCTACCAGCAGTACTCGCAGAGCGCAGGTTCACAGGCGGCCTACGACCGCGCCTGGGCGGCATCGCTCACGCTGATCGCCTTCGTGATGATCCTCAACCTGGTGGCCCGCGGCATCGCCCGCTGGAAGGCCCCGAAGACCGGTCGCTAAAGCATCGATCCGCGGCTGTCGCCGCACGGGGCCACTCAGCGACCCCCGGACCCTGGAAGTGAAGTAGAGACATGGCCAAGCGAATCGACGTAAGCGGACTGACCGCCTACTACGGCTCCCACAAGGCGATCGAGGACATCTCGATGACGGTCGAGCCGCGCTCGGTGACGGCGTTCATCGGCCCGTCCGGCTGCGGCAAGTCGACGTTCCTGCGCACGCTGAACCGTATGCACGAGGTGACCCCGGGCGGCCGGGTCGAGGGCAAGGTGCTCCTGGACGACGAGGACCTGTACGGCCAGGGCATCGACCCCGTGTCGGTGCGCCGCGAGGTGGGCATGGTCTTCCAGCGCCCGAACCCCTTCCCCACGATGTCGATCTTCGACAACGTGGCGGCGGGTCTGCGCCTGAACGGCAACTACAAGAAGTCCGAGCTGGCCGACATCGTCGAGAAGTCCCTCAAGGGCGCGAACCTCTGGAACGAGGTCAAGGACCGCCTCAACAAGCCGGGCTCCGGCCTGTCGGGCGGCCAGCAGCAGCGGCTGTGCATCGCCCGCGCCATCGCGGTGGAGCCGAAGGTCCTCCTCATGGACGAGCCCTGCTCGGCCCTGGACCCCATCTCCACCCTCGCCATCGAGGACCTGATCGGCGAGCTGAAGGAACGCTTCACGATCGTCATCGTGACCCACAACATGCAGCAGGCCGCCCGCGTCTCCGACCGCACGGCCTTCTTCAACCTCGCGGCCGTCGGCCAGCCCGGCAGGCTCATCGAGATCGACGACACGGAGCGCATCTTCTCCAACCCCTCGGTCCAGGCCACGGAGGACTACATCTCCGGCCGCTTCGGCTGACCCTCCCCCCGATCCCCTCGCGGTGCTGCATGGCGGTGCCACCGCGAGGCCACAAAGGACCCGCCCCCTGCATCCCGGGGGGCGGGCCCGTGTCGTCGGGGGCGGGAGAAGGCACCGTCGGCAGGACGCCCCGCCCTGCGGACGTGTCGCGGCACAGCCCGGGGGTCCGGGGCGGAGCCCCCGGACCCCCGGGCTGTCAGCCGACCGGGACGGGCAGGTGGGTGGGCAGACCCCCGCCTACAGAAACGCCAGGTTCACGATCCAGAACGCGCACGCCGCCACCACCGCCGCCGCCGGCATCGTGATGAACCAGCCGAGGACGATGTTCTTGGCGACCCCCCACCGCACGGCGTTGATCCGCTTCGTCGCCCCCACACCCATGATCGCCGAAGTGATCACGTGCGTCGTCGAGATCGGCGCCTTGAACAGGAACGCGGTCGTGAACATGATCGACGCCCCGGTCGTCTCCGCGGCGAACCCCTGCGGCGGGTCCAGCTCGATGATCTTCCGCCCGAGCGTCCGCATGATGCGCCACCCGCCCGCGTAGGTCCCCAGCGACAGCATCACCGCGCACACGATCTTCACCCACACCGGGATCGGATCCCCGTAGTCCTCGACATCCGCGATGACCAGTGCCATCACCACGATGCCCATGGTCTTCTGCGCGTCCTGGAGACCGTGTCCCAGCGCCATGCCGGCCGCCGACACCGTCTGCGCGATCCGGAAGCCCCGCTTGGCCTTGTGCGGATTGGCCCGCCGGAAGAGCCACAGGATGGCGGTCATGACCAGGTAGCCGACCAGCAGGCCGACCAACGGCGACAGGAACATCGGGATGACGACCTTGTCCAGCACCCCGTTCCAGTAGACCGTCGTGCCACCGGCCAGGGCCGCCCCCACCATGCCGCCGAACAGCGCGTGCGACGAGGACGAGGGCAGTCCGAAGTACCACGTGATGAGGTTCCACGTGATCGCGCCGACGAGCGCCGCGAAGAGGATGCCCATCCCCTTCGAGCCCTCGGGCGTCTGGATCAGCCCCTCGCTGACGGTCTTGGCGACCCCGGAGCCCAGGAAGGCGCCGGCGAGGTTCATCACCGCCGCCATCGCCAGCGCGGCGCGCGGCGTCAGCGCCCGCGTCGACACCGAGGTGGCGATCGCGTTCGCCGAGTCGTGGAAGCCGTTGGTGTACGTGAAGAAGAGCGCGACCAGGATGGTCACGATCAGAGCGAAGGTGTCCATGAAGGGCTCAGGACTCCTTGACGGCGATGGTCTCCACCGTGTTCGCCACGTGCTCGAACGCGTCCGCCGCTTCCTCCAGCACGTCCACGATCTGCTTGAGCTTCAGCACCTCGATGGCGTCGTACTTGCCGTTGAAGAGGTGGGCGAGCAGCTTCCGGTGGATCTGGTCCGCCTGGTTCTCCAGCCGGTTGACCTCGATCCAGTACTCGGTGAGGTTCTGCATGGTCCGCAGGTTCGGCATCGCTTCCGCGGTCAGCTCCGCGGCCCGCGCCAGCACCTCGATCTGCTGCTCGACGCCCTTGGGCAGTTCCTCGACGTTGTAGAGGACGACCAGGTCGACGGCCTCCTCCATGAAGTCCATGATGTCGTCGAGGGACGAGGCGAGGGAGTAGATGTCCTCGCGGTCGAACGGCGTGATGAACGAGGAGTTCAGCTGGTGGAAGATCGCGTGCGTGGCGTCGTCACCGGCGTGTTCCGCGGCCCGCATACGCTCTGCGATCTCGGCCCGGCCGGCGGTGTCCGCCCCGAGCAGTTCCATCAGGAGTTTCGAGCCGGTGACGATGTTGTCCGCGGACGCGGCGAACATGTCGTAGAAGCTCGTCTCCCTGGGGGTCAGACGAAAGCGCACGTGGGGTCCTCAGGATGCATCGGTTTCGGTCAGGGTGATGCTAGGCGCATCATCCGGCCACGGCTAATGGGCCGTCTCCCAGTGTCGCCCATCGGGCGGGAGGACCGGCAGCGGGGCTGCCGGGTGGTCCCGTCCGGGGGCCGTCCACAACGGCGGCGGCCACAGGCTCCCTACCCGGGAAAGTTCGGTACGATATACCCAGTAGGGGTATATATCTGGAGGACGCGATGACCACCACCGAGGCCGGCGCGGCAGCGCCCTCCGCCGCATCCGAGACCGCACTCGGGGCTGCTCCCGGAGCCGCCTCCGAGACCGCGGCCGAGCCCACCGAGGCCCACCCGGCGGTGCACGGGTACCACAAGCAGAAGGACGAGCACCTCAAGCGCCTGCGCCGCATCGAGGGCCAGATCCGCGGCCTGCAGCGCATGGTCGACGAGGACACCTACTGCATCGACATACTCACCCAGGTCTCGGCGTCCACCAAGGCCCTCCAGTCCTTCGCGCTGCAGCTGCTGGAGGAGCACCTGCGCCACTGCGTCGCCGACGCGGCCCTCCGGGGCGGCGACGAGATCGACGCGAAGGTGGAGGAGGCGACGAAGGCGATCGGCCGCCTGCTGCGGACGTGACGCGTGACGTGAGCGACAGATGTGACATGGGCGACTCGCGCAGTCCCGGCACCGGGTGTCACCGGAGCGGGATCACGGGCACCCGGCTCAGCGGCCGGAGACCTCCCGCTCCTCCCTCACCCTGAGCACCTCGTCGATGCTCTCCAGGCTGAGCCGCTCCTCGGCCTCCGAAGCCGCGATGATCAGCTCACCGCACAGCTCGATCTCGGCGAGGGCCACGTGGTCCTGCACCGCCGTACCGCCGACCGGAGCCACGCACGTCACCTCGTCTCTGCCGTCACCGCTTCCTAGAGTAAGGAGCGGTCCACACGCCGCGCATGGCACGGACGGGCTAGTCCTTGTGCCCGTCCCGTGTCCGAAACCGCTCCTTCTCCGGCTCGCCGGCCCCGCTCATTCCTCGGCGATCCGGCCCGCGTAGATGTCCCGGACGGCCGGAAGCCGTACATCGACGGGGACCCCGAAGTCGTACAGCAGCGTCGTCGAGGCGACCGCGAGGGCCTCCCTCCGCGCGCCGTTGACGTAGCTGAAGCGGTGGCGGACCTTGCGGATGCGGCCCTGCTCGTCGAGGTAGACGTCGAAGGGCACCTCGGCCGTGGCGAACCCCAGCGCCGCCGCGCCCAGCGGTCCACGGCCGCCCGCGGAGGCGTCCCGCGCGGCCGCGGCCAGGTCGGCCGTCCCGCGGTAGTGCCGCACCTGCGCGCCGGCCAGCCGGATCGTCCCGACGTACGTCGCCGTCCGCGTCCCGCGCAGCACCTCGGCGGCCGTGTACGGGTCGGTGGCGCCGCCGGTGACCAGGTTGCCGTCGGACAGGGTCGCCGTCTCCAGCCGCACCCATTTGTCGGCGGGCACGCCGGCGCCCCGGTTCTTCATGAACAGGGCACCCGGGGCGAGGAGCTCGGTGATGGGACGGTGCGCGCTGGTCCCGGCCGGGTCCTGCGGCAGGACGACCTTCAGCCGGCCGAGCTGCCTGCGGTAGTCGTAGACGCCCTCGCCCCGGATGGTCACCCGGGTCCCGCCGGTCGCCATCTCCATCGACGTCCGCGCCTTCGAGCTGCCCGCCGCCACCAGGGCGTCGGCGGCCCGGCGCAGCGTCCCGACGGGGTCGCCCGGCTGCGCGTCCTCGGCGGCGGCCCCGCTGCCGGAGCATCCGGCGGCGCCGGCGCAGATCCCGGCCACGAGCCCCGCGACGACCGCCGTTCCCCACCGCCGCTGCTGCCGCTCCGCCATCGCCTGCCTACCCCCAGCCGGTACGTCCGTCACGGGCCCCCCGTCGCAGCGCTTAACGACGGTCGGGCGGGCCCCGTCACGCGGTTCCGGCGGGCCCGGCCGAAGACGTGCGCTCGCCGTGCGAGTCCGCGGGCCGGGGCTGGGTAACGTTCTCCTTGTGACCCAGCAGGACCGCTCGGCCCCGGCCTCCGCCCTCGCCCCGGCCCCCTCCGGCGAGGAAGTCCACCGCACTTCGACCGTCGAACAAGGCCCGTTCTGCCTGGCCCGCTGCTCCTGCGGCTGGCGCGGTCCGGCGCGCCGGGCCAGAAGCCTGGCCAGAGCGGACGCCGAGGGCCACGCCCGGGGCTGAGGGTCCACGCACCGCCCGGGGAACCCGCCGCCGCGCGCCGCGGTCGCGCTCCACGAAGCCTGTGGAAGGCGCGGCGCGGAACGTGATCCGCGGGGCTTCTCCGGCCCCTACGAGGGCCGGAGGGACGTCGGCGCCGTTACGCCGCGAGGTCCCGTTCCTCACTGGCCGGGTCCACCCGGTTCCCGGGGATCACGGCGTCTCCTTGCGACCTCCGGGCGGAGCGGCTGCGCACGACCCACCCCACCCGGGGTGAGCGCTCCACCGCCTTCAGCACGGGGGTGAGGAGCAGCGCGGCCACCGGGGACAGCAGCAGCGCCACGGCCGTACCGAGCGCGAACCCGCCGACCACGTCGGTCGGGTAGTGCACGCCCATGTACACCCGGCAGAAGCCCTCCAGCAGCCCCAGCCCTATCCCGACGAGCCCGAACTTCCGGTGGGCGACGAACAGCGCGACGCCCATCGCCATGGTGATGGTGGCGTGGTCGCTGACGAAGGAGTAGTCGGTCTTGCCGGAGACGAGCACCTCCAGCCCCTGGTGGTCGAGGAACGGCCGGGGCCGCTCCACGAACCCGCGGATCGGCACGTTCACCAGCACGGCGACGGCGGCGGCCAGCGGCACCCACACCAGCGCGGCCACCGCGGCGGCGGCGTCCTCGGCCGTGCCGGGCCGCCGCCGGACGGTCCACCAGCACCACAGCACCAGCAGGACCATGGCGAACAGCAGCCCGTACTCGCCGACGAACTCGACGACCCGGTCCAGCCAGTGCGGAGCGTCCTTGGCGAGTCCGTTGATGTCGTAGAGCAGGTCGACGTCGGGGTTCGACCCGGATGCGGCGAGTCCAGCCATGGTGCTGCGGCCCTTCGTCGTGTTCTGCCCGGCGCACGCCTCACGCGCGCCGCTCGTGCCCACCCCCGTGGGTCGTAGATCCGCTTTCCGCCGGTCCATTCGGTCACAGGCATTGCTCGGCTACGTCAACAGGAACGCACGGCCCCGCTTGATACGTTCCACTCTCCACTGAATGATCACGCAGACGTTATCGAAGAGAGATACGTCGTCGCAGATCAGAAAGGTGAGAAGCGTCCGGTTCAGATCGTCGTGGGGAGCGCTTTCGCGCCATCTTCGGTCACCCGGGTGGCGCCGAAGTACTTGCGGGTGTCGATCGGGTCGAAGCGGATCACGGCACCGGTGTACGGCGCGTCGATCATGTATCCGCCGCCGACGTAGATCCCCACGTGATCGATGGCGCGGGAGTTGTGCGGGTCGGGCGAGAAGAACACCAGGTCCCCCGGCAGCAGCTCGTCCCGCGCGGGGTGCGGCCCGGCGTTGTACTGGTCGTTCGCGACCCGGGGCAGGGTGATCCCGACACTCGCGTAGGCCGCCTTGGTCAGCCCCGAGCAGTCGAACCGCCCGCCCTGCTCCGGCGTACCGTTCCCGCCCCACAGATACGGCGTCCCGAGCTTCTTCTGCGCGTAGTAGATGGCCCCGGCGGCCTGCTCGGAGGGATCGACCCGGGTGACGGGGGCGGCGAAGGACTTCTCGAGGGTGCGGATCGTCTTGACGTAGTTCTGCGTCTCTCGGATCGACGGAACGCCGCCCGCCTTGATGACCCGGTAGGCGCCGGCGTTGTAGGCCGCGAGCATGTTGTCGGTCGTGTCGCCCGGTACGTCCTTGACGTATTTCGCGAGTTCGCAGTCGTAGGACGCGGCCGAGGGAATCGCGTCGTTCGGGTCCCAGATGTCGCGGTCCCCGTCCCCGTCGCCGTCGATGCCGTGCGCGGCCCACGTGCCGGGGATGAACTGGGCGATGCCGCGGGCGTCGGCGTGGCTGACGATATCCGGATCCCAGCCGCTCTCCTGGTACAACTGGGCGGCCAGAAGCGCCGGGTTGATGCTGGAGCAGAGGTTGCCCCACTTCTGGACCAGCGCCTGATAGGCCGTCGGCACGGCTCCCTTGGCCAGCCCGACGCTCCCCTTGCCGACGCCGTTGACGAGGTTGCCCGCCACGACGTACACCCCGACGACGAGGAGCATCACAAAGCTCAGCCCGAGCCCGACCGCGGCTCCGCCCACCATCCAGACTTTTCGCACGTCCCAACCCTCCCCCATCACAACGGTGTTTACCGGCCTTTCGTGCGACTGTCGGTGTCGCGTGCGCTACTTCGAGAGGAAACCACGGCAGTCGATGCTCGCGTACTCCTTGGCCCCCCGTACGTGGAGGAACAGCACCGTCCAGTCACCGGGGTCGTTCTCGACGGGAATGGCGTCGCTGTACTTCTTGCCCAGCACGTTCTGCTGGAAGTCGTCGGGGTACGTCAGGTACGTCCAGTCCGTGCCGATGGCGACGGGCTTGCTGGTGTACCCCAGGCCCAGGTTCTGGGCGGGGGACCCCTCGATGGGCCTGCCGGTGTCCGCGTCGATCTCGTGCGGGGACTTCACGGCCACGGAGACGTAGTACGGCTCCTCGGACTCGTACTTGAGCCGGATCCCGATCCTGCCCTTGCCCGAGGTGTACGGGTCGTCGGAATCCGCGGCCGAGATCGAGCTCTGGAACTGATCGCTGCGTTCCTCCGCCGGCAGATTGCACTGCCCTCCGCCCCAGGCCGACTCGTCGGTCGTCCAGAAGTCCCGCGAGGGGTTCGTCTGCTCGACGTAGGCGGGCGGCTGGAGCGCCGGCCCGTCGTCCTCCGTCGCACTGGGCGTCGTCGTGATGCCGGGCGTCGCCGTGGTGGCGCTCGCCGGCACCGAGGTCCTGGCCGACGCCGAGGTGGTGCCCGGTCCTGCCGCGCCGAGCTTGTCCCTGCCGGTGTCGTCGTTCCCCCCGGGCAGGAAGGTGAGTGCCGCGGCCACGCTCACTCCCACGGCCAGGCCGGCCGCCCCGGCGAACAGCCAGGCCTTCGGGCGCGGCCGGCCGGCCGGGGACGGCGGGGTCGTCGGGGGCAGCTGGGTGGGCGTGTACCCGTGGCCGTTGCCGTTCGGGGAGGTCGCCGTGGGCAGGTCGTGGGTGCCGAAGGGCGGGTGGGCCGGCGGTGCCGGTGCCGCGGACCCGGGCGGCGTCACGGACGATGCCGCTGCCGCCGCGGGGGACGGCTCTGCCGGCACGAGGGACGGCGGAGGGGTCTCCGCCAGTCCGGCGAGCCCGCCGTAGAACGCGTCCTCGATGAGCGCAGTCCGCACCCCACAGCGCGCGATCACCTCGGCGAGGCCGGGCCGGGCCGCCGGGTCCTTGGCGACGCACGACTCGACGAGCGCGGCCAGGTCCGGTTCCACGCCGCCGAGGTCGATGGCCTCGTGCACGGCGCGGTAGTTCACCCCTGTGGGCTCCCCGTACCCGAAAGGCGACCGGCCGGTGGCGGCATGGGCGAGCGTCGCACCGAGCGCGAAGACGTCGGCGGCCGGCCCGACCTCGTTGCGCAGAAGCACCTCGGGGGCCGTGTAGCCGGGCGTGCCGGGCGCGAACCCCGCCTCGGTGAGCGCCGTCTGCGCCGCGCTGCGCGCGATCCCGAAGTCGATGAGCTGCGGGCCTTGGGCGGCGAGGATGACGTTCTGCGGCTTGAGGTCCCGGTGGGTGACGTCGTGCGCGTGCACGGCCGCGAGGCCCTCGGCCAGCGCCGCGAGCAGCGCGCGGCACGTCTCGGCGGGCATCGGCCCCCGCGCCGCCACGGCCTTGCTCAGCGTCGGCCCGGGGACGTACTCGGTCGCCAGCCAGTACGGCGCCGTCTCCAGCGACGCGTCGATCAGGTTCGCCGTGTACGCGCTCCGCACCGCCCGCACCGTCTCCACCTCGCGCCGGAACCGGGCCAGCGCCTCCGGATGGTCGGTGATCTCGTCGCGGATGACCTTGAGCGCGACGAGCCGGCCGCCGGGGGAGCGGCCGAGGTAGACCTGGCCCATGCCGCCGGCGCCGAGGCGGGCGAGAAGGGTGTGTGCCCCTATCCGGGCGGGGTCGTGTGCTTTCAGTGCATCCACCGCATGACCATGCCACAGGGGTCGGCCGGGTGGCCCCGCACCCCTGCGCCGGCTCCCGCCCGCCCCGGACCGCCCGCAGGGTGTTCGGGCGATCCCCGGTGTGCTTGCGCCATCAGGAAGTCGGAGGGGGCAGGACCAGGGCGCGGCTACGGTGGGGACGGAAGCCGACCACTGCGAGGACGTCGACGCTCACGGCGGCCCCGGCCGCCTTCGCCGCGCAGCTCACCACCCTCACACCGGAGGAGGACGCCCCCATGCCCGACATCCCCCCGGACCTCACCTGGGTCCGCGCCGCCCCGCCGGAGGCGACCGGCCCCGGCCCCTGGATCGAGATCGCCTTCGGCGAGGGCGAGGACGGCGAGGCCCCGGTCTACCTCCGCGAGACCAGCGACCCGGAGAACGTCGTCACGACGAACCGCCGGAAATGGGACGCGTTCGTCCTGGGGGTGCAGGCGGGCGAGTTCGACCACTTCGTGGAGGGAGCGGAGGGGGTGGAGGGCGTGGCGGGACCTGGGGACGCGGCAGCCGAAAGCTGACGCGCCCACAGACGGCCCGGCACCACCACCGTCCCCGTCCCCGTCCCCGTCCCCGTCCCCGTCCCCGTCCCCGGGAGCCTCACACGGCGTCCCCCCGCATGGTCCCCGCGTACGCGTACCCCGCCTTCCCCGCCACCCGGCACGACGCCTCGTTCGCCACGGCGTGGCACAGCCGGAGCCGGTGCAGTCCGAGTTCGTCGAAGGCCCACCGGGTCAGCCGCCGCACCGCCCTCCGGTCCCCCGAGGACGGGCACGGATCGGCTGACCGTCCGTCACCGCACCTGGCGGAGTCGTGGAATCCGGCCGCCGTCCGCTCGCCGCGCACCGCCCGTCGGCATGAGACCATCGAGAGGGCCCCTCACCCGACCGGCCGTCAGAAGCGGCAGGACGCCGTGAAGTGGGTCAACGACGGAACCACACGACAGGTTCCGCACGGACTTCATTGCCGGGCGTGACCTGCCGTGATACACAGAGTGACCGTACGAGCCGTTCGTACGGATCCCGACCGCCAAAGACGCCAAGTCGACATACGACGGCGGCTTTGTCGGCGAGAATGAGGCGTGACCTCTGCACACCGCAGGGGGCGACCGTGGAACAACCCACCAGGGGCGGTGACTTACATGCTCTTTGCGGCCGACAAGGGAGACATCAACACCATCATCGGCGGGATCGCTCCGGACTGGGGCCCCTTCGGCAGCCTGGGCAACGAGGCGAAGGTGATGATCGAGGTCGTGATGGCGGTCGCCATCCTGATCTGCCTCGGCATCGCCATCTGGGGCGCCGCCAAGCAGCGCATCGGAGCCACGGCCCTGCGGGACACCTTCAGCGCGGAACAGGGCAAGGGCCTCATCATCGCCGGTCTGACGGGCGTCTTCATCATCGGATCACTCGGCACACTGTTCACGATCGTGTACGGCATGGCCGTGTAGCCGCACCTTCCCCAGTCCCGTCCGGGCACGCCCGGCCCCCTCCACCCCACCCACCCGTCGCGCCCACCGGCTGAGGTTGCGTCTCCCTGATGTCGAGTCACCACACCGCGCCCGCGCGGGAACCAGCACGGCTACCGTCGTACTTCTACGCGTTCCGGTACGGCAACGAGGGGGCGTACACGGCATGAGCGACGAACACGACTACGGCGAGCCGTCGGGCACCCGCATGCGCCTGCCCGACGCCGACCCCTACGGCGGCGCCCGCCGCCCCGGCCGCTCGTCCTCACGGAGCCTGGTCACGGTGGTCGGCGTGGTCGTCCTCCTCATCGCCGCGATCGCCTTCGCGAACCGCGGGGGCGACGACTCCGACTCCCCCGCCGCCCGCACCGGGACCGACAAGCCGGAAACGGCGACCACGGCGGCGAGCGGCACCAAACCGGTGGAGACGAAGAGCGCGGGGATCCCCTCGGGATTCGCGCGCGACGGGCAGGGAGCGCAGAGCGCGGCTGCCAACTACTGCGTGGTCCTCGGATCCGCCGAGATGTTCAACGGGACCCGACGACACGAGATCGTCAACGCCGTGTACGCGCCCGATGTCGCCGCTGCCCGGCAGTCCGCCCTGGACACCGCTTACTCGAACGCGACGTTCCTGAGCAACATCGGCCTGGACAAGGACGGCACCGCGCCGGACGGTCAGAACTTCGTCTCCCGGGTCATCCCGGTCGGCACCAAGGTCACGGCGGTCAGCGCGAACGACGCCACCGTCGAGGTCTGGTACACATCGCTCTTCGGTCTCTCCGGCGAAGCTTCCACCAACCCCGTGTCCGAGAGCTGGTACACCACCACGTACCGGCTCGAGTGGGTCAACGACGACTGGAAGGTCACCGACTTCCAGCAGAAGGACGGACCCGTGCCGGTCGGGCGCGACCAGAAGGCCTCCACTGCCGACGACATGACGAAGGCCGTCGAGGAGTACGGAGGGTTCACGTATGCGCGCTAAGCACCTTTCCCTGAAACTGACGGCTGCCGTCGTCGCCGTTCAGACCACCGCAGTCCTGCTGGCGACCCGTGCCTTCGCCGTGCCGACCCCCGATCCGTCCCCCTCCGGTTCGACGGCCCCGTCCCCCTCGGCGTCGCCCTCTCCGAGCGACAGCACCTGCGACCTCATCCGTGGGCCCGCCGCGGATTACTGCAACAGGGGCGAGAGCCGCTCCGGCACCACCACCAACCCCGGCGTCTCCGACACCCTCGACCCCCTCTCCTCCCTCGCCAAGGGCTGCGCCGACGCCGCCGCCTGGACCGTCGACAAGCTCAGCGAGGCCGTGAAGGACACGGCGAACGTCGACTTCACCAATCCCAAGTTCCTCCAGCAGTACGCCGTCGTCTTCGCCGCCTCGACCGTCCTGACGCTCCTGCTGTGGCTGCTGGCCGTGGCCAAGCGGGCGGTCCGCGGAGTCCCCCTGACCACCGCGATCGGCGAAGCCATCGGCTTCCTCTGGCTCACCGTCCTGGCCTCCGCCTTCACCCCGCTGGTCCTCTACACCGTCGTGTCCGCCACCGACGGCATCACGGACGTCCTCGCGAAGACGACCGGCGACCAGACCGACACCTTCTTCGGCACCTTCTCCGCCGCCCTGGAGAAGGGCGAGGACATCGGCGGCGGCCCGATCATGCTGATCGTGGTCTCCCTGGTCTCCATCCTCGCCGCCGGCGTGCTCTGGCTGGAGCTGGTCATCAGGGCCGCCCTCCTCTACGTCGGCGCCCTGCTCGGCACGGTCGTCTACGCCGGCCTGGTCGACAAGAACCTGTGGGGCCACGTCCGCCGCTGGGCGGGCATCATGATCGCGGTCATCCTGGTCAAGCCGGTCATCGTGATCGTGCTCGGCCTCGCCGGCGCCCTGTCCGCCGACGACGGCCCCGACGCCTTCTCCGCGGTCGTCTCCGGCCTGGCCATCATCCTGCTCGCCATCTTCGCCAGCGCGATGATCTACCGCTTCGTCCCCGGCTTCGGCGACGAGATCGCGGGCAGCCGCAACAACCGCATCATGCAGGGCGCGGAGGGCAAGGCCGCCGCCGTCATCAGCTCCCCGGCGACCCTCGTCGCCCAGGGCATCAAGACGCACAGCACCCGCGCCGACAGCAACGGCGGCGGCGCGTCCGCCTCCAGTGGCCCCCGCCCGGCCAACCAGGCCGCCGGCGGCGTTGCCGCGCACAGCTCGCGCACCTCGAACGGGGGCGGCGGATCTGTCCCCTCCGCCGCACCCCCGCCCCGCACGAGCAGCGCGGTCAACACCCCGCACGCCAGCAACACCCGCAACAGCAGTACCAACCGCACGGGAGGTGAAGGGCGTTGACGACCGAGTCCCACGTGTCCCACACGATCGCGCCCCGCCGGACATACCTGATCGGCCGCGCCCGGCCGAACGCGATCGTCGGCCGCAACCGCGAGACCGGCGAGATCGCGCTCATCGTCGTCGGCGCGTTCCTCGGCATGATGTGCGGGCTCCTCGTCCCCCTCCTCGCCCTGCGCATCGTGCTGCTGGCCGGCTTCCCCATGCTCGCGCTGGCCGTGGTCTACATGCCGTACAAGCACCGCACGTTCTACAAGTGGTTCGAGATCAACCGCAGCTACAAGCGCACCCTGCGCCAGGGGACCACGTACCGCTCCGGCGCCATGGAGGCCGGCACCCGACTCGACGGCCAGGAGGTCGAGGTCGGCCCGCCCCCGGGCATCGGCCGCATCACCTGGCTCGCCGCCCCCTTCGGCCCCGACGAGATCGCCGTCCTCCTGCACGCCGACCGCCGCACCGTCACGGCCGCGATCGAGATCGAGGGACCCGGCGTCGGCCTGCGCGACAGCGAGGACCAGGAGGCCCTCGTCGACCGCTTCGGCACCCTGCTCAAGCACGTGGCCAACGGCGACGGCTTCGTCACCCGCCTGCAGATGCTCGCCCGCACCCTCCCCGCCGACCCCGACGCCCACGCCAAGGACGTCGCCCAGCGCGGCGACGACAAGTCCCTGCCGTGGCTCCAGACCTCGTACGACCAGCTCCAGTCCATGGTGTCGACGAGCAGCGAGCAGCACCGCGCCTACCTCGTCGCCTGCATGCACTTCACCCGCGAACTGGCCGCCGAGGCCCACGCCATGGCCCGCGCCGCCCGCCCCCGCACCGGCCGCAAGCTGGACCGGGACGCCGGCCTCGCCGTCGTCATGGCCCGCGAGCTGACCGACATCTGCTCCCGCCTCCAGGAGGCGGACATCCGCGTCCGCCAGCCCCTCGGCCAGGGCCGCCTCGCGTCGCTCGTCCACTCCATGTACGACCCGGACCACCCCATCGACCACATCCAGGCGATGACCCGGCGCAACGCCTGGCCGGCCGAGCTCGACGCCATGGAGCCCACGTTCCTCCAGGCGAAGACCCGCGAGTCCACCACCCGCGCCCCCTGGTGCCACGCCACCGCCTGGATCAAGGAGTGGCCGATGACCCCGGTCGGCGTGAACTTCCTCGCCCCGCTCCTCGTCCACACCCCGGACGTCATCCGGACGGTCGCCGTGACGATGGACCTCGAACCCACCGAGGTGGCCATCGAGCGCATGCTGACCGAGAAGACCAACGACGAGGCCGAGGCGAGCCGCGCCGCCAAGATGAACCGCACCGTGGACCCCCGCGACGTCGCCGCCCACTCCCGCCTCGACCAGCGCGGCGAGGACCTGGCCAGCGGCGCCGCCGGCGTCAACCTGGTCGGCTACATCACCGTCTCCTCCCGCACCCCCGAGGCCCTCGCCCGCGACAAGCGGACGATAAGGGCGTCCGCCGGAAAGTCGTACCTCAAGCTGGAGTGGTGCGACCGAGAGCACCACCGCGCCTTCGTGAACACACTCCCGTTCGCCACCGGCATCCGAAGGTAGGGCTTCACATGCGGGACCCGCTGTCCGTCCTCACCGACGCCTTCACGTCCTTCCTCTTCGGCAAGGTCGAGACGACCCGTCTGCCGGTCCGCACCTCCACCGGCCAGGCCCAGGCGGTCTACCTCCCGACCGCCGCCCCCGGCCTCGGCGACTCCGGCGTGATCATCGGCCGCGAGGTGTACTCCGGCAAGGGCTACATCTACGACCCGTTCCAGCTGTACGGCCAGCAGCTGCCGGCCCCGCACTGGCTGGTCCTCGGCGAGTCCGGCAACGGCAAGTCCGCCCTGGAGAAGACGTACGTCCTGCGCCAGCTGCGCTTCCGCGACCGCCAGGTCGTCGTCCTGGACGCCCAGGGCGAGGACGGCGTCGGCGAATGGAACCTCATCGCGCAGGCGCTGGGAATAACTCCCATCCGTCTGGACCCGATGGCGGCCCTGGACCACGGCATCCGCCTGAACCCGCTCGACCCCGCGATCACGACGACCGGGCAGCTCGCGCTGCTCCGGACGATCATCGAGGTCGCCATGGGCCACGGCCTGGACGAGCGCTCCGGCTTCGCCCTGAAGGTCGCCCACGCCTACGTCAACGAGACGATCGTCGAACGCCAGCCGGTCCTCTCCGACATCGTCGAGCAGCTCCGCCACCCCGAACCGGAGTCGGCGGAGGCGATGAACGTCGCCCTGGACGACGTACGGGCCTGGGGCCTGGACGTGGCACTCGTCCTGGACCGGCTGGTCGACGGTGACCTGCGCGGCATGTTCGACGGCCCCACGACGGTCGGCATCGACCTGGACGCCCCGCTGATCGTCTTCGACCTCTCCCACATCGACCGCAACTCCATCGCCATGCCGATCCTGATGGCGATCGTCGGCGTCTGGCTGGAGCACACCTGGATCCGCCCCGACCGGAAGAAGCGCATCTTCCTGGTCGAGGAGGCCTGGCACATCATCAACAGCCCCTTCGTGGCCCAGCTCTTCCAGCGCCTGCTGAAGTTCGGCCGCCGGCTCGGCCTGTCCTTCGTCGCCGTCGTCCACCACCTGTCGGACGTCGTCGACGGCGCGGCCGCCAAGGAGGCCGCCGCGATCCTGAAGATGGCGTCGACCAGGACCATCTACGCCCAGAAAGCCGACGAGGCCAGGGCGACGGGCCGTGTCCTCGGCCTGCCGCGCTGGGCCGTGGAGATCATCCCGACCCTCACCCCCGGCATCGCCGTCTGGGACGTCAACGGCAACGTCCAGGTCGTCAAACACCTGGTCACCGAGACGGAACGCTCCCTGGTCTTCACCGACCGCGCCATGACCGAGTCGTCCGCCGACCTGGCCGACGACGACGTCCTGCGCGCCGCCGAACTGGAGCAGGAACAGCGGGCGGCGGCCTACATGGAACAGCACCTGGCGGCCGACCTGGACGGCTCGTCCGAGTCGACGGTGGCGTGAGGGGAAGGGCGCCATGAGACCGGGTGACGACCGTCGGGGCCGGGGAGGTCACGGGGCGGGCGGTCAGGGCGGCGTCCCCGACGGCCTCCTGGTCGGCATGCTCGCGTTCCTGCTCGGCATGGCCGTGCTGGTCTGGACGGCCACCGGCCTGGCCGCCGTGCTCGCCCACGGCGCCTGGCCCGGCGGCGTCACCTTCGGCCGCACCCCCCTGGCCATGCGCCACCTCATCACCCGGCCGCACGACGTCGCGGGCGCCTGGCCGGACGCCGCCCCCACCGCGCTCTCCGGCTACGGCCTCTTCTGGGGCCTGTTCATCGGCCAGCTGATGCTGCTGTTCGTCCTCACGGTGTTCGTCATCGGCACGGTGACCCGGTGGAGAGCGGTACGGGCACGCCGCAGGGCCGGAATCCCGACCCCTCCCCCGCACACGGCGCCGGTCCCGCCGACCGTCCCCCACGAGGTCCCCACCCCCCGGACGGAGCCGGAAGCGGGACCGTCGGCGGAAGCCGGGGGACAGCCGGAGCCGGGAAGGCGACCGGAGGGGTGGGGGCACCCGGAGCCGAGGACGGAGCCGGTGCCGCACCCCCCGTCGTCCGTCCCGTCGTCCCCGGGCGAACCGGCCGGTGCCCGGGAAGCCGCCCGTGCCGACGGCCCGGTGCTGTACGCGCCCGCCGAGGTCCGCCACGTCACCGCGTCCCAGGCCGTGCGCGACGCGGAGGGGCCCGTCCTCGTCGTCACCTCCAGCGCCGCCCTCTGGCAGCACACCAAGGACGCCCGCGCCAAGCTCGGCCCGGTCCTCCTCTACGACCCCGCCCACCGCTGCGACACCCCGGCCCGCCTGCACTGGTCCCCCATCGCCGGCTGCGAGGACAGAGCGACGGCGGCCGCCAGGGCCACCGCCCTCCTGGCCCCCGTACGCCCCACCGCCCGCCTCGACCAGGCCGTCACCGACACCGCCGAAACGCTCCTGCGCAGCTACCTCCACGCGGCCGCCGCCGACGGCCGCACCATCCGCCACGTCCACCGCTGGTCCCAGGGCACCGCCGTCCAGGAAGCGGTGCGCATCCTCCGGACGAACCCCAAGGCGGCCTCCGGCGCGGCCGGCGAGCTCGAAGCGGCCCTCACCTCCCACCCCGAACGCCGGGACATCGCCCAGGAACTGACGACCCGCGCCCTCTCCGCCCTTTCCACGGTGAACATCCGCGAGGCGTGCACTCCGCACCGAAGTGATGCCCTCGCCTTGGATTCCTTTGTGAACGAAGGGGGAACGCTTTACGTGGTAGGCGAATCCATCGAGGACCCGAGGACCCGTCCCGGCGCCATGCCCTTCCTCACGGCCCTCGTCTCCAGCGTGGTCGAGCGCGGCCGGCGCATGGCCGAACGGTCATCCTCCGGTCGCCTCGACCCACCACTCACGCTGGTCCTGGACGACATCGCGGCCGTGGCCCCTCTCCCCCAGCTCCCGCACCTCCTGGCCACCGGCAGGGACCGCGGCCTGCCCACCCTGGCTCTCCTGCGGTCCCGCGAACAGGCCCGCACCCGCTGGCCGAACACCGAACTGCCGGTCTAGTCGGGGCCCGCGGCCTGTGGGGCGGAGGCCGCCGGTCTCACGCTTCCTCGGGGCGCTCCATGACGAACTCCAGCTCACGAGCGTCCGGATCCGACGGCAGCGGCACGACCACCCCGCTCGGCTCGAAACCCGCCCTGCGGTAGAAGGCCCGCGCCCGTCCGTTGTCCTCGTGCACGATGAGCCGCACCCGCTCCACTCCCCGCGCCCAGGCCCACTCCAGCCCGGCGTCGAACAGCACCTCCGTCAGACCCGATCCGCGGTGCTCGGGCCGTACGAACACGCCGACGACGTGCCCCTGGAACCGTTCGACGGGCAGCCCCGCCCAGTCCTTCGTGCCGGCCTCCTCGAGCAGCACGGTCAACGTCCCGACCCACTCCCCGTCCGGGCCCTCCGCGATGACCTGCTGCGCCCCCTCGACGTCCGCGGCGACGCCGGCCGTCCGCTCCCGCCAGAAGGAGTCCGGCTTCGCCAGGGCCTCCTCGTACGTCTCCAGGAAGGCGAGGTGTGCGATCGGGTCCCGCAGCGCCAGGAGCCGCAACTCCCTTGCGGCAGCCCACTCGTCGGCACGCACGGACCGGATCACGTAGCTCATGCGGTTCACCGTAGTACCCGGGGCATTTAAAAAGAACTCCGAATGCAGAAAACCCCCGTGCCGAACGGCACGGGGGTTTTCTCACAATTTGTTCGGCGGCGTCCTACTCTCCCACAGGGTCCCCCCTGCAGTACCATCGGCGCTGTAAGGCTTAGCTTCCGGGTTCGGAATGTGACCG
Organism: Streptomyces sp. NPDC017936; assembly: GCF_044328485.1. Taxonomy (NCBI): domain Bacteria; kingdom Bacillati; phylum Actinomycetota; class Actinomycetes; order Kitasatosporales; family Streptomycetaceae; genus Streptomyces; species Streptomyces sp. NPDC017936. Next base: position 157 of record NZ_JBIRHK010000005.1, on the reverse strand, counting down.
GGCGTTTCCCTCACGCTATAACCACCGAAACACTATGAAACTGTGAACGCCGCACCATGCGCACACGCATGGGGCTGTTCGTGGTTTCAGAACCAACACAGTGGACGCGAGCAACTGAGGACAAGCCCTCGGCCTATTAGTACCGGTCACCTCCACA
>NZ_JBIRHK010000004.1:357559-505102 GCF_044328485.1 Streptomyces sp. NPDC017936 | reverse complement strand
CGTTGGGCGTACTGCTGCCTGCTGCCACGGTCGGGGGTGGCTGTGACGAGCTGAGCGACGGGCTCCAGCCGCACCGCCACGACCCGCTCCCGCCGTCTCGCGGGTGCGGCGGCGTGGTGGCTGCGCCGTCTCGGCCGGTCCGCTAGTGCTGTCTTGCGGGTGCAGGTGCGCCGTGTCGGCCGGTCTGCCTCCGTCGGCTCGCGGGTGCGGCAGTGTCGGGGGCTTGGTCCTTCCTCCGGGCCCGGAGCCGGGCTCGGGAGCCTGTGATCGGGGCCGTTGCCCTCTCACGCCTTCCCCGTCGCGGTGTGACGGTCCTGGTGCGGGGGAGAGGCGGACGGGCGTCCGCCGTTGTGGAGCGGTTCGCCCGCGGTGGCGGGGGCGGTGTCCGTGGGCCGGGCGGGGGTGCCGTGCGGTGGCACCCCCTGTGCGTGGGTCAGATGCCGGCGGCCGCCGACAGGTCGCGCTTGACGGCCGCGAGCAGGTCCCGCGCCGTCGCGCGGGCCGTCGGGAGCGCCTCCGGGGAGGCGACGGGGACGACGACCTCCAGGTAGCACTTCAGCTTCGGCTCCGTGCCGCTGGGGCGGACGACGACGCGGGCGCCGTCGAGGGTGTAGCGCAGGCCGTCGGTGGGCGGGAGCGTCGCGGTGCCCCGCGTGAGGTCCTCGGTGCGGGTGACGGGGAGGCCGCCGAGGGCGGTCGGGGGCTGCTCGCGCAGCCGCCGCATGGCGTCCGCGATGACCGACAGGTCCTCCACGCGCACCGACAGCTGGTCGGTGGCGTGCAGACCGTGCTCGACGGCGAGGTCGTCGAGGAGGTCGAGGAGGGTGCGGCCCTCCGCCTTGAGGACGGACGCCAGCTCGGTGATCAGGAGCGCCGCGGTGATGCCGTCCTTGTCGCGGACGCCCTCGGGGTCGACGCAGTAGCCGAGCGCCTCCTCGTAGCCGTAGCGCAGGCCGTCGACGCGGGCGATCCACTTGAAGCCGGTGAGGGTCTCCTCGTACGGCAGCCCGGCCTTCTCCGCGATACGGCCGAGGAGCGAGGAGGAGACGATCGACTCGGCGAAGGTGCCCCGGGCGCCGCGGCCGACCAGGTGGGCGGCGAGCAGCGATCCGACCTCGTCGCCGCGCAGCATCCGCCACGCGTCGCCGTCCTTGACGGCCACGGCGCACCGGTCGGCGTCGGGGTCGTTGGCGACGACCAGGTCGGGGTCGGTCTCACGGGCCTTCGCGAAGGCGAGGTCCATCGCGCCGGGCTCTTCCGGGTTGGGGAAGGCGACGGTCGGGAAGTCGGGGTCGGGCTCGGCCTGCTCGGCGACGAGGACGGGCTCCGGGAAGCCGGCGCGGGCGAAGGCGGCGAGGAGGACGTCCTTGCCGACGCCGTGCATCGCCGTGTAGACGGTGCGGGCGGTCCGCGGCGAGCCGGCGGCCAGGACGGCGTCCGTGCGGGCCAGGTAGGCGTCGAGGACGGAGTCGTCGAGGATCTCCCAGCCGGACTCCGGGCGGGGCACGTCGGCCAGGGCCCGGACGGCGGCGATCTCGGCGGCGATCTCCGCGTCGGCGGGCGGCACGATCTGCGAGCCGTCGCCCAGGTAGACCTTGTAGCCGTTGTCCCGGGGCGGGTTGTGGCTGGCGGTGACCTCGACGCCGGCGACCGCGCCCAGGTGCCTGATCGCGTAGGCGAGGACGGGCGTGGGCAGCGGGCGGGGGAGGACGGCGGCCCGGAGGCCCGCGCCGGTCATGACGGCCGCCGTGTCGCGGGCGAAGTCGGCCGACTTGTGGCGGGCGTCGTAGCCGACGACGACGAGGCCGTCCCCCTGGCCCTTGGCCTTGAGGTACGCGGCGAGGCCGGCGGCGGCGCGGATCACGACGGCACGGTTCATGCGCATCGGTCCGGCGCCGAGCTCGCCGCGCAGGCCGGCGGTGCCGAACTGGAGGGTGCCGCGGAAACGGGCGGCCAGTTCCGCGGTGTCCCCCGCCTCGAGCAGCCCGGCGAGTTCCTCGCGGGTCTGCGGGTCGGGGTCCTCGGCGAGCCAGGCCCGGGCGCGGGCGGTCAGGTCGTCGTGCACGGTGGGGTCAGCCTCTCGTGTGGTCGTGGGTTTCCTCGCCCCCGCCGTCCGTGCCCTTCCCGTCCCGGGGCTTCCCTCCCGGCCCCTCGCCGCCGGCCCCGGACGGGCGACGGGCCTCGTCCCCGGACGCCGGCCGGTACCGGCGAGCCGGGGGAACCCGCCGGGCGGGGGAGCCGCGGGGGCCGCTTCCCTGCCGGGGGCCGAGCGGCGGACGGAGAGCGCCGGGAGCCGGGCCCGGAGCCGGGCTCGGGGGCCTGTGATCGGGGCCGTTGCCCTCTCACGCCTTCCCCGTCGCGGTGTGACGGTCCCGGTGTGGGGGAGAGGCGGACGGGCGTCCGCCGTTGTGGAGCGGTTCGCCCGCGGTGGCGGGGGCGGTGTCCGCGGGCCGGAGCCGCTTACAGCCGGCCGAGCACCTGTGCCAGCAGCGAGCCCATCCGCGTCGCGCTGTCCCGGCCGGCCTGGAGCACCTCTTCGTGGTTCAGGGGCTCGCCCGTCATCCCGGCCGCGAGGTTCGTCACCAGCGAGATGCCGAGCACCTCCGCGCCCGCCTCGCGCGCGGCGATCGCCTCGAGGACGGTCGACATGCCCACCAGGTCCGCGCCGATGACCCGCGCCATCCGGATCTCGGCCGGCGTCTCGTAGTGCGGTCCGGGGAACTGGGCGTAGACGCCCTCCTCCAGGGTGGCGTCGACCTCCTTGCACAGGGCCCGCAGCCGCGGCGAGTACAGGTCGGTGAGGTCGACGAAGTTCGCGCCCACGATCGGCGAGGTCGCCGTGAGGTTGATGTGGTCGCTGATCAGGACCGGCTGCCCGGGACGCATGCCCTCGCGCAGACCGCCGCAGCCGTTGGTCAGCACGATCGTCTTGCTGCCGGCCGCCACGGCCGTGCGGACGCCGTGCGCGACGGCGGCCACCCCGCGGCCCTCGTAGTAGTGCGTACGGCCCAGGAAGACCAGCGCGCGCTTCTCACCGATCCGGTACGAGCGGATCTTGCCGCCGTGCCCCTCGACCACCGGCGGCGGGAAGCCGGGCAGCTCGGTGACCTGGAACTCGGCGTCGGGCACGCCCAGGGCGTCGACGGCCGGGGCCCAGCCGGAGCCCATCACGAGGGCGACGTCGTGGGTCTCGGCGCCGGTCAGTTCGCGCAGGCGCGTCGCGGCGGCGTCGGCGGCGGCGTAAGGGTCGCCCTGGATGTCGTCCGGGAGAAGAGATGCGTTCACGCGGACGAGGGTAGCCGGTTCTTGCCTACGCGCGTAGATGACAGGGCGAACGGGACGGGGATCGTTGCCTTGTCGTTTCCAACGCGCGGCGGCGGACGGCGGGAGGGATCACCTCTCGGGCGGCTCCCCCGGCGCTTCCTCCGGCACGAGGACGTCCTCGTCGCTGAAGACCTCGACGACGAAGATCAGCAGCCTCCCCCGGCTGATCATGTACTCCGCGAAGATGTGCTGCGTGAGCCGGACCGTGCGGTCGTCGCCCGTGGCGTCGACGGCGCGGGAGGCGGGCAGGTAGGGGTCGCGGGCCAGGACGGCGACGCCCTTGTCGAACCTGGCGCGCTGTCGTGCGTCCAGGCGGTCGCGCGCCGCCGCGGCCTGTTCCGTGTAGAGCACCTGGTGACCGTGGCGCGTCCCGCTCATGCACACCAGGATCGGTCAGCAGGGCCTCTTCCGCAGTTCCATCACGTAGTCGTGCGGCGCCCCCGCCGACTCCGCCGCGTCGGCGATCTCGCCCAGGTAGCGGGCCGACGGCAGACCGCCCTCGTACCCGTTCAGCACGTACGCCCAGCCCTGCTCCTCGCCGTCGAGCGTGTGCACCCGCACCCGGAGCCTGCGGTAGATGCCGAGGCCCACGCCCTCCCAGCGGTCCAGCGCGTCCTCGTCCATCGGGGCGAGGTCGTACAGCGCGACGAAGACCTGGGAGACGGGATCCTCCACGAGCGTCGCCAGGGCGCCCTCCCAGCCCAGCTGCTCCCCGCCGAAGGTCAGCCGCCAGCCGTTCAGCCAGCCGGTCGCGCGCAGCGGCGAGTGCGGGGCGCGGCGGGTCATCAGCCGCGCGTCGAGGTTGCCGGCGTACGCGGCGTAGAGCGACATGCAGTGAGGGTACGGCAGCCCGCCCGCGCGTCACGGTCGTCGCCCGCCGTCCCTCCGGCACCAGACGTACCGGGGCGTGGCCCCCCGGGGGCGTACGACCTTGAAGCGTGCGGGACAATGGAGTACGTGACTCGGATCGTGATCATCGGTGGCGGACCCGGCGGCTACGAAGCGGCCCTGGTGGCCGCGCAGCTCGGCGCGGAGGTGACCGTCGTCGACTGCGACGGTCTGGGCGGGGCGTCGGTGCTGACCGACTGCGTGCCGTCGAAGACCCTTATCGCCACGGCCGAGGTGATGACCACCTTCGACTCCTCCTACGAGGAGCTGGGGATCATCGTCGCCGACGACACGCCCCCGCTGGAGCAGTCGGCCCGGGTCGTCGGCGTGGACCTCGACAAGGTCAACCGGCGCGTCAAGCGGCTCGCGCTCGCGCAGTCGCACGACATCACCGCCTCCGTCACGCGCGCGGGCGCCCGCGTCCTGCGCGGCCGGGGCCGCCTGGAGGGCATGCAGGCCCTGGACGGCTCCCGCAAGGTCGTGGTCCGGTCCGCCGACGGCAGCGAGGAGACGCTGGTCGCGGACGCGGTGCTCCTCGCGACCGGCGGCCACCCCCGCGAGCTGCCCGACGCCCAGCCCGACGGCGAGCGCATCCTGAACTGGACCCAGGTCTACGACCTGCGGGAGCTGCCCGAGGAGCTCATCGTGGTCGGCTCGGGCGTGACGGGCGCCGAGTTCGCCGGCGCCTACCAGGCCCTCGGCTCCAAGGTCACCCTCGTCTCCTCCCGGGACCGCGTGCTGCCGGGCGAGGACCCGGACGCCGCCGCCGTCCTCGAGGACGTCTTCCGCCGCCGCGGCATGAACGTCATGGCCCGCTCCCGCGCCCAGTCCGCCAAGCGGGTCGGGGACCGGGTCGAGGTGACCCTCGCCGACGGCCGGGTCATCACCGGCTCGCACTGCCTGATGGCCGTCGGCGCCGTCCCCAACAGCGAGGGCCTCGGCCTGGAGGAGGCGGGCGTCAGGGTCCGCGAGTCGGGGCACATCTGGACCGACCGGGTGTCCCGGACGACGGCTCCGGGCGTGTACGCCGCCGGTGACGTGACCGGCGTGTTCGCCCTCGCCTCGGTCGCCGCCATGCAGGGGCGCATCGCCATGTACCACTTCCTCGGCGACGCGGTGGCCCCGCTCGACCTCAAGACGGTCTCCTCGAACGTCTTCACCGACCCGGAGATCGCCACCGTCGGCTACACGCAGGCCGACGTGGAGGCGGGCAAGATCGACGCGCGCGTCGTCAAGCTGCCCCTCCTGCGCAATCCGCGCGCCAAGATGCAGGGCATCCGGGACGGCTTCGTCAAGATCTTCTGCCGGCCGGGCACCGGGATCGTGGTCGGCGGTGTCGTCGTGGCGCCGCGCGCCTCGGAACTCATCCACCCCATCTCGATCGCCGTGGACAACAATCTGACGGTCGAGCAGATCGCGAACGCCTTCACCGTGTACCCGTCGCTTTCGGGGTCGATCGCCGAGGTGGCACGGCAGTTGCACACGAGGAAGACGGGCGGCGACGTCTGACGGCCGGAGCCGGATCCCCGCCGGTCACCGGGGGGCGCGGCCCGTGCGGGCGGCACAGGCGCAGGGAATGGGCCCCTATACCACTCCCTGCCCTGCTGTGCGAACAACTTCTATTGTTCGGCGCAAAGAGCTGAAAGCAGACGGTCGCCCGCGTTACTGTCAGTTTCGTGTTCGCTGCAGAACGTCGCCAATTGATCCTCGAAATGGTGCGAGCGAACGGGGCCGTGTCGCTCCGTGAGCTCGCCCGCGTCGTCCAGACCTCCGAAGTGACCGTACGGCGGGACGTGCGCGCACTGGAGGCAGAAGGACTCCTCGACCGCCGGCACGGCGGTGCGGTACTGCCGGGCGGTTTCACGCGGGAGTCCGGCTTTCCGCAGAAGTCCCATCTCGCGACCGCCGAGAAGACCGCCATCGCCGACCTCGCCGCCAACTTCGTCGAAGAGGGCGAGGCCATCGTGGTCGGGGCGGGGACCACCACCCAGGAGCTGGCCCGCCGGCTCGCCCGGGTGCCCGGACTCACCGTCGTCACCAACTCCCTGCTGGTCGCCCAGGCCCTGGCGCACGCCAACCGGGTGGAGGTCGTGATGACCGGCGGCACGCTCAGAGGCTCCAACTACGCGCTCGTCGGCAGCGGAGCCGAACAGTCCCTCCAGGGGCTCCGGGTCTCCCGGGCCTTCCTCTCCGGAAGCGGTCTCACCGCCGAGCGCGGGCTCTCCACGTCCAACATGCTGTCGGCCTCCGTCGACCGGGCCCTGGTCCAGGCGGCCGCCGAGGTCGTCGTCCTCGCCGACCACACCAAGCTCGGCACCGACACGATGTTCCAGACCGTCCCGACCGACGTCATCACCCGCCTGGTCACGGACGAGCCGCCCGCCCACGACGACCGCGCCCAGACCGAGCTGCAGGCCCTGGCGGACCAGGGGGTGCAGATCGCCGTCGCCGGGGCGCAGGGAAACCCGGGGGGTGACGCCGTCCCGGCGCGCCGCCAGCAGCAGCGCCGGGACGTCCCCCTCCCGTCCCCGCGCCGCGGCCAGGTGCCGGGCGCCCCGACGGGCCTGCGCGCGGCCGCGGTCCTCGGCGAGCAGCCCCCCGGCGGAGAGCGGGCCCGGGTCGCCGACCTGCGCCGCCGGTAGGACGACCGGACCCCGCGCACCGAGCGGCCGGGCGCACACCGCCTGCCGCCGCACCCCACACCGGCGCCCTCGCCGCGGCCCGCGGAGCGCCGTCTTGCCGTGACTCGCAGGCCGGCACCCGTCCGGTGGCCGCAGACCGGCACCCGTCCGGTGATCGCAGTCCGGCACCCGTCCGGTGGTCGCAGACCGGCACCCGTCCGGTGGTCGCAGACCGGCACCCGTCCGGGGGTCCGCAGTCCGGTGCCCTTGCCGTGGCCCGTCCACGGGCACCCGTCCGGGATCCACGGACCGGCACCCGTCGGGGCCCGTCCGAAGCGCGGCGCGGCGGTCCGCCGGAGTCCCGTCGGAGGCGTCGGCGCGCACGCCGCTCGAGCGGACACGGGGACGCGAACGAGACCGGTGCGGCGGACGCGCGGCGCGTGCCGGCGCTTGTCAGGGGGCGGGGGAAGCCGACTCCGTCGCGTCATCGCGGCACCGCGGCATCGCGGCAGCGGGCGCCCCGCCCGCGCCGAGGAGGCTCCGTGGCCGCCGGCCGCGCGTCGCGGCCGCTCCGAAGCCGGTCGGCGTGGCCTGGCCGGGACGCCGACCGCCCCGACGACGGGGACCGGCCTGCCCCCTCGCCCGCCGCGGTCACGGACGGTGGCCCACGAGCGGGCGGCGCCCAGGACGCCGCCCCGGCCCCGCGTCGCCGCTCTCCAGCCCGTCGTCCCGTTCTCGCGCCGGTCTCAGTCCGCCGTCGTCCCCTTCTCCCGCGTCGGCCTCCAGCCCGTCGTCCCGCCCCCTTCGCCCTGACGGCCGTCACCTGCCCGCCGAACACCCCGCGGAGCCGTTCCTCCTCCGGCGCGGCGCCCGGCCGGGGCCGGACGCGCACGGGCCCCGGAGCGCGTCACGGAGTGGATCACGGGCACGTGACGAACGAGGCGCCCCGGTGGACCTGGGGTCAGGTCCACCGGGACGCCTCGTTCGTCGTCCGCGGGTCGTCAGTCCTTGATCTCGCAGATGGCGGCGCCGGAGGTGAGGGAGGCGCCGACCTCGGCGGTCAGGCCCTTGACGGTGCCGGCCTTGTGCGCGTTCAGCGGCTGTTCCATCTTCATCGCCTCCAGCACGACGACCAGGTCGCCCTCCTGGACCTCCTGGCCCTCCTCGACGGCGATCTTGACGATGGTGCCCTGCATCGGGGAGGCCAGGGTGTCGCCGGAGGCGACCGGGCCGGACTTCTTCGCCGCCCGGCGCTTGGGCCGGGCGCCCGCCGCGAGCCCGGTGCGGGCCAGCGACATGCCCAGCGAGGACGGCAGCGACACCTCCAGCCGCTTGCCGCCGACCTCGACCACGACCGTCTCGCGGCCCGGCTCCTCGTCCGCCTCCGCGTCCGCCGGGGCGGCGAAGGGCTTGATCTCGTTGACGAACTCGGTCTCGATCCAGCGGGTGTGGACCGTGAACGGCTCGGTGGAGCCGGTCAGCTCGGGCGCGAACGCCGGGTCCCGCACCACCGCGCGGTGGAACGGGATCGCCGTGGCCATGCCCTCCACGCGGAACTCCTCCAGCGCCCGGGCGGCCCGCTGCAGGGCCTGCTCGCGGCTGGCGCCGGTGACGACCAGCTTGGCCAGCAGCGAGTCCCAGGCCGGGCCGATCACGCTGCCCGCCTCCACGCCCGCGTCCAGCCGCACGCCCGGCCCGGTCGGCGCGTCGAAGACCGTGACCGTGCCCGGAGCGGGCAGGAAGCCGCGGCCCGGGTCCTCGCCGTTGATGCGGAACTCGAAGGAGTGGCCGCGCAGCGGCGGGTCGTCGTAGCCGAGCTCCTCGCCGTCGGCGATGCGGAACATCTCGCGCACCAGGTCGATGCCGGACACCTCCTCGGTGACCGGGTGCTCCACCTGCAGCCGGGTGTTGACCTCCAGGAAGGAGATGGTGCCGTCGTTGCCGACGAGGAACTCCACCGTGCCGGCGCCGACGTAGCCGGCCTCCTTCAGGATCGCCTTGGACGACGCGTACAGCTCGGCGACCTGCGCCTCGGACAGGAACGGCGCCGGCGCCTCCTCGACCAGCTTCTGGTGACGGCGCTGCAGCGAGCAGTCACGGGTGGAGACCACCACCACGTTGCCGTGGCTGTCGGCCAGGCACTGCGTCTCCACGTGACGCGGCTTGTCCAGGTAGCGCTCCACGAAGCACTCGCCCCGGCCGAACGCGGCCACCGCCTCGCGCACCGCCGAGTCGTACAGCTCGGGCACCTCCTCCAGGGTGCGGGCCACCTTCAGACCACGCCCGCCACCACCGAAGGCGGCCTTGATCGCGATCGGCAGCCCGTGCTCCTTCGCGAAGGCCACCACCTCCTCCGCCCCGGAGACCGGATCCGGCGTGCCCGCCACCAGCGGCGCACCCGCACGCTGCGCGATGTGCCGGGCGGCCACCTTGTCACCCAGGTCACGGATGGCCTGCGGCGGCGGCCCGATCCAGATCAGCCCCGCGTCCAGCACCGCCTGCGCGAAGTCGGCGTTCTCCGACAGGAAGCCGTACCCCGGATGGACGGCGTCCGCACCGGACTCACGCGCGGCGTTCAACACCTTGCCGATGTCCAGATAACTGCTCGCCGGAGTGTCACCGCCCAGGGCGAACGCCTCATCCGCGGCGCGGACATGCAGAGCGTCCCGGTCCGGATCCGCGTAGACGGCAACGCTCGCGATACCGGCGTCCCGGCAGGCCCGGGCCACGCGGACTGCGATTTCGCCACGGTTGGCGATGAGCACCTTGCGCACGATTGAGGCTCCCTCCTTGAAACAAGCCGAGTTTAGGGACTGCCGACACGGCTCTTCGACCCGTCCCCGGTGGTGAGCTTGCCCACACGGAGCGTGATGCGAGGCTCACTCGGCCGCGTAATCCCTTGTAGTACCGCCGTACGCAGCACTCCTGACGGAAACCCTAGCCCTCTACTGTGGCCAAGGTCTCTGTGAGGGCGTGCTGCGGCCCACTTCGTTTCTTTGTGGAGTCCCTACGAATGGCCCAATGATTCTTTGCCGGGCGCCGGACCCTTGTCCCGGGGTTTACCCGTTAGTAGCGTTCACGATGTCTCGAACGTACTTGGGGTAACAGCAGTCCTGCTCGGGGCTGGGGCGAAAGTGGGTGGGGACCGGTGGTGCGCAGACCGGTGGCAGCGATCGTGGCGCTCGTGCTCTTCGCCGAGGCGCTCGGCGTGGCGGCGCTGAACTGGTTCCTGGGGGTGGTCGTGGACCGGCAGGACATGTCCCTGGCCGGTCTGGACCCGGACACGATGGCGACGTCGTCGAAGGCGGGCGGCGTCGTCTTCGGCCTCTACTTCGCCCTGTGCGGCCTGGTCGCCCTGCTGGTGGCCGTGCGCGACCGCCCGCCCGCCGGGTTCGGCCGTGTGCTGCTGATCAGCGCGGCGGTGGTGCACGGACTGCTGGGCGCGTTCGCCTGGGGGCTCGTCGGCGTGTCGGCGTTCGTGCTGATGGTGGTGGTGCTCGCGCTCATCGTGCTGCTCCTGATGACCTACGACCGCCAGGAGGACACGGGCGCCCCGCGGCCCGGGGACGCCGGGCCGCAGGACGGCGGGCCGAAGGGCCGGGCGCCGGCGGGTGAGGGGCCGGCCCCGGTCACCGGGCCGACGGCGCCCACAGCTCCGTGATGCCGACCCCCAGTTCCGCCAGCAGGCGCCGGACGAGGGGCAGGCTGATGCCGATGACGTTGCCGTGGTCGCCGTCGATGCCGTCGATGAACGGAGCCGAACGGCCGTCGAGGGTGAAGGCGCCGGCGACGTGCAGCGGCTCGCCCGAGGCGACGTACGCGGCAATCTCCTCGTCCGTCGGATCCCCGAAGCGGACCACCGTGGAGGCGGTGGCGGAGGCGTACCGCCCGCTGACGGTGTCGTAGACGCAGTGGCCGGTCTGGAGCGTGCCGGCCCGCCCGCGCATCGCCTTCCAGCGGGCCGTGGCCTCCTCGGCGTCCCCGGGCTTGCCCAGGGCCTCGCCGTCCAGGTCGAGGACCGAGTCGCAGCCGATCACCAGGGCGCCCTTGACCTCGGGCTTCGCGGCCACGACGGAGGCCTTCGCCTCGGCGAGGGCCAGTGCCAGCTCGGCCGGGGTGGGGGCGGTGACGGCGTCCTCGTCGACCCCGCTGACGATCACTTCGGGATCGAGCCCGGCCTGGCGCAGCAGGTTGAGCCGGGCGGGGGACTGGGAGGCGAGGACGAGTCGGCGCATGCGGTCAGCGTAGCGCCGGGGCGGCTGTTCATCTCAGGCCGACCACGAGCATCGCGACGAGCATGGCCAGCGCGAGGAAGAGGCCGAGCCGCCTCAGGGACTCCTGCATGTCACGGAGTTCCTCGGGCGGCTCGTTCTCCGGGTCGGACCACAGCATGCCACCAGCGTGGGGCCCGGCCCCGGGGCGGCGCCTGAGTAGGCGTACTCAGATCGGAGCCCGGCGTTCCTCTCCGGTGCGCGGTCCCCCGCGCCCCCGGGCAGGTCCGGTCACCCCGGCCAGTAGGTACGCGCCCAGGACGCCCGCCCCGGACTCGGCAGGCGCCGGCCCGCGATCCGGGACGGGTCCGACCACGCGTCCCTCGGGACCGGCGCGCCGGGCGGCTCCGTGGCTGCCGCCGCGGCGCGGGCTCTGACCACCGCCAGGGCGGCGGCCAGCTCCTCCGGGGTCGGGTTGCCCCTGACGACCTTGATGTTCATGACGGCTCCCAGCAGGCCTAGAGGGGGATGTTGCCGTGCTTCTTCGGAGGCAGGGATTCCCGCTTGGTGCGCAGTTGACGCAGGCCGCGCACGATGTGGCGGCGGGTGTCGGACGGCATGATCACCGCGTCGACGTAGCCGCGCTCGGCCGCGACGTAGGGGTTGAGCAGGGTGTCCTCGTACTCCTGGATCAGCCGGGCGCGCACCGCCTCGAGGTCCTCACCGCTCGCCTCCGCCTCGGCGAGGGTGCGGCGGTGCAGGATGTTGACCGCGCCCTGCGCGCCCATGACGGCGATCTGCGCGGTCGGCCAGGCGAGGTTGAGGTCGGCGCCCAGGTGCTTGGAGCCCATGACGTCGTACGCGCCGCCGAAGGCCTTGCGGGTGATGACCGTGATCAGCGGGACGGTGGCCTCGGCGTAGGCGTAGATCAGCTTGGCGCCGCGGCGGATGATGCCGTCGTGCTCCTGGCCGACGCCGGGCAGGAAGCCGGGCACGTCCACGAAGGTGATCACCGGGATGTTGAAGGCGTCACACGTACGGACGAAGCGGGCCGCCTTCTCGGAGGCCGTGATGTCCAGGCAGCCCGCGAACTGCATCGGCTGGTTGGCGACGACGCCGACCGGGTGGCCCTCCACCCGGCCGAAGCCGGTGAGGATGTTCGGCGCGAACAGCGGCTGCGTCTCGAAGAACTCGGCGTCGTCGAGGACGTGCTCGATCACCGCGTGCATGTCGTACGGCTGGTTCGCGCTGTCCGGGACCAGCGTGTCCAGCTCCAGGTCCTCGTCGGTGACGGACAGGTCCGCCTCCTCCGGGAACGCCGGCGCCTCGCTGAGGTTGTTCGACGGCAGGTACGACAGCAGCTGCTTGACGTACTCGATCGCGTCCTTCTCGTCCCCGGCCATGTGGTGCGCCACGCCCGAGACGGCGTTGTGGGTGCGCGCGCCGCCCAGCTCCTCGAAGCCGACGTCCTCACCGGTCACCGTCTTGATGACGTCCGGGCCGGTGATGAACATGTGCGAGGTCTGATCGACCATCACCGTGAAGTCGGTGATCGCCGGCGAGTAGACCGCGCCGCCCGCACACGGGCCGACGACCAGGCTGATCTGCGGGATCACACCGGAGGCGTGGGTGTTGCGGCGGAAGATCTCGCCGTACGCGCCCAGGGAGGCCACGCCCTCCTGGATGCGGGCGCCGCCGGAGTCGTTGATGCCGATGACCGGGCAGCCGGTCTTCAGCGCGAAGTCCATGACCTTGACGATCTTCTGGCCGTAGACCTCGCCCAGCGCGCCGCCGAAGACGGTGAAGTCCTGCGAGAAGACGGCCACCGGACGGCCGTCGACCGTGCCGTAGCCGGTCACGACGCCGTCCCCGTACGGGCGGTTCTTCTCCAGCCCGAAGTGGGTGGAGCGGTGCCGGGCGAACTCGTCCAGCTCGACGAAGGAACCCTCGTCGAGGAGGAGTTCGATCCGCTCACGGGCCGTCAGTTTGCCCTTGGCGTGCTGCTTCTCGACGGCACGCGCGGAGCCGGCGTGCGTCGCCTCCTGGACGCGGCGCTGGAGATCCGCGATCTTTCCCGCGGTCGCGTGGATGTCGGTCTCTTCCGGCTCGGACATCGGGATGCGGCTCCCTGCCTGCTCAAAAGGGGGGACGGTTACTCATCCGTAGAGTAGTGGTGGGCCCACCGATCAGCAGTGCGGCGTTTCCCACACCTAGGGTGGCTTGCATGACGCCCCCAGATGCATCAGACGCGAACGGCAACCGGTGGTCCGATCTGGACCGGCCGCCCCTCGGCTCCGCCGCGCTGCGGCGCGGGCTCGTGCGGGAGGGCGGCCTGTGGCGGGACGTGCAGGTCGTGCAGCGGACCGGGTCCACGAACTCCGACCTCGTGGCGCTGGCGGCCGCGGGGAAGGCGGACGAGGGCTCGGTCCTGGTGGCCGAGGAGCAGTCCTCGGGGCGCGGCCGGCTGGACCGGCGGTGGACGGCGCCCGCCCGGTCCGGGCTCTTCTTCTCCGTGCTGCTGCGGCCCGCCGAGGTGCCGGTCGAGCGGTGGGGGTGGCTGCCCTTGCTGACGGGCGTGGCGGTGGCCACCGGCTTGTCGCGGGCCGCGGGGGTCGACACGGCGCTGAAGTGGCCGAACGACCTGCTGGTGAGCGTGGGCGGCGAGGAGCGCAAGGCCGGCGGGATCCTGGCGGAGCGGGTCGGGCCGGACGGGGTGGTGCTGGGCGTCGGCGTCAACGTCTCGCTGCGGGCCGACGAACTGCCGGTGCCGCAGGCGGGCTCGCTGGCGCTGGCCGGGGCGGTGAGCACGGACCGGGACCCGCTGCTGCGGGCCGTGCTGCGGTCGCTGGAGGAGTGGTACGGGCGGTGGCGGCGTGCGGGGGGTGACCCCGCTGCGAGCGGCGTGCAGGAGGCGTACGCGGCGGGCTGCGCGACCCTGGGCCGGACGGTGCGGGCCGAGCTGCCCGGGGAGCGGTCCGTGGTGGGGGAGGCGGTGGCCCTGGACGGGGAGGGGCGGCTGGTGATCGCCACGGAGGCGGGGGTGCAGGAGCCGGTGGGGGCCGGGGACATCGTGCACCTGCGGCCGGCCTGAGGGGCGTCCGCGGCCGGCGCCCCCTCCTGCCCGGCCGTCCCGGCACCGGGTGAGGCGGCTCCCGCACGGCGGCGCCCCCCGATCCTCCTGACGGAGTGAGCTGGCGCACACCTGCCGTAGAGTTGAGGCCGGTCGATACCTGACCGCGGTAGATCGGAAGGGCAGCAGGCGTGACCGTCGACGACACGGGCTCCGGCGCGGGCGCGGACGGCCGGGTGGACCCTCCCCCGCCCTCGAGTTCGCTCGAGCGGGAGGACGCCCACGCCGCCGACTCCGGCGACGACCCGCTCGCCCTGCGCCTGGAGCAGCTCATCCTGGGCGCCGAACGGCGCTACACCCCCTTTCAGGCGGCCCGCAGCGCCGGCGTCTCCATGGAGCTGGCGTCCCGCTTCTGGCGGGCGATGGGCTTCGCCGACATAGGGCAGGCCAAGGCCCTCACCGAGGCCGACGTGCTGGCGCTGCGGCGGCTCGCGGGTCTCGTCGAGGCGGGCCTGCTGAGCGAGGCGATGGCGGTGCAGGTGGCGCGGTCGACCGGGCAGACCACCGCCCGGTTGGCGGAGTGGCAGATCGATTCCTTCCTGGAGGGGCTGACGGAGCCTCCGGAGCCGGGGATGACCCGCACCGAGGTCACGTACCCGATCGTCGAGCTGCTGCTGCCGGAACTCGAGGAGTTCCTCGTCTACGTGTGGCGCCGGCAGCTGGCCGCCTCGGCCGGGCGTGTCGTGCAGGCCGCGGACGACGAGGAGATGGTCGACCGGCGGCTCGCGGTCGGGTTCGCGGATCTCGTCGGGTTCACGCGGCTGACCCGCCGCATGGAGGAGGAGGAGCTCGGCGAGCTCGTCGAGGCCTTCGAGACGACCGCCGCCGACCTGGTCGCCGCGCGGGGCGGGCGGCTCATCAAGACCCTGGGCGACGAGGTGCTCTACGTCGCCGACGACGCGGGCACGGCCGCCGACATCGCGCTGCGGCTGGTCGAGACGCTGAGCAACGACGAGACGATGCCGGAGCTGCGGGTCGGCATGGCCTTCGGCACGGTGACCACCCGGATGGGCGATGTCTTCGGCACGACCGTCAACCTGGCCTCGCGGCTGACGTCGATAGCGCCGCGCGACGCCGTCCTCGTGGACAGCGCCTTCGCCGAGGACCTCATCCGCTCCGGGGACGCGCCCGCCTCCGAGGCGGAGGCCGCGGAGGAGGCGGCCGCCGCCGAGAAGGAGGGCGAGGAGCCGCCCGGCTACCGGTTCGCCCTCCAGCCGATGTGGCAGCGGCCCGTGCGCGGGCTCGGGGTGGTCGAGCCCTGGCTGCTGACCCGGCGCGACGGCGGGGACGGATGACCTGCCCCGGCGCCGCCTCCGGTGCTACGGCCCGGGCACGTGCAGCGGGCCCACGCACAGGCCGATGACGGGCACGCACAGTCCCGGCAGGCCGGACGGCTCCGGCTGCCGCGGTTGATGCGGTGCGGGTGACGCGGTGGCCGGCGCGGGCGCCGACGGCCGCGGGGCCTGCGGGCCGGTGGAGGCCGTGGGCGCGGGTTCCGGCCCCCGGGACGGGTCCGACGCGGGTGACCTCCCGGAACCGGCCGGAGTGTGGGTGGCGCCCGGCGTGAGGGCGACGGACGTCGGCGCGCCGGGGGCGCCGGGGGCCAGGACGGCCCCGGGGAGCGGGCCGGGTCCCGCCCCGCCCATGGTGGCGGGCGCCGTGGGGGCGGAGGGCGTGGCGGCCGCGTCGGCCGGGCGGCCGGCGGCGGTGGCGGCCCCGGGGGCGGTGCCCGGATCCGGGGACGTCTCCGCGCCCGTGACGGGGTCGGGACGCCCTCCCGCCTCCGCGGCGCCGGGACCGCCGGCGCCCGGCTCGGGTGCCGTCCGCAGGAGGCTCAGCACCCCGGCGGCCAGCGCCAGGCCACCCGCGGCGAACAGCGCCTTGCGGGAACGGGGGCGGCGGTGCCGGCCCCGGGGAGCGGCCCGGAGACGGACGTGCTCCTCCCGGTGCTCCGCCCGGCCCGGACTCCCCGGCCCGTGGACACCGGCCGGAACGTTCCGGCCCATGACCCCGCCGGGCGCCCGGCGCTCGTCGGAGCCGAAGCGGTCCGCCCGGTGCTCGTCCGGGTCCTCCGCCCGGCGTTCCCCCCGTTCGTCCCGGCGGTGCGTGTCCTGCTCGTCCCGGTGCTCGTCCGGGTTCTTTCCCCGGTGCTCGTCCGGGTCCTCCGCCCGGCGTTCCCCCCGTTCGTCCCGGCGGTGCGTGTCCCGCTCGTCCCGGTGCTCGTCCGGGCTCTTCCCCCGGCGCTCGTCCCGGTTCGGCTCCCGGGCCCCGTCCCCGACGGCTCTCGCGGTCGGCGTGCTCACCGGTGTGCTCGTCATCGCGTTCCCTCCCCGGTGCGGTCGCGCCCCCGGTGCGCCGGGGCGGACGCACGTTATGCGCTCCCCTGGGTGTTCGAAGGGGAGTCGGGCGGAATGTCACTCGAACGGGTGTGGGGCGGACCGGTCGGCGGCGCGGGAACGGGGGCGGGCCCGTCCGCTCTTTCCCCGGCGCATCCGGCCTGCGATGATCGGGCGAGCGGGAGAGGTTAACCCGCGTTAACCTGCGTCGGATCCGGAGGATGTCGTGAGCGGTGCCGTGAGCGAGGAACGGTTCGGGGAGTTCGTGCTGGTGCGGCGGCACGGGGACGGGCATGTCGCGGAGCTGGCGCTGGACCGGCCCAAGGCCATGAACGCCGTCTCGACCGGGATGGCCCGGTCCATCGGGGCGGCCTGTGCGGCGCTGGGGGAGGACCGGGACGTCCGGGTGGTCGTGGTGACCTCGACGCACGAGCGGGCCTTCTGCGTCGGCGCCGACCTGAAGGAGCGGAACTCGTTCAGCGACGCCGAGCTGGTGCGGCAGCGGCCCGTCGCGCGCGGGGCGTACACCGGGGTGCTGGAGCTGCCGGTGCCGACGGTGGCGGCGGTGCACGGGTTCGCGCTGGGCGGCGGCTTCGAGCTGGCCCTGGCGTGCGACGTGATCGTGGCGGACCGGACGGCCGTGGTGGGGCTGCCGGAGGTGTCGGTCGGCGTGATCCCGGGCGGCGGGGGCACGCAGCTGCTGCCCCGGCGGGTGGGTGCGGCCCGGGCGGCCGAGCTGATCTTCAGCGCGCGGCGGGTGGAGGCCGGCGAGGCGCGGGAGCTGGGGCTGGTGGACCTGCTCGTGGAGGAGGGGCGGGACCGCGAGGAGGCGCTGGCGCTGGCCGCGCGGATCGGGGCGAACTCCCCGGTGGGCCTGCGGGCGGCCAAGCGGGCCCTGCGGCTGGGGCACGGACTGGATCTGCGGGCCGGGCTCGAGGTCGAGGACGCGGCGTGGCGGTCGGTGGCGTTCTCGGCGGACCGGGCGGAGGGGGTGGCCGCGTTCAACGAGAAGCGGAAGCCGCAGTGGCCGGGGGAGTGAGGCGCCCTTGACGGCGGCGGCGCCGCCGCGCGGCGCCGTCACTCCAAGCGCCCCCTCGGTGTCCCCTTGGTAGGCAAATGTCCCTAGCCTGGTGAAATGGGTGAGGACAGACGCCTCGCGGCCGTGGTGGCGCTGGCGCAGGGGATGGCGGCCGCGCACACGCCCCCCGAGTCGTGGCGGGCGGCGGCCCTCGGGGCCTGCCGGGCGCTGGCCGGCGCGTTCGCCGCGCTCTCGGTGTGGGAGCGGGACCTCGGACGGCTGCGGGTCCTCGTGAACGTGGGGGACCTGGCGGAGGACGAGGAGGAGTTCCCGGACTGCGAGGCCTATCCGGTGCACCAGTTCCCGGAGATCACCGAGTTCCTGCACGAACGCTGGGTGGCCGGCGGTGAGCCCAACGCCTGGGTGGAGACGGCGCAGGGGCACGCCGCCGGGCGGCCCGGCCACGACCACCCGGGAGCGCCCGCCGGCGCCGACCGGGGGCGGGCCGCCGCCCTGCGCCGGCGCGGCCGCGGCTCCTGCGTCGTCGCGCCGATCGTGCTGCACGGCCGCGCCTGGGGCGAGCTGTACGTGGCCCGCGCCCGCGGCGTCCCGGTCTTCGGCCGGGCCGACGCCGACTTCGCCACCGTCCTGGCCGCCGTCGTCGCCGCCGGACTCGCGCAGACCGAGCGGCTGGAGGAGGCCCGCCGGCTCGCCTTCACCGACGCCCTCACCGGCCTGGCCAACCGCCGGGCCGTCGACGTGCGCCTGGAGGAGGCGGTCGAGCGGCACCGGACGCGGGGGGACGCGGTGAGTCTCGTCGTGTGCGACCTCAACGGGCTCAAGCGGGTGAACGACACCCAGGGGCACGCCGTCGGGGACCGGCTGCTGGAGCGGTTCGGCTCGGTGCTGTCGCTGTGCGGGGCCATGCTGCCCGGGGCGCTGGCCGCTCGCCTCGGCGGGGACGAGTTCTGTCTGCTCGCGGTCGGGCCGTCCGCCGACGACGTGGTGCGGGTCGCCGGGGAACTGTGCCGCCGGGCCGCCGAGCTGGAGCTCGGGGAGGGGGTGGCCTGCGGGGTCGCCTCCACCGAGGATCCGATCGGGCCGGTGCGCTCGGCCCGGCGGCTGTTCCGGCTCGCGGACGCCGCCCAGTACCGCGCCAAGGCCGTACGGGCCGCCCGCCCGGTCGTCGCGGGGCGGGAGGGGCCGGACGACCCCGTCGTACGCCTCGCCGACGAGCCGCCGCGGGGGCCCGCCGCCGAACGGCGGAGCTTCCGCGGGCGGACGGAATGAGGTGTGACGCATCGGTAAGGGGTGAACCCGGCCCCCACTGGTGACATCCTCGTCTTCACTGCGTACGCTCCTGAATATGGATATGCACACTGTGGTGGATGAGGAAGGCGCGAAGCGCGGCCTTGGAAGGGTGGTGGTGGGCGACGGGCGGGCGTCCGGGGTCTCCGCGTCCGACGTGCTCGCCGTGGCGCGCGGCGGCGCCCGGGTCGAGCTCTCCGGAGAGGCGGTGGCGGCCCTCGCCGCCGCCCGCGAGATCGTGGACGCGCTGGCGGCCAAGCCCGAGCCCGTCTACGGCGTCTCCACCGGTTTCGGCGCCCTCGCCACCCGGCACATCAGCCCGGAGCTGCGCGCCCGGCTCCAGCGCAACATCGTCCGCTCGCACGCCGCCGGCATGGGGCCGCGCGTCGAGCGGGAGGTCGTCCGGGCCCTGATGTTCCTGCGGCTCAAGACCGTCTGCTCCGGGCGCACCGGCGTGCGGCCCGAGGTCGCGCAGGCCATGGCCGACCTGCTGAACGCCGGCATCACCCCGGTCGTCCACGAGTACGGCTCCCTCGGCTGCTCCGGCGACCTCGCCCCGCTCTCGCACTGCGCCCTCGCGCTCATGGGCGAAGGGGACGCCGAGGGACCGGACGGCGTCGTACGGCCCGCCGGCGAACTGCTCGCCGCCCACGGCCTCGCGCCCGTCGAACTGCGCGAGAAGGAGGGGCTCGCCCTCCTCAACGGCACCGACGGCATGCTCGGCATGCTGATCATGGCCCTGGACGACCTCGACACCCTCTACAAGTCGGCCGACGTCACCGCGGCGCTCTCGCTGGAGGCCCTCCTCGGCACCGACAGGGTGCTCGCGCCCGAGCTGCACGCCGTCCGCCCGCACCCGGGGCAGGGCGCCAGCGCCGCCAACATGCTGGCCGTGCTGAAGGGCTCCGGGCTGACCGGGCACCACCAGGACGACGCGCCCCGCGTCCAGGACGCCTACTCGGTGCGCTGCGCCCCGCAGGTCGCCGGCGCCGGACGGGACACCATGGCCCACGCCCGGCTGGTCGCCGAGCGGGAGCTCGCGTCGGCCGTCGACAACCCCGTGGTGCTGCCCGACGGACGGGTCGAGTCCAACGGCAACTTCCACGGCGCTCCGGTCGCCTACGTCCTCGACTTCCTCGCCGTCGCCGCCGCCGACCTCGCCTCGATCGCCGAGCGCCGCACCGACCGCCTGCTGGACAAGAACCGCAGCCACGGCCTGCCGCCGTTCCTCGCGGACGACGCCGGTGTCGACTCCGGCCTGATGATCGCCCAGTACACCCAGGCCGCGCTGGTCAGCGAGATGAAGCGACTGGCCGTGCCCGCCTCGGCGGACTCGATCCCGTCCTCCGCGATGCAGGAGGACCACGTCTCGATGGGCTGGTCCGCGGCGCGCAAGCTGCGCACGGCCGTCGACAACCTCACGCGCGTGCTCGCCGTCGAGCTGTACGCCGCCACGCGCGCCGTCGAGCTGCGCGAGGGCCTGACGCCGGCGCCGGCCACCCGGGCGGTCATCGACGCCGTGCGGGAAGCGGGCGTTCAGGGGCCCGGACCCGACCATTTCCTCGCGCCCGACCTCGCGGCGGCGGACGCGTTCGTGCGGGAGGGGCGGCTGGTCGCGGCGGCGGAGACGGTCACCGGTCCGCTGCGGTAGGAGACACGAGGGGCCCTGCCTGCGCGCATGCGCACGGCAGGGCCCCGGAGGACTACTTCAGCTTGGCGACCTGCGCCTGGACGACGGCGGCCGGGATCTTGGTGGCCTCGCCGGACGCCAGCGCGGCGAAGTTCACCGTGTAGAACGTGGCGATGGTGTTGCCCTTGCGGATCACCTCGGTGTGGAAGGTGGCCGTGCCCTCGCCGTCCATGTCGACGTCCTCGGCGAACGCGACCGCCTCGTCGCCGCCGCCGGTGCCCTTCTCCGCGACGACCTTGGTGACCTTCGAGTTCTCGCCCTCGGCGCTGAGGCCGTAGCCGCCGGAGCAGGCCGTCACGCCGTCGGAAACGGCCTTCATGGCCTTCTCGGCGCCGTCGCCCTCGTAGGAGGAGAGGCCCACGAACGTCATGGCGATGTTGAAGGCGTCCGCGATGTCCTCGGGCTGCGCGGTGGCGGTCGACGCCTTGTCCTCCGAGACGGAGTTGCTGGCGTTCGCGTTCGTGTCGCCCGGGGCCAGACCGGCCGTGGCCCAGGCCAGCGGGTCGCACGCCGCCTTGTCGGTCTTCACCCCGGCCTTGGACTTCGGGAGGATGTCATCGCCCGAGGCGACCTTGTACCCCTCGACCTCGCCCTGGGCCAGCAGCAGCTTCTCCAGCTCGGCCGTGGTCAGCGCCGCCGCGGCCGGGGCCGACGACGAGGAGGAGCCGGCACCGGAGCCGGAACCCTTGGTCCCCTTGTCCTTCTTCGAGTCGTCGCTCGAACAGCCCGTGACGAGGGCGAGCGACAGAGCGCCCACGGCAACCGTGGCGCACAGCCGCGCGCCCGATGATCTCTTCATGAGCGGACTATGAAGGTCTGGTCAAGCGAGCGTCAAATCACTTCAGAAACCGAGGCGTTCCCGGCGAACCGAATACACCACGAATCCCGCGCCCAGGGCGAGCAGGGTGGTCCCGCCGACCACGTACGGGGTGGTGTCGAAGCTTCCGGTGTCGGCGAGCCGGGTGCCGCCGCCGGCGTCGACGTCGCCGACGGCGGAGGAGGTGCCGACCGTGCTCGTGCTCACGGCCCGTGCCTGGGTCGCGGCCCGCGCCTGCGTCGTGGCCTGCGGCGACACGTCGCCTCTCGCCGGGGCGTGCTGCGACGCGTTGGCGTTCGGGACGAACCACAGGGCGCACAGCAGGGTCCCCGCGGCGGTGGCGGTCAGCAACGGACGGCGAGCGGATGACACGGAATATCGATCCCCTTGTGGCGCTGGCGAATTGGCCGTGTGGCCCGATGCTAATGAAAGGCGCGGGTCGCGGGAAAGCCGCGGGGGCCGGGAGCCGTACGCTCCCGGCATGAATAGGGAAAAGAAATCCCGGTATGTCCGGCTTCGGGTGGAGCTCGTCCTGGAGGTCGAGGACGCGGACGCGGTGACCGGGGCGGCCCTGCGGCGCATCGCGGAGGATCCCGGGACGCCGGAGCCGGAACGCGCGCACGCCGAGAGCGCTGTGACGGAAGACACCGTCGAGGCCCTCGCCTGCCTCGTCGACCCGTTCGCCCTGGTCGGCGACGTCCCGGGCGTCGAACTCCACCGGGCGTCGTGGTCGAGCGAACCCCTCGGCCACGATCCGGATTCGCCGGACCGGGACCTCGCCGGGGATGATGTCGGCGAGGACGGCGGGGCGGACGCCGGCGAGAGCGGCCGCACGGGCGGCATCGGCTGAACGTCTTGGGGAATTCATGACTCCGGACGGCAACCGCCGTCCGGGGTTTCGTCGTCTCAGGGGACGCGCTGACCGACATCCGCACCATGGGTCCCGGGCGGATCCCGCCTTCGTGGACGTGGTGTGTCCCACACATTCGAGGAATGCGGAACGGGACGAACCGGTCGTAGCGTTGATGGTCTTTGACGGGGCTCTCGGGTTGTTTCGGGAATCGGCGAATGATGGAGAAGCGTGTGATGACGAACAGTAGGCGGCGCAGGCTGATGACCGCGTCCG
Organism: Streptomyces sp. NPDC017936; assembly: GCF_044328485.1. Taxonomy (NCBI): domain Bacteria; kingdom Bacillati; phylum Actinomycetota; class Actinomycetes; order Kitasatosporales; family Streptomycetaceae; genus Streptomyces; species Streptomyces sp. NPDC017936. Next base: position 482,633 of record NZ_JBIRHK010000004.1, on the reverse strand, counting down.
CCCTGCTCGGCAGTGTTCTGATGCTCACTGCGTGTTCCGGTGGCGACAGCAGTGCTTCCGACGGTGGGAGCAGCGGTTCCTCGCAGGCCCAGGCCGACGAGGCGGCGGCCCAGAAGTCGTCCGAGGCACAGATCAAGATCACGCCCGCGGACGGTTCGGACAACGCCTCCATCAACAACTCGGCGACCGTCACCGTCAGCAAGGGCAAGCTCACCCAGGTGACGATGACCACCTCCGACGGCACCGCCGTCGAGGGCGAGCTCTCCGCCGACAAGACCAGCTGGAAGCCCAGCGTCCAGCTGGAGCGCTCCACCACCTACAAGCTCGCGGCGACCGCGCAGGACTCCAAGGGCCTGGTGGCCCACGAGAACGCGTCCTTCACCACGGTCTCCCCGGACAACAGCTTCATAGGCAACTTCACGCCGGAGGACGGTTCCACCGTCGGCGTGGGCATGCCCGTGTCGATCAACTTCAACAAGGAGATCACCAACAAGGCCGCCGTCCAGAAGGGCATCACGGTCACGTCCAGCAGCGGCCAGGAGGTCGTCTGCCACTGGTTCAACACCCAGCGCATGGACTGCCGCCCCGAGGACTACTGGCAGGAGAACTCCACCGTCACGCTGAAGCTCGCGCTCGACGGCGTCGAGGGCGCCCAGGGCGTCTTCGGCGTCCAGCAGAAGACGGTCACCTTCAAGGTCGGCCGCAACCAGGTCACGTACGTCGACGCGAAGACCAAGCAGATGAAGGTCACGCAGGACGGCAAGACCGTCCGGACGATCCCGATCTCCGCCGGGTCGCCCGAGAACAAGACGTACGAGGGCCAGATGGTGATCTCCGAGAAGTTCAAGGAGACCCGGATGAACGGCGCGACGGTCGGCTTCACCGACGACGACGGCAAGGGCGAGTACGACATCAAGGACGTGCCGCACGCCATGCGCCTGACCAACTCCGGCACCTTCGTGCACGGCAACTACTGGGGCGCGAAGTCCATCTTCGGCTCGGTGAACACCAGCCACGGCTGTGTCGGCCTGTCCGACACCAAGGGCGCCAACGACCCGAGCACCCCGGGCGCCTGGTTCTTCGACAACTCGATCGTCGGTGACGTCATCATCGTCCAGAACACCGGCGACAAGACCGTCTCCCCGGACAACGGCCTCAACGGCTGGAACATGGACTGGGCGCAGTGGAAGGCCGGTTCGGCCGTCTGACGGTCCCTCCGACAGCCACCGCACAGTTTCCCGATGCCGCCCCCAGGGGCGGCATCGGTATTTCCGGGGCCGGACACAGCCTTCTCATCCATCTCTTATGTGCGCCTTATCGCTTCATCACGGTCCGTCCCTAGCTTGCGGCGCATGTTCTTCACCTACCTGAGGCGCGAACTGCGCCGCCGCAGAAAGGCGGCCCTCGTCGTCGCCTCCGGACTCGCGCTGGGCATCGCGCTGGTCATCGTGGTCACCTCCGTGTCCTCCGGCATGGGGAAGGCCCAGGACAAGGTCCTCCAGAGCCTGTACGGCCTGGGCACGGACATGACGGTCACCAAGGCCGCCGCGCCCACCGCGAGCGCCTCGGACCGCCCGCGCTTCCAGTTCGACGCGCAGGACGACGACTCCGGCGAGGAGCAGAGCACCGACCGGGTCATGGTCCAGGGCTTCCAGACCCTGTCGGCCTCGACCGTCACCGAGGTCGGCAAGCAGAGCGGCGTCGCGGACGCGGTCGGCGGACTGAGCCTCCAGGTCATCAAGGTCAGCGGTCAGTTCACCCGCGGCCAGTTCCAGCAGGACGGCAACACCGGCGGCCAGCCGGGCGGTCCGGGCGGCGCCGGCGGCCAGGGCGGCCAGCCGCAGGGCGAAGTGCGCGGCGGCGGCGCCGACTTCGACGTCAACAACTACTCCGTCTACGGCACCGACGTCACCGAGCCCGCGCTCGGCCCGCTGACCTCCTCCGAGATCACCAGCGGGCGCACGTTCAAGGCCACGGAGACGAACGCCGCGGTCGCCGTCCTCGACTCGGCGTACGCCAAGGAGAAGAAGCTCAAGGTCGGCTCCACCGTCACCGTCAAGAGCGTCAAGTTCATCGTGATCGGCGTCGCCACCGCCGACAGCGGCGACTCCGCCGCCAACGTCTACGTCCCGCTGGCGCAGGCCCAGACCCTCAGCGACTCCAAGGACAAGGTCACCACGATCTACGTCAAGGCGACCGACTCCCAGAAGATCGACAGCGTCAAGTCCGCGATCCAGAAGAACGTCTCGGGCACCACGGTGACGACCTCCGCGGACCTCGCCGACACCGTGTCCGGCTCGCTGTCCACCGCGTCCTCCCTCGCCACCAGCGTCGGCAAGTGGCTCTCCATCGCCGTGCTGGTCGCCGCGTTCCTCGTCGCCGGCCTGCTCACCTCGTCGGCGGTGTCGCGGCGCGTGCGGGAGTTCGGCACGCTGAAGGCGCTCGGCTGGAAGTCCGGGCGGGTCACCCGTCAGGTGGTCGGCGAGGCCATGGTCAACGGCCTGCTGGGCGGCGTGCTCGGCATCGCGCTCGGGCTGGCGGGCGCCTACGCCGTGACGGCGATCAGCCCCACCCTCCAGGCGCAGCTGGGCGGGGGCGGCGGCACCGGCGGCCAGGGCGGCCCCGGCGGGGGCGGCGGCTTCGGCGGCCCCGGCCGGCAGTCCGCCGCCAAGACGCTGGAGGTCGCGCTCACCGCTCCGGTCAGCGTCACCACGGTGGCGGTCGCGGTCGGCCTCGCCGTGGCCGGCGGGCTGATCGCGGGGGCGTTCGGCGGCTGGCGGGCGTCCCGGCTGCGGCCGGCCGACGCGCTGCGGCGCGTCGAGTAACCGGCGCCGGCCCCCGACCCCCTCACTTCACCCAGGAGCTGACCCCCATGTACGAACTCAGAGGCGTCACCAAGCGCTACACCCGCGGCAAGGAGACCGTCCACGCCCTCGCCGGCGTCGACCTGACCATCCCGGACGGCGACCGGCTCGTCATCCAGGGACCCACCGGCGGCGGCAAGTCGACGCTGCTGCAGATGCTCGGCGGACTCGACCGGCCCACCGAGGGCGAGGTCGTCCTCGACGGCACCGACCTGGCCAGGCTGTCGGAGGCCCGGCTGACGAAGGTGCGCAGCGAGAACATCGGCTTCGTCTTCCAGTCCTTCAACCTCATCCCGACGCTCACCGCGCAGGAGAACGTCGAGACCGCCCTCGTCCCGCTCGGCGTGAAGCCGAGGGAGCGGCGCGAGCGGGCCGCCGAGGCGCTGGGCTCGGTCGGTCTCGGCGAACGCCTCGGTCACCTGCCCAGCGAGATGTCCGGCGGTCAGCAGCAGCGCGTGGCCATCGCCCGCGCCCTGGTGAAGCGGCCGAAGGTGCTGCTCGCCGACGAGCCCACCGGCAACCTCGACGAGTCCACGCGCGACGAGATCATGGACGTGCTGGAGACCCTGTGGAAGGAGCACGGGCTCACCTTCATCATGGTCACCCACGACTCGTCGATCGCGAAGAAGGCCCCGCGCCTGGCGACCATCCGCAAGGGGAAGATCACGGTGAAGGAGAACGCCGCGTCCTGACCCCGCCCGGCCTCACCGGACGTGGCGAGCACGGTCCGCGCCCCCCGGCGCACGGCCCGCGCCGGGGGCCGCGCGCCGGGGACGGTCCGGACGACCGCGTGCCGGGGACGGTCCGGACGGCCGGGCCTGGGCGACCGGGGACGACGGGGGCGGGGGCGGCCCGGCGACGGGGTACGGGTCTCAGGCCGACGGTGCCTGGGACTCCGCCCCCGCCCGCGTCGCGTCCGTGCCCCAGCTCGCCAGCAGCCGCAGCGCCTCCGCCGAACGCGACCCCGGCTCCGCGTGGAACGTCACCAGCGTCTGCTCGCTGCCGTCCGGGAGCCTGAACCCCTCGAAGTTCAGCGACAGCTCGCCCACCAGCGGATGCTTCAGCCGCTTCACGCCGTGGCTCTTCTCCTTGACGTCGTGGGTCGCCCACAGCCGCCGGAAGCCCTCGCTCTTCACCGACAGCTCGCCCACCAGCGCCGACAGCCGGGGATCGTCCGGATAGCACCCGGCGTCCATGCGCAGCGCGCACACGATGTCGATCGCCTTCTGCTCCCAGTCCACGAACAGCTCGCGGTAGTCGGGCCGCAGGAACACCAGCCGCGCCCAGTTCCGCTCGGCGACGGGCAGCTCGCCCCAGTCGCCGAAGACGGCCGCCGCCATCCGGTTCCACGCGAGGATCTCCGCGCGCCGCCCGACGACGTACGCGGGCACCCCCTCCATCAGGTCCAGCAGCTGCCGCAGCGAGGCCCGCACCGGCTGTGTCCGCGCCGCCTGCTTCTTCTTGTGCTTGGGCTTGGCCAGGTGGGTGAGGTGGGCGTGCTCGGCGTCGGTCAGCCGCAGGGCGCGGGCGATGGAGTCCAGCACCTCCGCCGACACGTTCCGCCCGTTGCCCTGCTCCAGGCGCGTGTAGTACGCCGCCGACACCCCGGCCAGCTGCGCCAGCTCCTCGCGCCGCAGTCCCGGCACCCGCCGGTGCCGCCCGAAGTCCCGCAGCCCCACGTCCTCCGGCTTGAGCCGGGCCCGCCGGGTGCGCAGGAACTCGCTGAGCTCGGCACGCCGGTCCAGGCCCCCGCCGGACTCGGGCACGGATGCGGGCTGTTCGTCCATGCGTCCAGTATTCACGGTCGTACGCAGGCGATCCTGACCCCGCCAGTGGTAGGCACGGCGGTCGTAGGCACAGGCGGGGTCTGGGTGGGCGCCGCGCGGTGGGGCAGGCTGGTCGCCGTGCCCGGTCGGAAGACGGACCGGGCCCACGACCTGCTAGGAGACCCCTGCATGAGCACTGGCACGACCACCGTTGCCGCGTACGCCGCTCCCGCCGCGAAGGCCCCGCTGGAGCGCACCACGATCGAGCGCCGCGCCGTCGGTGAGTTCGACGTGCTGATCGACATCAAGTTCGCCGGTATCTGCCACTCCGACATCCACCAGGCCAGGGAGGGCTGGGGCGAGGCGATCTTCCCGATGGTGCCCGGCCACGAGATAGCCGGCGTCGTCTCGGAGGTCGGCTCCGGCGTGACGAAGTTCGCCGTCGGCGACCGCGTGGGCGTCGGCTGCCTGGTCGACTCCTGCCGCGAGTGCGACCACTGCAAGGCCGGTCTGGAGCAGTACTGCACCGGCGGCAGCGTCGGCACGTACAACGCCGTCGGCAAGGACGGCGAGCCCACCTACGGCGGCTACTCGGAGAAGATCGTCGTCGACGAGAACTTCGTCGTCCGCATCCCCGACGGCCTCGCCCTGGACGTCGCCGCGCCGCTGCTGTGCGCCGGCATCACCACCTACTCCCCGCTCAAGCGCTGGAACGCCGGCCCCGGCAAGAAGGTCGCGATCCTCGGCATGGGCGGCCTCGGCCACATGGGCGTCAAGATCGCGCACGCCCTCGGCGCGGAGGTGACGGTCCTGTCGCAGTCGCTGCGCAAGAAGGACGACGGCCTGAAGCTGGGCGCCGACCACTACCACGCCACCAGCGACCCGAAGACCTTCCAGGACCTGCGCGGCTCCTTCGACCTCATCCTGTCGACGGTCTCGGCCCCCCTGGACTTCAACGCCTACCTGTCGCTGCTGAAGCCGCAGGGCGCGCTGGTGAACGTCGGCGCCCCCGAGGAGCCGGTCTCCCTCAACCTCTTCTCGGTGATCGGGGGCGGCAAGACCCTCGCCGGCTCCATGATCGGCGGCATCGCGGAGACCCAGGAGATGCTGGACTTCTGCGCCGGGCACGGCTTCGGCGCGGAGATCGAGCTGATCGGCGCGTCCGAGATCAACGACGCCTACGAGCGGGTGCTGAACAGCGATGTGCGGTACCGGTTCGTGATCCCCCCCGCCCGGATGGCCCTGGGGGCCCCCCCCCCGGGGCCCCGGCCCCGGGCCCGGCCCCGGCCCCCGGCCCGGGGCCGGGGCCCCGGGGGGCCCGCGGGGCCCCGCGGCACGCGTCGTAGGGTGGGGACGAGGAGGGTTCCGCGATGACCGTCCAGCTGAACCACACCATCGTCGCCTCGCACGACAGGCGGGCCTCGGCGCGCTTCCTCGCCGGCATCCTCGGCCTGCGGGTGAGCCCGCCGTCCGGCCCGTTCGTCCCGGTCGAGATCGCCAACGGAGTGACCCTCGACTTCATGGACGTGCCCGGGGAGATCACCCCTCAGCACTACGCGTTCCTGGTCTCCGAGGACGAGTTCGACGCGATCTTCGGCCGTATCCGCGCGGCGGGACTGACCTACTGGGCCGACCCCTTCCACCACCGCCCCGGGCGGATCAACCACCACGACGGCGGCCGCGGCGCGTACTTCGACGACCCCGACGGCCACCGGCTGGAGATCCTGACACGGCCGTACGGCAGCGGGGGGTGACGGCTCCCCGCCCGCTGCGGTTCCGCACCCGCCGGCAGGCCGGACAGGGACGGAATCGCCCGGGACGCTCCCGCGTTGAGGACAGTGGGCGCGGGGCGCCGCGGGCGTGCGATCCGAGCAGCCCGAGGGACCGGGCCGACCGACATGGGAGGAGCCGTGATGGCTGCGCAGACGCAGAGGGCCGTACTGGCCGGCGGGTGTTTCTGGGGGATGGAAGAGCTGATCCGCCGGCTCCCGGGCGTGACGAGGACCCGGGTCGGATACACCGGGGGTGACGTGCCGAACGCGACGTACCGCAACCACGGCACGCACGCGGAGGCCATCGAGATCCTTTTCGATCCCACGAAGACCGACTTCCGCGAGATCCTGGAGTTCTTCTTCCAGATCCACGACCCGAGCACCAAGAACCGCCAGGGCAACGACATCGGCCTCAGCTACCGTTCGGCGATCTACTACGTGGACGACGAGCAGAAGCGGATCGCCGAGGACACGATCGCGGACGTGGACGCTTCCGGACTGTGGCCCGGCAAGGTCGTCACCGAGGTGGAGCCGGTCGGCCCCTTCTGGGAGGCCGAGCCCGAGCACCAGGACTACCTGCAGCGTTACCCGGACGGCTACACCTGCCACTTCCCGCGCCCGGGATGGCGGCTGCCCGCCCGTACGGAGGGCTGACCGCGAGGCGCCGTCATCACCGCGAGGCGCCGTCATCGGGGGCCGCGCACGCCCGCGTGCGCGGCCCCGGTGCGTGTCGGGCCCGGTCTCAGTGCGGGAGCGTCGCCGGGTTGCCGCCGTTGGCCTCGTATCCCGCCACCGCCAGTGCCCGGTACACCGCGAACGACTCGGCCGGGTCCGGGGACAGGGTCCAGGGCAGCGCGCCGACGTGGCCGTCGACGTGCACCAGCTGGTTCATCGCCTCCGCCCAGCGTTCGGCGCGCACCAGGAAGAAGACCAGGAGATGGCGTACGTGCGCCAGCATCGGGTCGTCGGGGCGGGCGGCGTGGACGGCGAAGAGCGCGCCGTGTATCGCCTTCGACACCACCTCGCTCCGGTAGAAGCCGCTGACCAGGTTCACCTCGGGCAGGTGCTCGAAGACGGCGAACAGGGGCATGGCCGCGAGGAGCGAGCCCCGGGGCGCGCGGGCCGCGGCGGCCTCCGCGAACGCCTGTGCCGTCTCCCGCGAGCCGTGCCACTTCTCGCACCAGTAGTGCAGGGCCGCCAGATGCGCCCCCATGTGGGCCGGGGCGCGGTCCAGGATCTTCAGCCAGAGCTCGTCGAACTCCGTCCGCGAGTAGTCCAGGCCGCGTGCCACCGAGAGTTCGACGATGTGGGGGACCGGGTCGCCGGGGGCGAGCAGCGCCGCCTGGCCGCAGGCGTCCTTCGCCTCCTCCATGATGATCCGGAAGTCGTCCGTGCCCCGCGTCGACGTGCGCCACGCCTGCTGCACCAGGAACTCGGCGTGCACCGCCGCGCCGCCCGGGTCCTTGGGCGCCTCCGTCCGCCACACCCGCAGCCACTGCCCGCCGGGCACCTCGCCGACCCCGCCCGGCCGCTGCTGGAGCTCCAGCGCCGCGGCGCCCGCGAAGGCCTGGACGCGCTGCCAGCGCAGCTCGCCCTCCGTCTCCGTGCCGGCGAGCAGCTGCTGGGCCGCCCGGTAGTCCTGGGTGCGCTGCACCACGTCGAGGACGTCCAGCAGGTCCTGGTCGGGACCGGGCATGCGGACGTCCAGCTCCTCCGTGCGCACGAAGCCGTAGTCCGCCGGGTCCGCGGCGTCCGGGTGGTCCGCCGGGACCTGCTCGATCATGCCGCGCCGGCGGCGCAGGATCGGCAGCAGCACGAAGCCGAACATGACGAGCGCCATCAGGACCCACAGAATCTCCATGGCTCAAGGGTTCCAGACGCCGCCGACAATTGGCCAACGCCCTCCGCCCCGCCTGGGGAAAACCCTCCGGGAGTCCGGTCCGTCCCTCCCGTTCCCCGCCCCTGCCGTCCCGTGCCCCTCCCGCCGCGCACCCCGCCGTCCGGCACCTCGCCCTCCGGCGCACTACGCTCGGTGCCCATGAGCGACAGGCATATCAGTCAGCACTTCGAGACCCTCGCGATCCACGCGGGCAACACCGCCGATCCCCTCACCGGTGCGGTCGTCCCGCCGATCTACCAGGTCTCGACCTACAAGCAGGACGGCGTCGGCGGCCTGCGGGGCGGTTACGAGTACAGCCGCAGCGCCAACCCGACCAGGACCGCCCTGGAGGAGAACCTGGCCGCCCTGGAGGGCGGTGTCCGGGGTCTCGCGTTCGCTTCCGGACTGGCGGCCGAGGACTGCCTGTTGCGTACGCTGCTCACCCCCGGGGACCACGTGGTCATCCCGAACGACGCGTACGGCGGCACGTTCCGGCTGTTCGCGAAGGTCGTCTCGCGGTGGGGCGTGGAGTGGTCGGTCGCCGACACCAGCGACCCGGCGGCCGTGCGGACCGCGATCACCCCGAAGACCAAGGTCGTGTGGGTGGAGACCCCCTCCAACCCGCTGCTCGGCATCACCGACATCGCGGCCGTGGCCCAGGTCGCCCGGGACGCGGGCGCCCGGCTGGTCGTCGACAACACCTTCGCCACGCCCTACCTCCAGCAGCCGCTGGCGCTCGGCGCGGACGTCGTCGTGCACTCGCTGACCAAGTACATGGGCGGTCACTCGGACGTCGTGGGCGGCGCGCTGATCGTGGGCGACCGCGCGCTGGGCGAGGAACTGGCCTACCACCAGAACGCGATGGGCGCGGTCGCCGGGCCCTTCGACTCCTGGCTGGTGCTGCGCGGCACCAAGACGCTGTCGGTGCGCATGGACCGGCACAGCGAGAACGCCACGAAGATCGCCGACATGCTGACCCGGCACGCGCGCGTGTCGCGCGTCCTGTACCCGGGACTGCCGGACCACCCCGGTCACGAGGTCGCCGCGAAGCAGATGCGGGCGTTCGGCGGCATGGTGTCGTTCCGGGTCGAGGGCGGCGAGGAGGCGGCCGTCGAGGTGTGCAACCGGGCCGAGGTGTTCACCCTCGGGGAGTCCCTGGGCGGGGTCGAGTCCCTGATCGAGCACCCGGGGCGCATGACGCACGCGTCCGCGGCCGGCTCGGCCCTGGAGGTGCCGGGCGACCTGGTGCGGCTCTCCGTCGGCATCGAGAACGTCGACGACCTGCTGGAGGACCTGCAGCAGGCGCTCGCCTAGCCGGGCGGCCGGGCCGGGGCCGGCGGGGCGGCCGGCAGGGTCCGGCTCACCAGTCGGTGAGGGGTGGGGTCGTCTCCGACGGCGGCTCCACCCACGGCTGCGCCGTCACCGCCCAGACGGCGAACGCCACGACGGCGGCGGACAGCAGCAGCCACAGCAGACGCCGCACGAGCGCCCGCCGGCGCAGCATGCGGCCGCCGAGGCGCACGACCTCCGCGTGCAGCTCCGGCGGCACGCGCGGCACGGCCCGCTCCATGATCTGCCGCACGGCGGCCTCCCGCTCGGGCCGGTTCACGCGTCCCGCCTCATGACGCCGCCGCCCCGGCGCCCACCGCGCCGGCGGTCCGCTCCCGCGGCGGGTGCAGCACGGTCGCGGTGGCGCGGTCGCACACCGCGTGGACGCGTTCCGCCGGGAGGCCGAGCAGGGCCGCCACCTGCTCCTCGGCGACGCCCTCGTAGAGCCTGAGGACCAGGACGAGGCGCTCCTGCGGCGTGAGCCGGGCCAGGGCGCCGGCGGGGCGGGGGCGGGTGCGGACGAGGCCGCCGAACTCGTGCCAGGCGCCGTGGGCGAAACGGGCGGCGAGGTACTGGCGGGCGCGGTCGTAGGGGTCCTCGCCGCGCAGCCGGTCCCAGCACGCGTACGTGTGCGCGAGGGCCAGCGTGAGCAGGCGTCGTGCGCGCGGGTTGTCGTCCGGCGCCTCCGCGGTGAGCAGGGTGGCGGTGTGCAGCAGCCGGCCGCCCGCGCCGGCGACGAACGCCTCGAACTCCCGGGCCCGGCGGGCGCCCCGTTCCGCATGACGTGCTCGCACCGCGCGCCTCCCGCCTGCCGGCGACCCCCTGGAAACGGATCCCGGCCGCGCACGGCGAACGGTGACCCGGTCTCATATGAGGCCAGGGGCGGGCCGTCGTCAAGAGTCCCGCGCGTGCGGGACGAGCACCCGCGCGCGGGGCGTCAGGAGGCCGGGGCGGACTCCGTGCCCGGGGCGCCCTGGACGGTCATCCGGGCGGACAGCGCGTCGTTGAAGCGGGTCAGGAGCGAGCAGAACGCCTCGCGCTCCTCGGGCTCCCAGTCCTCGGTCAGCTCCGCCATCAGCCGGCGGCGGGAGGAGCGCACCTCCGCCAGGCGGGACATCCCGCGCGGGGAGAGCTGGAGCACCACGGCCCGTCCGTCCTCGGGGTGCGAGGTGCGCTTGACCAGGCCGGTGTCGACGAGCGGCGCCACCTGCCGGGTGACGGTCGACGAGTCGATGCCCATGCTCGAGGCGAGTGCCTTGACGCCCATCGGGCCTTCCTTGTCGAGGCGGTTGAGCAGCAGGTACGCGGCGCGGTCCATGGAGTTGCGCACCTGCCCGACACCGCCGAGCCGGGTCTGTTCGGCACGGCGCGCGAACACCGCGACCTCGTGCTGCAGCGTGTCGAGAAGGCCGGTGTCACCGACGGTCGTCATGTCCATCGACATTTCCGGTGTTGTGGGCATGGCCGGGGGCTCACTTCATGAAAGGGGGGTGCTGGGTTGGGGGACAGGGTACGCGGCCGGAAGGCGGGCCGTACCGACGCTGCGGAAACCGGTCTCGGTGGTTGGTCGCTACGGCCGTTTCCGCCTGTGAACTGCGATGCTGGGGGCATGAGCTACGGCACGGCCCACTTGTTGCGGCCCGTCACCCTCGATGACGTGCGCGGCGCCCAGAAAATGCTGTCGGGCGTGGCGCGGATGACCGCGATGGAGGGCAGCAGGCACCTGTCCCAGCTCGTCGGGGCGCCGGTGCACCTCAAGTGCGAGAACCTCCAGCGGACGGGTTCGTTCAAGCTGCGCGGCGCGTACGTGCGGATCGCGGGGCTGCTGCCGGAGGAGCGGGCGGCCGGGGTCGTCGCCGCGAGCGCCGGCAACCACGCGCAGGGCGTGGCGCTGGCGTCGTCGCTGCTGGGCGTGCGGGCGACGGTGTTCATGCCGAAGGGCGCCCCGCTGCCGAAGATCAGCGCGACGAGGGAGTACGGCGCCGAGGTGCGCCTGCACGGCCAGGTGGTCGACGAGACGCTGGCCGCGGCGCAGGAGTACGCGGCCCGGACCGGCGCGGTGTTCATCCACCCCTTCGACCACCCGGACGTCATCGCGGGCCAGGGCACGGTGGGCCTGGAGATCCTGGAGCAGTGCCCCGAGGTGCGCACGATCGTCGTGGGGATCGGCGGCGGGGGCCTGGCCGCGGGGCTGGCGGTCGCGGTGAAGGCGCTGCGGCCGGACGTGCGGATCGTCGGTGTGCAGGCGGAGGGGGCGGCGGCGTACCCGCCGTCGCTGGCGGCCGGGCGTCCGGTGGCGGTGGAGAATCCGGCGACGATGGCCGACGGCATCCGGGTCGGCCGGCCGGGTGACGTGCCGTTCGCGATCGTCGGGGACCTGGTGGACGAGGTGCGCACGGTGTCGGAGGACGAGCTGTCCACGGCGCTGCTGCTGTGTCTGGAGCGGGCCAAGCTGGTGGTGGAGCCGGCCGGGGCGAGCCCGGTCGCGGCGCTGCTGAGCGCGCCCGGCGCCTTCGAGGGGCCGGTCGTCGCGGTGCTGTCGGGCGGCAACGTCGATCCGGTGCTGATGCAGCGCGTCCTGCGGCACGGCATGGCCGCGCAGGGCCGTTACCTGGCGGTACGGCTGCGTCTGACGGACCGGCCGGGCGCCCTCGCGACGCTCCTCGGGGTGCTGTCGGCGGTCGACGCCAACGTCCTCGACGTGAGCCACGTCCGGACCGACCCGCGGCTCGGGCTCACGGAGGCGGAGGTCGAGCTGCACCTGGAGACGAAGGGCCCGGCGCACTGCGTCGAGGTCGGCCAGGCCCTGCGCGGGGCCGGCTACCTCGTCATCGACTGACCCCCGGCCCGGTCCCGGGCCGCCCCGTCGATCCCGTCGTCACTCGTTCGAGCAAGTCCATTGAGGGACGCGATACATCGCGTTATGGTGTGTCGCGTGCCGCCGGTCCGGGCCCTGTTCGTCCGAACCGGGGCGGAACGAAAGGTGCGAACCCTAGGCTTTCCCGAAGAATCCCCGACGACGTGGAGACTCATATGCCAGGCGCCATCCATGCCGAAGGCCTGGTGAAGACCTTCGGTGACGTCACGGCTCTGGACGGCGTCGACCTCGACGTCCCGCAGGGCACGGTCCTCGGCCTCCTCGGGCCGAACGGCGCGGGCAAGACCACCACGGTCCGCTGCCTGACCACCCTCCTGCGCCCCGACCGCGGCCGCGCCGTGGTCGCCGGCATCGACGTGCTCGCACACCCCGACGAGGTCCGGCGCTCGATCGGACTGTCCGGACAGTTCGCCGCGGTCGACGAGTACCTCACCGGCCGCGAGAACCTCCGGATGGTCGGACAGCTGTACCAGATGAAGGCGGCGGCGGCCAAGGCCCGCGCCGCCGAACTGCTCGACCAGTTCGAGCTCGCGGACGCCGCCGACCGTCCCGTGAAGACCTACTCCGGCGGCATGCGCCGCCGCCTGGACCTGGCGGCCGCGTTGGTGGTCTCACCGCCCGTGATGTTCATGGACGAGCCGACGACCGGCCTCGACCCGCGCAACCGCCAGCTGCTGTGGGACGTCATCAAGCGCCTGGTCTCCGGCGGCACGACCCTGCTGCTCACCACGCAGTACCTGGAGGAGGCCGACCACCTCGCGCACGACATCGCGGTCGTCGACCACGGCCGGGTCATCGCCCGCGGCACCTCGGACGAGCTCAAGGCCCGCACCGGCGGGGAGCGCGTGGAGGTCGTGGTGCACGAGCGCGAGCACATCGCCACCGCCGCCGAGGTGCTGGCCGGCTTCGGCAAGGGCGACACCGCCGTCGAGGAGCACATCCGCAAGCTCACCGTGCCCGTCACGGGCGGCGCGAAGCTCCTCGCCGAGGTCATCCGCGAGCTGGACGTCCGGGGCATCGAGATCGACGACATCGGCCTGCGTCGCCCCACCCTCGACGACGTCTTCCTGTCCCTCACGGGGCACGTGGCCGAGGCCGGGCACGAGGAGAACGACGAGAGCGGCAAGGAGGCCGTGAAATGAGCGCCGTCACCGAGGCCGTCCGGAGCGCGGTGCCCGCCCGCCCGTTCGGGCAGGCCGTCAGGGACTCCCTGGTCGTTGCAAAACGCAACTTGATCAGAATGTCCAGAATCCCGGAGATGGTCATCTTCGGGCTGATCCAGCCCATCATGTTCGTGGTGCTGTTCACCTACGTCTTCGGCGGCTCGATGCGGGTCGGCGGCAGCACCAGCGCCTCCGACTACACGAACTTCCTCATGGCGGGGATCTTCGCGCAGACCGTCACCTTCGCCACCGCCGGAGCCGGCGCGGGCATCGCCGACGACATGCACAAGGGCCTGATCGACCGGTTCCGCTCCCTGCCCATGGCCCGCGGCGCGGTGCTCACCGGCCGCACCCTCGCCGACCTCGTGCAGACCGCGCTGACCCTGCTCGTCCTCGCCGTGGTCGCCCTCCTGGTCGGCTGGCGCGTCGGATCCGACGGCGAGACCGACGCCGCCCGGGTCCTGGCCGCCTTCGGTCTGCTGCTCCTGCTGGGCTACGCGTTCACCTGGATCGGCGCCCTGATCGGCCTGTCCGTGCGCACCCCCGAGGCGGCCACCTCCGGCGGACTGATCTGGCTCTTCCCGGTGACCTTCCTCTCGAACGCGTTCGTGGACACCAGCAACATGACGCCCTGGCTGCGCCACATCGCCGAGTGGAACCCGTTCAGCGCGACCGTGCAGGCCTGCCGCGTCCTGTTCGCCAACCCCGGCCAGTCGACGGCGGACGCCTGGCCCATGCAGCATCCGGTCTGGGCCTCGCTGATCTACTCGGTGCTGATCGTCCTGATCTTCCGCACCCTGGCGGTCCGCAAGTACCGCTCGGCCGCCGTGTGACCGCAGGCCCGCGTGACCGCATGAGGAAACCCCCGGCGCGACGGGCGCCGGGGGTTCCCGGTGGCGGAGAGGAGGGCCGTCAGCCGCTGTAGGGCTCGGCCTTCAGGATGCGCACGGAGGCCTTCTTGCCGTTCGGCAGCTCGTACTCCGCGTCCTCGCCGACCTTGTGGCCGATCACGCCGGCGCCCAGCGGGGACTGCGGCGAGTAGGTCTCGATGTCGGCGCTCGCGTACTCGCGCGAGGCCAGCAGGAAGGTCAGGGTGTCGTCCTCGTCACCGTCGAAGGCGATCGTCACGACCATGCCGGGCGCCACCGTGCCGTCCGCGGACGCCGGGGCCTCGCCGACCTTCGCGTTCTCCAGGAGCTGGGTCAGCTGGCGCACACGGAGTTCCTGCTTGCCCTGCTCCTCCTTGGCCGCGTGGTACCCGCCGTTCTCGCGCAGGTCGCCCTCCTCGCGCGCCGCCGCGATCTTGGCCGCGATCTCCGTGCGCGCAGGACCAGTAAGGTACTCAAGCTCGTCCTTGAGCTTGTTGTACGCCTCCTGGGTCAGCCAGGTGACGTTCTCGCTGGTCTGGGTCACAGGGTGCTCCTCGTCGGTACTGGGAATACAAAGCATCGCCCTGCCCGGAAGCATGTTCCTCCAGGGATGGGCGAAACCACGAGCCTAACAATTAGCCGGCCCAAGGGGGAGGACATAAGCCATCAGAATTACGTCAACGCAGGTCAGTGCGTACGTATTCCGGGGGACCTGGCCGTCGTGTCAGCCGGTGCGCCGGCCGGTGGCGGCCGGGGTCAGTCGGCGTGACAGCCGAGCAGCTCCGCCGACGTGCCCCGCGCCGTCGTACGGAGCGTGACCACCTTGTCGATGCGCGTGTCCGAGCCGGAGAAACGGAAGTCGGCCCGGCCCACCTCGGCGCCGTCCTCCGCCTGGGAACGGACCGTGCAGTAGCCGCTCGCGCCCGCGTCCTTGCGGATCTCCAGGTGCACCTTCACCGCGTCGTCCGAGATCGAGAAGGCGATCAGCTCACCGCTGAACTTGTTCCCGACGACGTAGTGGTAGCCGAAGTAGCCCACCAGGGCGAGCAGGAGCGTGCCCAGGACGGCGCCGGCGACCTTGAGGGTGCGGTCGGCGCGCTCGTCCGAGGAACGGCCGTAGCGCCCCTCGGGGGCTCGCGTGCTCGCCGTACTCATGATCGTCCTCTCGGCCGGGGACGGGACGAATGTCCCGAAAGGGCTCCCGGAGCCCGGCTCCGGAATTATTCGCCCCCCGATTCGGTCACTATAGAAGCCGCCGATCGCACCCCAACCCACGGGGGCGCCGACTTACCGAGGATTGAGTCTTGACTGACCAGCTGCGACTGATGGCCGTCCACGCGCACCCCGACGACGAGTCGAGCAAGGGCGCGGCCACCATGGCGAAGTACGTGTCCGAGGGGGTGGACGTGCTGGTCGTGACCTGCACGGGCGGGGAGCGCGGCTCCATCCTCAACCCCAAGCTCCAGGGCGACACGTACATCGAGGAGCACATCCACGAGGTGCGCAAGAAGGAGATGGACGAGGCCCGGGAGATCCTCGGCGTCCGGCAGGAGTGGCTCGGCTTCGTCGACTCCGGCCTCCCCGAGGGCGACCCGCTGCCGCCGCTGCCCGAGGGCTGCTTCGCCCTGGAGGACCTCGACAAGGCGGCCGGCGAGCTGGTGAAGCAGATCCGCTCCTTCCGTCCCCAGGTGATCACCACCTACGACGAGAACGGCGGCTACCCGCACCCCGACCACATCATGACCCACAAGATCTCGATGGTGGCCTTCGAGGGCGCGGACGACACCGAGAAGTACCCCGAGGCCGAGTACGGCCCGGCGTACCGGCCGCTGAAGCTCTACTACAACCAGGGCTTCAACCGTCCGCGCACCGAGGCGCTGCACCGGGCGATGCTCGACCGCGGCCTGGAGTCCCCCTACGGGGAGTGGCTGGAGCGCTGGGACCGGTCCGGTCACAAGGACCGCACGCTCACCACGCACGTGCCGTGCGCCGACTTCTTCGAGATCCGCGACAAGGCGCTGATCGCCCACGCCACCCAGATCGACCCCGACGGGGGCTGGTTCCGGGTGCCGATGGAGGTCCAGAAGGAGGTCTGGCCGACGGAGGAGTACGAGCTCGCGAAGTCGCGGGTGGACACCTCCCTCCCCGAGGACGACCTGTTCGCGGGGGTCCGGGACAATGCCTGACATGAGCGCAAGCGTGAGCCTGGCAGTGACGCAGTTCGCCACCCTCGCGAAGGAGGTGGACGAGGACAAGGTCACCCCCGGCGTCCTCGGCTTCCTCGTCTTCGCGGTGCTGGCCCTGGCCGTGTGGGGCCTGATGAAGTCCATGAACAAGCACATGGGCAAGGTGGACTTCGAGGAGTCGCCGGAGGACACCGCCGACACGGGCGCGTCCGGCAAGGGCGCCACGGGCAAGGCCTCCCCGGCACAGGGCTGAGCGAGCCCGGTCCGCGGCGCGGGCCGGCGCCCCGTGAGGTCCGGCGCAGGGCGCCGGCGCCGGGGTCTTCGCCGAGCCCGGCACTAGGCAGGCCCGGTCCCCGCGGGGGCCCGGCCCGCCCCGGGCGTGCCTCCGTGCCGCCGGTGAGGGTCTCCCCGTGAGCCCGCCCCGCCTCCGCCCGGGTCCGGATCGCCGGCGCCCGGGCGGGCGCGGCCGACCCGGCCGGCGCCCGGGCCCGCCGCGGCCGTCGCGGGTGCGGCCGTACGGATCGAGCGCTCGGCGCAGCTCGGTGCGCGCGCGGGACGTCTCCGCGCCGCAGGCCCGGCACCTGGCGTCCGGCGCGAGGGTGCGGACGCGGCCCGGTCGCCGGGTGTGCCGGGCGGGAGCCGCCTGACGCGTGCCGGGAGGGGTACTGCGGCAGGATGGACCCCATGGCGAACCGACTGGCGCACGAGACCTCCCCCTACCTCCTCCAGCACGCCGACAACCCGGTCGACTGGTGGCCGTGGTCGGCGGAGGCGTTCGAGGAGGCGCGCAGGCGGGGGGTGCCGGTGCTGCTGAGCGTCGGCTACTCGAGCTGCCACTGGTGCCACGTCATGGCCCACGAGTCCTTCGAGGACCGGGCGACCGCCGACTACCTCAACGAGCACTTCCTGAGCGTCAAGGTGGACCGCGAGGAACGCCCCGACGTCGACGCCGTCTACATGGAGGCCGTGCAGGCCGCCACCGGTCAGGGCGGCTGGCCCATGACCGTGTTCCTCACGCCGGACGCCGAACCCTTCTACTTCGGCACGTACTTCCCGCCCGCCCCCCGCCACGGCATCCCGTCCTTCCGGCAGGTGCTGGAGGGCGTCCGGCAGGCCTGGACCGATCGGCGTGAGGAGGTCGCCGAGGTCGCCGGGAAGATCGTGCGGGACCTCGCGGGCCGGGAGTTCTCCTACGGCGACAGCGTGGTGCCGGGCGAGCAGGAGCTCGCGCAGGCGCTGCTCGGGCTGACCCGGGAGTACGACCCGCAGCGCGGCGGGTTCGGCGGGGCGCCGAAGTTCCCGCCGTCCATGGTGATCGAGTTCCTGCTGCGGCACCACGCCCGCACGGGCGCGGAGGGCGCGCTGCAGATGGCCCGGGACACCTGCGAGCGGATGGCCCGGGGCGGCCTCTACGACCAGCTCGGCGGCGGCTTCGCGCGCTACTCCGTGGACCGCGACTGGACGGTGCCGCACTTCGAGAAGATGCTGTACGACAACGCGCTGCTGTGCCGCGTGTACGCCCACCTGTGGCGGGCCACCGGCTCCGAGCTCGCCCGCCGGGTCGCGCTGGAGACCGCCGACTTCATGGTGCGCGAACTGCGCACCGCCGAGGGCGGGTTCGCCTCCGCGCTCGACGCCGACAGCGACGACGGCACCGGCCGGCACGTCGAGGGCGCGTACTACGTGTGGACGCCCGCGCAGCTCACCGAGGTCCTCGGCGCCGAGGACGCGGAAGTGGCGGCGCACTACTACGGCGTCACCCAGGAGGGCACCTTCGAGGAGGGCGCCTCCGTCCTGCAACTGCCGCAGGACGAGGGCGTGTTCGACGCGAAGCGGATCGCGTCGGTGAAGGAGCGCCTGCTGGCCGCCCGCGGGCGGCGCCCCGCGCCCGGCCGGGACGACAAGGTCGTCGCCGCGTGGAACGGGCTCGCCGTCGCCGCGCTCGCCGAGACCGGCGCGTACTTCGACCGTCCCGACCTGGTCGACGCGGCCGTCGCCGCCGCCGACCTGCTGGTCCGCGTCCACCTCGACGACCAGGCGCGGCTGGCCCGCACCAGCAAGGACGGGCGGACGGGGGCCAACGCGGGGGTGCTGGAGGACTACGCCGACGTGGCCGAGGGCTTCCTGGCGCTGGCCGCCGTGACGGGCGAGGGGGTGTGGCTGGAGTTCGCGGGCTTCCTGCTCGACCACGTCCTCACGCGGTTCACCGACCCCGGCTCCGGCGCGCTGTACGACACCGCCGCCGACGCCGAGCAGCTCATCCGCCGGCCCCAGGACCCCACCGACAACGCGACGCCCTCCGGGTGGTCGGCCGCCGCGGGCGCGCTGCTCGGTTACGCCGCCCACACCGGCTCGGAGCCGCATCGCGCGGCGGCGGAGCGGGCGCTGGGGGTGGTGCGGGCGCTCGGGCCGCGGGTGCCGCGGTTCATCGGGTGGGGGCTCGCCACGGCGGAGGCACTGCTGGACGGACCGCGCGAGGTGGCCGTCGTCGGACCGTCCACCGACGATCCCGGCACGCGCGAGCTGCACCGGACCGCGCTGCTGGGGACCGCGCCGGGGGCGGTGGTGGCCTGCGGCACGCCGGACAGCGAGGAGTTCCCGCTGCTCGCGGACCGGGTGCCGGCCCAGGGAGCGGCGACGGCGTACGTGTGCCGGCACTTCGTGTGCGACGCGCCGGTGACGGACGCGGAGGCCTTGCGGGCGAAGCTCACTCCGTGAGGTGGGCGGCCGGGGGGTCCGAAGGGGGCCGCGCGTCGCGGAACGCGGGACCGTGGTGACCCGTCGCGCTCACGCGGCGGGGCCGCACGGTGATGCGGCCCCGCGCCCCTGACGTGGGTGTTCTCGCCGGGTCCGGCGGTTCGGGCGACGTGTCGAGGACGTAGGGCGGGAACGGGCTAGCGGTCGCCCGCGAACTGCTCCAGGGCGCGCTCCACGATGGCCTCCAGCTGTTCGTGGTGCGCGCCCTTCCAGTAGGCCCGCCCGCACTCCCGGCACTGCGCGAACACGTCGTACGACCGCTGCGTGCCGTGCTCGAGCTGGTCGGCGACCTCGTCCTTGGAGGCCTCCCGCAGCAGCCCGTTGCAGGCGGTGCAGCGCGTCCACGGCCGCAGCTCGGGCGCGAACCGGTCGAGGACGTCACGCAGCTGGTCGTCGGGGCGGGTGCTGTAGACGAAGGCGCCGGCCCACAGCTCGCGCCGGCGCAGCAGACCCCGGTCGCGGCTGAGCATGACCCGCTTCTCGGCGGCCGAGCGGGCGGCGAGCGCCGGGTCGCCGATGTCGGTCGACTCGTAGGCGGTGTCCACGCCGAGCAGCCGCAGCCGGCGGGCGAGAGTGCCGAGGTGGACGTCGAGCAGGAAGCGCAGCGGGGCGCCGGGCACCCGCTGCGGGCGGACGACCGGACGGACCGCGACCCGCTCGCCGTCCGACGGGATGTGGGAGACCGGGACCTCGTGGCCGTCGACCACGAGGGCGCCGACCTCCGTCAGCGGGACCCCGAGGGACTCGATGACATGGCCGAGGGTGGAGACTCCGTCGACGGAGAGCGGGTGGGCGCCGGCCCGCCGGGCGTGCGGTACGAACACCGCCAGTCCCGGGGCGACTTCGACGTGGATCTCGGGTGCGTTCACCTGGTCAGGATGGCACGGTGCGCCGGGCCGGGCTCAGGGGTTTTCCCGGGGCAGGCCGTGCTGCAGGACGTGCAGGGCGCGGTCGAGGAGGGCGATGAAGTCGTCCTGGTGGCCGTGCTCGGCCCAGTACATCGAGGTCTCCATCAGGCCGCCGATCATCGACATCGTGTACGCGCGCACCTCCAGGCCGTCCGGGTCGAGACCGGTGCGCTCGGCGACGGCGGTGGCGAACATCCGGCCGGTGACCGACATGCTCTCCATCATCCGCGAGCGCACCGCGGGCACCTGCACCAGCAGGTGGGTGCGCATCCGGGCGACCTCCATGTCCTCCTCCACGCCGGCGCGGGCGGCGTCCAGCATCACGAAGCGGATGGTGTCCGTCCACGGCTCGTCCGTCGGACGGGCCCGCAGTTTCTCCAGGATGACCGGGTCGTACTCGTCCGTGAGGACGATGTCCTCCTTGGTCGGGAAGTAGCGGAAGACCGTCGACGGCGACACCTCGGCCCGCTCGGCGATCTGGTCGATCGTCGTGGCGTCGTACCCCTGTTCCCTGACCAGCGCGTAGGTCGCGGTGCGGATCGCCTCGCGGGTCTTGATCTTCTTGCGTTCCCGCAGGCCCAGGCGGGGGCGGTCGGAGGGGGACGAGGTGCGTGCGGCCGTCATGGTGTTCATTGTCGGGCATCCGTCATCGCGTCGGCCATGACGGTGCCGGCGGTCGCCGTGCGGCGCTCGGCGGGCGAACCGGGCAGGAACGCCGCCGCCAGCAGGGCCGCGACCAGGGCGGCGACGCCGCACACCAGCAGGGCGAGGGTCATGCCGTGCACGTAGGCGGCGTCCGCGGAGGCCACCAGGTGCGCGGCTCCGGTCTCCTGGGCGACCAGGTGCGCGGCGACGACCGAGTCCCCGGCGGTGTCGGCGGCCCCGGCGGGCAGGCCGGTGACGTCCAGGCGGTCGCGGAAGGCGCCCGCGAGGACGCTGCCGAGCAGGGCGATGCCGATCGCGGCGCCGACCTGGCGCAGCGTCATCAGCAGACCGGAGCCGCTGCCGGCGCGGTCGGCGGGCAGGGCGCCGAGGGCGCCGTCCATCGCGGGGACGATCGAGAAGCCGAAGCCGATGCCGGTGATCGACAGCCACAGAGCGGTGAAGCCGTAGCCGGAGTCGGCCGTCGTACGGGTGCCGAGCAGCGCGGCGAAGGCCAGCACCATCAGGCCGGCGCTCACCACGGCGCGCGGGCCGAACCGCGCGACGATCGGCTGGGCGGCCCGGGAGGCGACCAGCAGACCGCCCATCAGCGGCAGCAGCCGCACCCCGGTGCCGAAGGCGTCGTGGCCGAGGACGGCCTGGAGGTACGGGGGCAGCACGAACATCAGGCCGGACAGGACGAACATCACCAGGGTCGCGGCGAGCGTGTTGAACAGGAAGCCGCGGTCGGCGAGCAACGACATGTCGAGCATGGGCCGTTCGACCCGCCGTTCGCGCAGGACCAGGGCGCCGATCAGGGCCACGGCCGCACCGAGCCCGCCCAGGACGAGCGGGTCGGCCCAGCCGCGCTCGGGCGCCTCGATGATCGCGTAGATGAGCGCGCCGAGCCCCGTGGCGGTGAGCGCGGTGGACAGGGCGTCGACCTCGGGGGAGGCGGGGTCGCGGGTCTCGGGGAGCAGGAGGACGCAGGCGGCGATGCCGATCGCGGCCATCGGCACGTTGACCAGGAAGACCGAGCCCCACCAGAAGTGGTCCAGCAGCCAGCCGCCGATGACCGGGCCGAGCGGCAGTCCGAGCGCCGAGGCGGCGGAGATGACGCCGATGGCCTTGGTGCGCTCGTCGGGACCGAAGAGCGAGGGCAGCACGGAGAGGGCGAGCGGGGTGACGAGCGCGCCGCCGACGCCCATGAAAGCGCGGGCCGCGACGACCCAGTTCACGTCGCCGGCGAGCGCGCCCAGCAGTGAGCCGGCGAGGAAGATCCCGAGCCCGGCGATCAGCATCCGGCGCCGCCCGAACCGGTCGCCGAGGAGTCCGGCGGGAAGCATCAGCGCCGCGAAGACGACGACGTACGCGTCCGCCATCCACTGCTGCTCGCCGGTCGTGGCGCCCAGGTCCCGCGCCATCGTCGGCAGCGCGACGTTGAGGATCGTCATGTCGAAACCGAGCGTGAGCATGCTCGCGACCAGGGCCCCGAGGGCCCACCAGCGGCGGGGGTCGCGCCCCACCTCGGAAACGTTCGTGACAGCTGACATGAAATGAGAGTACCTCTCAAAATCGAGTCTCTGTCAATAGAGTTCCGCTCTCGTCGGGTCGGGGTGCCGCGGCGGGCTGCCCCGGGCACGAAAAAAGGCCACGGCTCGGAAGCCGTGGCCGGGAAGGCGGTGGGGGAGCGGCGTCACGCGTGCTGGTACGCCACCAGGGAGATGCCCACGTAGTGGACGACGAACGCGGCCAGCGTGAGGGAGTGGAAGACCTCGTGGAAGCCGAACCAGCGCGGTGAGGGGTTGGGCCGCTTGATGCCGTAGATCACGCCGCCCGCGCTGTAGAGGAGCCCGCCGACGACCACCAGGACGAGGACGGCGATGCCGCCGGTGCGCAGGAAGTCCGGGAGGAAGAAGACCGCCGCCCAGCCCATGGCGATGTAACAGGGGGTGTAGAGCCAGCGCGGGGCGCCGACCCAGAAGACGCGGAAGGCGATGCCGGCCGCCGCCGCCGCCCAGACGCTCCAC
Organism: Streptomyces sp. NPDC017936; assembly: GCF_044328485.1. NCBI lineage: Bacteria > Bacillati > Actinomycetota > Actinomycetes > Kitasatosporales > Streptomycetaceae > Streptomyces > Streptomyces sp. NPDC017936. The sequence continues at coordinate 459,590 of NZ_JBIRHK010000004.1, read as the reverse complement.
AGCAGCCATCGGCCCTTGGCGTCCGGCAGGAGCAGCAGGGTGAGCGGGGTGTAGGTGCCCGCGATGATCAGGAAGATGTTCGCGTGGTCGAGGCGGCGCAGGACGCCGTCCATGCGCGGCGACCAGTCGCCCCGGTGGTACAGCGCGCTCACGCCGAACAGCAGGCACGCGGTCAGGGCGTAGATGCCGCAGGCGAGACGGCCGCGGGGGGAGTCGGCGAGCGCGGTGAGCACGAGGCCCGCGATGAGGGCGGCCGGGAACATGCCGAGGTGCAACCAGCCGCGGAGCTTGGGCTTGACCGGATGCGGCAGGGAGAGCGCGACGGGACCGTGGCCACCGGCCGGCAGGTCCTCGGGCGCGTCGGGGGCGGACGCAGTCATACGCCGCATGGTACCTACGTGACCGTAAGTCACGGATCAGTGCGGCTGGACGAGGGCCGAAGAGTGGCCATCATCTCACGGCCGCCCGGTGGGGGTTCGGGGCCGTCCGGCGTGGGGCTCACGGCCGCCCGGCGAGGGACTCGGGGGCCGTCCGGCGTGGGGCCCGCCGTCGTCCGGCGTGTGGGCCGGGCGCTCCAGGGGTACACGTGGCGAGCCTCACCCTGCTCATCTGTGACGCCCTCTGGACAGATGCGCCGGAGCGTCGGATGATCAAATGAGTGCGGTCGGCACCGGATGAGCGCTCAGCAGCTCGCTGCGAAGCATCCGGGTCGCGGCCCCCACGGGGCAGACAAGGACAAAAACCCTCACCTAGGAGCGATCGTGGCGCGCGACATCGCGGCTCCCCCCGTCATCCCCACCCAGCACCAGGAACTGATCTCGTGGGTCAACGAGATCGCCGAACTGACCCAGCCGGACAACGTGGTCTGGTGTGACGGATCCGAAGCCGAGTACCAGCGGCTCTGCGAGGAACTGGTCGAGAAGGGCACCTTCCGGAAGCTCGACCCGATCAAGCGCCCGAACTCCTACTACGCGGCCTCCGACCCGACCGATGTCGCCCGGGTCGAGGACCGCACGTTCATCTGCTCCGAGGAGGAGCAGGACGCGGGCCCGACCAACCACTGGAAGGCCCCCGCGGAGATGCGGGAGATCTTCCAGGGCGAGAAGGGCCTCTTCCGCGGCTCCATGCGCGGCCGGACCATGTACGTCGTGCCCTTCTGCATGGGCCCGCTCGGCTCCCCGCTCTCCGCGATCGGCGTCGAGATCACCGACTCCGCCTACGTCGCGGTCTCCATGCGCACCATGACGCGGATGGGGCAGCCGGTCCTGGACGAGCTCGGCTCCGAGGGCTTCTTCGTGAAGGCCGTGCACACCCTCGGCGCCCCGCTGGAGCCCGGCGAGCAGGACGTCCCCTGGCCCTGCAACCGGACCAAGTACATCTCGCACTTCCCCGAGGCGCGCGAGATCTGGTCCTACGGCTCCGGCTACGGCGGCAACGCCCTGCTCGGCAAGAAGTGCTACGCCCTGCGCATCGCCTCCGTCATGGCCCGCGACGAGGGCTGGCTCGCCGAGCACATGCTGATCCTCAAGCTGACCCCGCCGCAGGGCGAGTCCAAGTACGTCGCCGCCGCCTTCCCGAGCGCCTGCGGAAAGACGAACCTCGCCATGCTGGAGCCGACGATCTCCGGCTGGACCGTCGAGACGATCGGCGACGACATCGCCTGGATGCGCTTCGGCGAGGACGGCCGCCTGTACGCGATCAACCCCGAGGCCGGCTTCTTCGGCGTCGCGCCCGGCACCGGCGAGCACACCAACGCCAACGCGATGAAGACCCTCTGGGGCAACTCCGTCTTCACCAACGTGGCGCTCACGGACGACAACGACGTGTGGTGGGAGGGCATGACGGAGGAGACCCCGGCCCACCTCACCGACTGGAAGGGCAACGACTGGACCCCCGGGTCCGGTACGCCCGCCGCCCACCCCAACGCCCGCTTCACCACCCCCGCCGCGCAGTGCCCGATCATCGCGCCCGAGTGGGAGGACCCCAGGGGCGTGCCGATCTCGGCGATCCTCTTCGGCGGCCGCCGCGCCACCGCCGTCCCGCTCGTGACGGAGTCCTTCGACTGGAACCACGGCGTGTTCCTCGGCGCCAACGTGGCCTCCGAGAAGACCGCCGCCGCCGAGGGCAAGGTCGGCGAGCTGCGCCGCGACCCGTTCGCCATGCTGCCGTTCTGCGGCTACAACATGGGCGACTACATGGGCCACTGGATCGACGTCGCCAAGGACAAGGACCAGTCCAAGCTGCCGAAGATCTACTACGTCAACTGGTTCCGCAAGGACGACGAGGGCAAGTTCGTCTGGCCCGGCTTCGGTGAGAACAGCCGCGTCCTGAAGTGGATCGTGGAGCGCCTCGAGGGCAAGGCCGAGGGCGTCGAGACCCCGATCGGCGTCCTGCCGACCAAGGAGTCCCTGGACACCGACGGCCTGCACCTGGCCGACAAGGACCTCGACTTCCTGCTCACCGTCGACAAGGAGGTGTGGCGCGAGGAGGCCGCCCTGGTCCCCGAGCACCTCGACACCTTCGGCGACCACACTCCCAAGGAGCTGTGGGACGAGTACCGCGCACTGGTGCAGCGCCTGGGCTGACCACCCCCCCAAGACGCCGCGGCCGGCTCCGATCGTGCCCTGACCAGCAACATCGTCACGGTCGGCCGCGGTGAGCACCACGGACCGGCGAGGTTCCGCACAACGGCGTGCGGAACTGTGGGCCCGTCGTCACGCACCGTCCGCCCCGACGGAACGCGCGACGGCGGGCCTTCGCCCGTCCCCGGCACGCGGTGACCCGCCGGGTCACACCGTCCCGCCCCGCTCCTCCAGGTACCGGGTGTGGGATTCCTGGCGGCGGGCCTCCGCCTCGCGCAGACCCGCCGCCAGACGCTCGGCGTCCTCCGTCAGCAGGCCGAGCTGCCGCTCCAGGTGCAGTTCGGGAGACTCGGAGCCGGGGGCCATCCGCGTCCACCACCGCGTCCGTACGAAACCGTCGACGGTCTCGGGAAGATCGCGCCGCACGATCCGGGAGAGCACGTGCACGCCCTCCGGGTCGTGCGTGAGCAGCTCGGCCGCCCAGCCCCGGTCGAGCAACGCTGCCAGCAGGTCGGTGAGTCCACGCAGCCGGGTGGCGGCCGCGGCCGACAGCTCGACGTCCGTCAGATAGCCGCGCAGCTTCTCGAAGTCGTCCCGCACCTCGTCGAGCTGCGCCGACGGATCCGGGAAGTCGGGGAGCGCGGGCCGCTCCGGCGGGGCGATCAGCGCGCCCGCGCCGTAGAGCCCGGCGACCACGACCGGCCGGTGCGCGCCCGCCACCCCCGCGAAGGTCAGGACCAGGCCGACCAGCCCGCACGCGCTCCCGGCGATGTTCTTGCGGGACTCCAGGTACCCGACGAACCTAGCTGGGCGTCGAAGAGACGGCCGCCGGTCAGCTCCGCGATGTGCTCCAGTTCCGCGCGGTCGGAGTCGCCGAAGAGGATCGGGAAGACAGGGATGTCCCGCCGGTCGCCGGTGAGCCCCCGGTAGAAGGCGTCGAAGTCCTCCGCGTCGGCGCCCGTGGTGTTCTCGCCGTCCGTCATCAGCACGATCGACGTGAACGTGTCCCGGTCGGCGCCGAGATGGCCGTAGGCCTTCTCCAGCGAGGTGTAGATCGCGGTGTCGCCGTCGGCCTCCAAGCGCTCGGTGTCGCGGCGGATCGCGGCGAGGCCCTCCTCCGGGCCGGCGGGGGAGACCACATGGGTGAGCACGCTCTTCACCTCGGACCCGAACGGCATCAGGGTGACCTCCTCGCGGTCGCGGAAGTCGCCGGTGAGGCCGGTGAGGGCGTCCTTCAGCCGACTGAGGCGGTCGCCCTCCAGTCGAGGTCCTCCACCACGCGCCGCAGTTCGACGAGCGAGCCGGCGACCTGCGACCGGGCGTCCCCGCCCTTGCCGGGCAGGCTGCGGACGGTGCGCTCCAGCATGCGGTTGGACTGGGCGGTCGCCGTGCGCATCTCGCCCGCGCCGAGCGCGGTGATCTCGCCGACCTCGCCGGCGAACTCGGGCGAGCGGGCGTCCAGGGCGGCCAGGCCCTCGACGTACGCGGCGGCCTTGGCTGCCATGTCCGTGCGGACGCCGTCGTCGACCGGGACGAGCCCGCCGGCCTTCTCCCGCGGCACGGGCGCGACGGCCTCCGGCGGGGTGAGGGTGAAGTCGTTCTCGGTGGTGCTCACGTGGTGTTCCCCCCCTCGTCCGCGCGCCCGTCGCGCCAGCTCGTGCAGCACCGCGGAGGTGGGCACGGGCGCCTGGCGGACGCCGGTCAGTTGCTGCTTCAGGTACGCGGTGCGGCTCGCGGCGGCGGCCGCGAGCTCGGCGGGGTCGCCCTGCGGACGGAAGCCGTGGCGGACGGCCAGCCGGCGCAGCTGCGGGTCGCCGCTGAGCAGTTCGGCGAGGCCCCGGCCGTTCTCGGTGAGCGGGACGGCGGTGTGGTCGCTGTTGACCGTGGTGTCCGGGGAGAGGACCACCAGGTCGTCCGGGTTCGGCTGCTCGTCGAGGAGGGCGGCGACCTGCGACTCGTAGACGAGGACGAGCGGGTTGCCGGCGCCGCTGACGAAGTCCCGGAAGGCCGCGTCCGTGCTCGACTGCTGGGCGCCCTGCACGCCGACCAGCTTGCGCAGCAGGGGCGCTGCGCGCTCGACCTCGGCGTCACCGGCGACGACCTTGCCGCCATTGGCGACACAGGAGGCCGCCGCCAGGTACAGGGCGCCGGAGTCGGAGGTCTCCGGGTCGGTGCTGGAGATGTACGGGGTGCCGGTCAGCTCCCCGTACTCGTCCGCGCCCTTGAGCTGCTGCCAGGTCCGGTCGTGCCCGGCCGCGTCGAGACAGGCGGCCATCCTGAGGGTGCCGCGGTTCTTCTCGTCGAGCGTGGCGAGCCCGTTCCCGGCGAGCACCCCGGCGGTCCCGCGGTGGGCCACGACGACGAGGGGCGAGCAGAAGGGACGCGGGAGGGTCCCGCGGACCTCGTACTTCCCGGCGAGTGCGGCGGCGGGCGCCTGGCTGGAAGGGAAGGCGAGGTCGTACCCCTTGAGGTCCAGCCCCTCCATGGCCCACGACCCGGAGGTCTCCGCCTTGACGGTGTAGCCCTTGGCGGCGAGGGCCTTCACCACGTCCGGATCCGCGAAGAACTCCGCCCTCTCCGATCCGATCACCATGCGCACGGTCTTCGTTGCCGTGGCCTTGTCCTCGTTGCTGCGGCCCGCCACGACGGCGGCCACCACGCCACCGATCAGCAGCACCGCGAGGACGACTCCTGCGATACGTCCCACGCCGGGGAGCGTGCTCGCGGAATCCAACGTTCCCTGTCGACCGGGGTGAACGGTGGGTGTCGTACCGGTCCCGGTACGACACGGGGGCCGAGCAACGCCCCGGGGTGGAACGGCGGACGCCGACCGAAGCCGGCGCGGTGCCGTGGCGCCCGGTCCGCGCGTCGCTGCGGGTGCACGTGGACCGGGGCCGTTCGGGGGACCCGCGGAGGGTCAGCCGGCGGTGGTCAGTTCCTGTTCCGTCGGCGCGGCGGCGTGCGCGTCCATGCGCTCGGCCGCCAGGATCGCCGCCGCCGTGTCCGCGCGGGACGCGGCGACGACGAGGGCACGGCCCGCGAGGGTGTGCGCCCGTGCGTGGAGGGCCGCCACCGGCGGCCGCGACCGGTCGGCGGTCGGGTTCGTACGGACCGGCGTCCGTCCTCCCCGCAGCCGGGTCACCTGCTGCGCGAGCCGTTCGGCCGCGGTGTCCAGGTCGCCGGACGGCGCCTGTGCGCGCAGCTCGTCGGTGACGGCCAGCAGCGCCCCGAGATGTCCCGCGAGCTGGATGTCCAGCTCCTCCTCGCGGGACCGGTGGGGGAAGTCGGAGGTGGTGCCGGCCATCGTGCTGTGGACCGACTTGGTGCGGATCGGTTCGTACATGAAGATGGCCTCCCGTGCTCTGACAGGAAACCATCCTAGCTTGGATTTCGTCTAAAGTTGAGTCGATCGCAAAAACAGACCCGTCCGATCACCAGGGGTGAGGGCTGCGGTCAGGGCTGGCCGTAGCCGTCGAGGAAGCGGGCGATCCGGCCCATCGCGTCCCGCAGGTCCGTCACCGTCGGCAGGGTCACCACGCGGAAGTGGTCCGGCTCCGGCCAGTTGAAGCCCGTGCCGTGGACCACCATGATCTTCTCCCGCCGCAGCAGGTCCAGGACCATCCGCCGGTCGTCCTTGATCTTGAACACGGCCGGGTCCAGCCGCGGGAAGAGGTACAGCGCGCCCTTCGGCCGCACACAGGTCACACCCGGGATCCGCGTCAGCAGTTCGTACGCCGTGTCCATCTGCTCCTTGAGCCGCCCGCCCGGCAGCACCAGGTCGTTGATGCTCTGGCGGCCGCTCAGCGCGGCCACGACCCCGTGCTGGCCCGGCATGTTCGCGCACAGGCGCATGTTCGCCAGGATCGTCAGGCCCTCGATGTAGGAGTCGGCGTGGGCGCGGGGCCCGGAGATGGACATCCAGCCGACCCGGTAGCCGGCCACCCGGTACGCCTTGGACATGCCGTTGAAGGTGAGGGTCAGCAGGTCGGGGGCGACCTTCGCGGTCGGGGTGTGCGTGGCGCCGTCGTAGAGGATCTTGTCGTAGATCTCGTCCGAGCAGACCAGCAGGTTGTGCCGCCGGGCGATGTCGGTCAGGCCCTTGAGCACCTCCTCGTCGTACACCGCGCCCGTGGGGTTGTTCGGGTTGATGATGACGATCGCCTTGGTGCGGTCGGTGACCTTGCGCTCGATGTCCGCGAGGTCCGGCGTCCAGTCCGCCTGCTCGTCGCACCGGTAGTGGACGGCCGTGCCGCCGGAGAGGGAGACGGCCGCCGTCCACAGCGGGTAGTCGGGGGCCGGTACGAGGACCTCGTCCCCGTCGTCCAGCAGGCCCTGCATCGCCATCACGATCAGCTCGGAGACGCCGTTGCCGATGAAGACGTGCTCGACGTCCGTCTCTATGCCCAGGGTCTGGTTGTGCATGACGACCGCCCGGCGCGCGGCCAGCAGGCCCTTGGCGTCGCCGTAGCCGTGGGCCGTGGAGACGTTGCGGAGGATGTCCTCCAGGATCTCCGGCGGGCAGTCGAAGCCGAACGCCGCCGGATTCCCGGTGTTCAGCTTGAGGATGCGGTGCCCTGCTGCTTCCAGGCGCATCGCCTCCTCGAGAACCGGGCCCCGGATCTCGTAACAGACGTTGGCGAGCTTGGTCGACTGGATCACCTGCATGCCTGGGAGCTTACGGCTCGGTAACGCTTCCCGGGGGGTGTTTTCCGCCACGTGAGACGAGCGGTTTGGGTGGGTATCGCCCGCCGCTGTCCCAGGCGTCCCACCGGTATCTACAATGCGCGGCCATGTCCAGGCCAGGTGAAAGCGGAATCCCCCAGATGCGGCCGAACGTGTACCTCCCGAGCGGGACGGACGCGCCGGCGTACGACGCGTACGCCGATCCGGCCGCCGCCCACGGCTGGCAGAACGCGTACGACGAGACGGCCGAACTGCCGAGCATCGGCCCGTCGGGCGCTCTCCCCGCGGCCGGCCGCGACGGTGCGGCGGGCGGCCGTGCGGACCGGCGGCGCGCGGCCCGCCGGGCCGGGGGACGGCGCTCGCGGCGGGTGGCGGTCGCCGCCGGGGCGGTGGGCGTCGTGTCCGCGGCCGCGGTGGTCGCCGGGCTGGGCTTTCCCGCGGGATCCGACGCCGGACGGCAGGAGCGGCAGGCGGGGACGCGGTCGGCGACGGACGACCCCGCCGGCCCCGCGGAGCCGGCGTCCGGGGCCTCCCCCTCCGGCTCGGCGGGCATGCCCGGCGCCGGTGCCTCCGGCGGGACGGCTCCCGGTCCCCGTGCCACCGCGCCGTCCTCGGCCGCGCCCGAGGCGTCCGAGGCGCCCGAGGCGTCCGGGACCTCCGAGGCGCCCGCGGCCGCGTCCTCGGCCGGAGCCGCCACGAGCTCCGCGCCCACCTCCTCGCCGTCGGCGTCGGCGACGTCCACGGAGTGGACGAAGGGCAGGGGCCGCGGGCACGGGGAGCCCAAGGGGTCCCGGTAGGCCGGACCCTCCCGCGGCCGAAAAGCACTGCTTGTCCTCTCCCCTCCGTGCACTAACAATGCGCATGACAAATCAGCGGGCGGCCGGAAGATCTCCGGTCGCCTCGTCGTCAGAGGGGACCCCCACATGAGCAAGCCTCTCGTCGCCGCGCTCTTCGCCCTGGCCATCGCCGGGGCCGGTGCGGCGCCCGCGGTCGCGGCGCCCGCGACCGCCACCCCGGCGGACACCGCGCGGACCGCCGCGGCCCCGGCGGACACCAAGGCCGCGTCGCCCACCCTCCAGGCCGTGACCCTCGCCGGGACCGTGGCGCTGAGCAACTGTTCCGGCTCCGTCGTGCGCTTCCCGAACTCGCTCGACACCGATCCGGCGCTCGTGCTCACCAACGGCCACTGCCTGGAGACCGGCTTCCCGGAGCCCGGCGAGGTGATCGTCAACCAGGCGTCCAGCCGCACCTTCGGCCTGCTCAACTCCGCCGGCACGCGGGTCGCGACGCTGCGGGCGAGCAAGATCGCCTACTCCACGATGACCGACACGGACGCGACGATCTACCAGCTCACCTCCACGTACGCGACCATCCGCAGCTCCTACGGCATCAGCGCGCTCACCGTGCAGGACACGCACCCCACCGCCGGCACCGCGATCACCGTCGCCTCCGGCTACTGGAAGCGGCTCTACAGCTGCGCCATCGACGGGTTCGTGTACCGGCTGAAGGAGGGCGACTGGACCTGGAAGGACTCGGTCCGCTACACCTCCGCCTGCCAGACCATCGGCGGCACCTCCGGCTCGCCCGTCGTCGACCAGGCCACCGGCAAGGTCGTCGCCGTCAACAACACGGGCAACGAGGACGGCGGGTCCTGCACCGAGAACAACCCCTGCGAGGTCGACGCGAGCGGCAAGGTGACCGTCCGCGAGGGCATCAACTACGCCCAGGAGACCTACCAGTTCCCGGCCTGCTTCACGACCCGCAACCAGCTGAACCTCAGCGCGAGCGGCTGCACCCTGCCCAAGCCGTAGGGGCACGCGCGGGGGCGTTCCGTCACACGGGACTGCGACGGACCGCCCGCCCCGCCAGCACGTCCGTGCGCCGGCCGTCCTCGATCACGAAACGGCCGTCGACGAGGACGTACGGGATGCCGGCCGGCGGCGTGCGCGGGGCGTCGTACGTCGACCCCGCCGCCACCGTCCGGGGATCGAAGAGCACCAGGTCCGCGCGGTACCCCTCGCGGACCAGCCCGCGATCCGGCAGGCGCAGCCGGGCCGCCGGGCGCCCCGTGAGGTGGGCGACGCACTCCTCCAGCGACAGCACCCCCAGGTCCCGCACGTAGTGGCCCAGGTAGTGCGGGAAGGTGCCGTACGCGCGCGGGTGCGGCCTCGCGCCCTGGAGGATGCCGTCCGAGCCGCCGGTGTGCACGCGGTGGCGCATGACGGCCCGCACGTTCTCCTCGTGGCCGACGTGCTGGAGGACCGTCGGGCCGAGGCGGTCCGCCAGGAGCAGGGCGCGGGCCGTCGCCCAGGGGGTCTCGCCGCGCGCCCGGGCCGACTCCAGGACCGTACGGCCGACGTGGTCCGCCAGGGCCGGGTCGCCCACGCCCGAGACCTCGATCGTGTCCCACTCCACCGGCACGCCGTGGCAGCCGTCGGCGCCGGTCACCTCCAGGTCGTGACGGATGCGTTCGGCCGTGTCGTCGTCGGCGAGGCGGCGCAGGAGCTCCTGCGGGCCCCCCTCGCTCGCCCAGCCCGGCAGCAGGGCGGCGAGGGTGGTGCTGCCCGGGGTGTAGGGGTAGGTGTCGAACGTGATGTCGGCGCCCCGGGCGAGCGCGTCGTCCAGCAGGGCCAGCAGCTCGGGGGCGCGGCCCCGGTTCACGCCGAAGTTCAGGGTGGCGTGCGCGAGGTGGAGGGCGCAGCCCGCCTCCCGGGTCAGCTCCACCATCTCCGCGTAGGCCCGCAGGGCATGGGCGCCGTAGGAGCGGTGGTGGGGGCAGTAGTAGCCGCCGTAGCGCGCCACCACCCGGCACAGTTCGGTCAGTTCGGCGTTCCCGGCGTACATCCCGGGCGGGTAGGTCAGACCGGACGACAGGCCGACCGCGCCCTGCTCCAGGCCCTCGGCGACCGACTGCCGCATCCGGTCCAGCTCCCGCGGGGTGGCCGGGCGGTCCTCCCACCCGACGGCGAGGGCGCGGACCGTGCCCTGCGGGATCAGGTAGGCCGCGTTCACGGCGATGCCCCGGCCGTCGAAGCCGTGGTCGAGCCGGTCCAGGTACTCGCCCACCGACCGCCAGGTGAAGTCGACGTCGTCGCCGGGCCCGTTCCAGCCGGCGATCGCCCGGCGCACCCCGTCGAGCGTGCGGTCGTCGACCGGGGCGTACGACAGGCCGTCCTGGCCCAGCACCTCGAGCGTGACGCCCTGCGCGGCCTTCGCGACGTGGTCGGGGTCGCGCAGCAGGGCGAGATCGCTGTGGGCGTGCATGTCGATGAAGCCGGGGGACAGGACCAGCCCCTCGGCGTCCAGCTCCCGCACGGCCTTCGGCCGCTGGCAGCCGGCCGCCGCGGCCTCCTTGACGACGGACGTGATCCGGCCGCGGTCGACCACCACGTCCGCGCGGTACGACGGCTCCCCGGAGCCGTCCACGACGTCCGCGTCCCGGATGACGAGCTGGTCCACGCCGGACCCCCCTAGAAGAACGTGCGGATGTAGTCGACGACCGTGCCGTCCGCCTCGACCAGCGGGATCAGCGGCCACTTGTCGAAGGACGTGCACGGGTGCGACAGGCCCAGCCCGACCCAGTCGCCCACCTCCAGGTCCGCCTCGCCGGTGGTGCGCAGCCAGGCGTGCTGGTCGGACAGGGCGGTGACGGAGACGCCGGTGGCGGGGCGCTCCGCGCCGTCGCGGCGGATCGTTCGGGCGGAGGGCAGGTCGAGGTCGTGGGCCGCGTCGCGCTTGCCCGCGTTGACGAAGGCCTGCTCGGGGGTGGGCCGGGAGACCACCTGGGTCCACAGCCGGAACGCCGGTTCCAGGGCGCCCTCCTCGGGGACCCGGTTGAACGGGGTCAGCCTGCGGTAGTGGCCGTCGTCGTGCGAGACGTACGCGCCCGAGCGCAGCAGCTTCAGGACCGGCCGGGAGAGGTCGGGGATCCCGGCGAACACGTCGGCGACCGCGTCGAACCAGGCGCTGCCGCCCGCGCTGACCACGATCTCGTCCACGTCCGCGAACCGCCCGGCCTCGTCGAGGTCCACGGCGAGGGCGACCAGCCGCCGCAGCCAGGCGTGCACCCGCTCCGGCGTGGCCCGCGGCACCTCGCCCTCGTACCCCGCGACCCCCACCAGCCGCAGGGTCGGCGCCGCGGCCACCGCGTCCGCGACCGCCGCGCACTCCGCCTCCGTACGGACCCCGGTGCGGGCGCCCTCGCCGGCGGCCAGTTCCACGACGACGTCCAGCGGGCGCGACGCCCCGCGCAGGGCCGCGTCCATCAGCTCCGCACCGCGCACGGAGTCGACGTAGCAGACGAAGCGGAAGGCCGGGTCGGCGGCGAGCTCGGCGACCACCCAGCGCAGGGCCGCCGGGTCCACCAGCTCGTTGGCGAGGAACACCCGTTCGATCCCGAACGCCCGCGCCACCCGCACCTGGTGCGGCACGGCGAGCGTGACGCCCCACGCGCCGTGCTCGATCTGGCGCCGGAAGAGCTGCGGGGCCATGGACGTCTTGCCGTGCGGCGCGAAGGCCAGACCGTGGCGGGCCGCGTACGTCTCCATGAGCCGCAGGTTGTGCTCCAGGCGCTCGGCGGACAGGGCGAGGACGGGCGTGGTGAAGCCGCCGGTGAAGAGATTGCGGCGCTGGGCGGCCAGCTCGCCGACCGTCAGGCCGTCGGCGTCCGGCGGGAGGCCCTTGAAACGGTGGTCGACACGTTCCCCGGCAAGGCGGGCGAGGGCTTCGCTGCTCATGCAGAGCCTCCTGATCAGGCGCGTTGCATTGCCTGCGACACTTGTTGCACATGCCGCTGGCCGCTGTCTAACATCCCGGCCACGCGGGGTCAACGAGGCCGCCGCCACCCCACCGAGGAGCCACGACGATCGTGACCGCCGTCGGCTCCCGCGACGCCCCCGACGCCGACGGCACCCTCGTGCGCGCCCCGCACGCCGACGTCGCCGACGAGGCGTGGGGGAGACGGCGCCCTCGTCGGCCCCGCGCTGCCGGTGTCCGCGCCGAACTCCGCACCCTCCTCCCGCGCACGCGCCGCACGGCCGACGACGTCGGCGGCGAGCGCTCCGGCAGGATCCAGTGAAGAACGACACCGCATGAAGGGCACCCCATGACCGACAAGATCGCGCTCACCCCGAAGACCCACACCGTCCCCCCGGCGAAGTTCTCGCACGGCGTGCGGAAGGGCAACATCCTCCAGGTCGCCGGCCAGGTCGGCTTCCTCCCCGCCGTGGAGGGCGAGCCCCCCACGCCCGCCGGCCCCACCCTGCGCGAGCAGACCCTCCAGACCCTCGCCAACGTCCGGTCGGTCCTGCAGGAGGGCGGGGCGCGCTGGGAGGACGTGGTGATGATCCGCGTCTACCTGACGGACGTGGACCACTTCGCGGAGATGAACGAGATCTACAACGAGTACTTCGCGGACCTCACCGAGGTCCCCGCCGCCCGCACCACCGTCTACGTCGGCCTGCCCGCCGGCCTGCTCATCGAGATCGACGCGCTCGCCGTCCTGGACTGACGGCCCCTCAACCCGCGGGCCGCAGCGGCCCGGAAAGGCGTTCGTCCCCGGCGCGGACGCCGGAGTCCTCCGCGTCCCGATAACGAAACAGGGGCTGGCTGTGTCCGGCACAGGATCTTCGACCATACTTCGCGCTGTGGAGCAGCAGCGGATAGGTTCGAGCAGCAAGCCCCTGGAGGGCGCCGGATTCGACCCGGCCTTCATCCCCGGGCTCACGTCGCCCGTGACCGCGGAGCCCGAGGACGAGGCGCCGGCCGAGGAGGCCGGGGCCGGCGGCGTCCGGGACGAGGCCGTCGAGGACGCGGGCGTGGACGGCGGGGCCGCGGCGGCCGGGACGGAGGAGACCCCCTCCGAGGAGCCGGACGAGTCCTCCGACGGTCCCGTCTTCGAGGCCGCCGACCGCCGGGCGCGGATCGTCGCCGACGCCCGGGGCGTCCGCCTCCGCCTCGACGAGGAGGAGTGCGAGTTCCGCTGGGACGAGATCGGCGCGGTGGAGACCGAGGTGCCCCGCTTCGGCAAGCGGCTCACCATCACGGTCCACACCCCTGACCGCCGCTGGTACCCGATCGAGATCGAGGCGACGGCCAGGTCGCGCTTCAAGGAGTGGGACGAGCAACTGGACGCGGTCCTCGACGCCTACTTCGAAGACGGGGACGAAGCCGACACCGACGCCGAGGACGCGGCGGACGTCAGGGCCGGAACCGACGCCGACACCGAAGCCGAGACCAAGGCCGAGGACGACGCCAAGGACGCCGGCTGAGGCGCGCGGGGCCGCGACGGTGACCCCCCGCGGCTGTGCCGCGGGGCGCGCCTAGCCGCAGTACTGGGCCTGCTTCCCGATGGACCGGTACATGCAGTCCGCGTTCTCCAGCAGTTGCAGCACGGCGTCCCGGTTCCGCGCGGTCTCCCGCTCGATCACCTCGTCGGGCGGGTAGAAACCGCCCCCGCTCGCGGAGCCGGGGTACATCTCGAAGGTGTACGAGAAGATCTTGTGCGTGCCCCAGAGGTAGTCGTCGATCGACCCGTCCGTGATGTACAGGTCGCTCGCCTGCTCCGGGGTGTAGCCGTTGCTGGCGGCCATCGACCGGCCCACCGTCGCGAAGGCGTTGCGGTCGTCCGCCGTCATCCCGGTGGTGGTGTCGGCGGTGGTGTACCCGAAGGGCCACAGCACCAGCTGGCTGTACGTGTGGAAGTCGATGCCGGCCTTGATCTGCTGGACGCCGCCGACGACCCGGCCGCGCACGAAGTCCGCGACCACCTTCACCTCGGGCGCCGACTCGGCCGCCGCTCCCCGGTAGGTCTCGGAGGACGTCGAGCCCGAGGAGCCGCCGCAGCAGCCCCAGCGGTAGGCCCAGTTGCGGTTGAGGTCCGTGCCGACGGACGACGAACCGGAGTTGGGCTGGCGGTTCTTGCGCCACGAGCGGTAGGAGCCGGTGGCGATGTCGTACTCGCCGCCGTCGGGGTTGAGGTCCGGGACGATCCAGATCTCCCGGCTGTTCACCATGCCGGTGATGCGGGAGTCGGTGCCGTAGCCGGCGCCCAGCTCGCGGATCAGGTACAGGGCCATCTCCACGGTCAGGTGCTCACGGGCGTGCTGGTGGTGGGTGAACAGCACCTCCGGCTCGGCCTCGTCCGTGCCGACGTTGTCACTGATCTTGACGGCGACGATGTCCCTGCCCTGGTAGGACTTCCCGATCACCCGCTTGCTGATGATGTTCGGGTGGGCCGCGATCCGCTGGTCGATCTCCGCGGTCATCTCGGCGTAGTTGTGGTACCGCGAGTCGGCGGACGGGAAGTCGTACAGCCGCACCTCGCCCTCGGCGGTGCGGTCCGGGGCGGCGCCCAGCGGCGCGACCTCGTAGCCCTGCGCGCGCAGCTTCTCGATCTGGGCCGCGCGGCCGGAGACGACGACGGTCTCGTCGTCGGCCTCGTCGACGCTCACCCCGGCGGCGGCGATCGCGGTGCGCGTCCGGGGCGTGCTGTGGGGGACGTGGATCTCGTACTGCCGGATGTCGTCGGCTGCGGGGGCCGCCTTCGGGGCGCTGCCCGCCGCCGCGTTCGTGGCCGTCGCCGAGAGGGGCGCCGCGAGGGCGAGGGCCATCAGGGCGGCGAGGGCGGCGGCCCGTCCGCGGCCGCGGGGGCCGCCGTCGGAGCCCCTCGTGCCGCCGGCGCCTGAGCCGCCTGTGCGCGCGGTGCGCGCTCCTGAGCCGCGTGTACGGAGTCGCATGAACTCTCCTCGGTTCTCCGGGAGTCCGGGATCACCGGACGTGTGGGGGAGTGGAGCGGGGGTGCTGCTTCGTGCGACGTACGGGATGCTGTGCGCTTGCTGTGCGGCGTGCGGGGTACCGCTCATCGTCGATGCCTGACATGGTCAGGTCAAGAGAGAACAAACCGCCGGATGGCCGGATCCATGCCGGAACGGCCGCCCGCGGGGGAGTGCCGCCCGTCCCGCCCCCGCCGGGCGGGGGCGTGCCGCCTACGTCCCGCCCCCGTCCGGCGTCCCGCCTACGTCCCGCCCCCGCCGGGCGTCCTGCCCACGTCCCGCCCCCGTCCGGCACACCGGACGCGTCCGGCCGGCGCATGAGCGCATCGGGTGGAGACGGCGCACGCCCTCTTGCGGGTCCGGCCCCGTCGGGTTTTCTTGAACCTCATGGCGGACACCACGGGAAACCCCACGGACACCGAGGCACCATCCGGCCGCGACGACGACCACCGTGCCCCCCGCACGTCCGGTTGGCGCCACATCGGCCCCGGCATCGTGGTCGCCGCGACCGGCGTGGGCGCCGGCGACCTGGTCGCCACCCTCATCGCGGGCAGCAACTTCGGCTACACGCTGCTGTGGGCGGCGATCCTCGGCTGCCTGGTGAAGATCTCCCTCGCGGAGGCGGCCGGCCGCTGGCACCTGTCCACCGGCCGCACCCTGTTCGACGGCTGGGCGAGCCTGGGCCGCTGGACGACGTCCTTCTTCGCCGTCTACGCCGTCGTCTGGGGCTTCGTCTACGGCGCGGCGGCGATGTCGTCGAGCGCGCTGCCGCTCCAGGCGCTGTTCCCCGGCGTGATGGACCTCGAGTGGTGGGGCGTCGCCTGCGGACTGGCGGGCCTGGTGTTCGTCTGGTTCAACAAGTACGCGGTCTTCGAGAAGGTCATGACGGTCCTGGTGGGCGTCATGTTCGTGGTGACCGTGTACCTGGCGGTCCGGGTCACCCCGAACCTCCCC
This sequence comes from Streptomyces sp. NPDC017936, assembly GCF_044328485.1. Taxonomy (NCBI): domain Bacteria; kingdom Bacillati; phylum Actinomycetota; class Actinomycetes; order Kitasatosporales; family Streptomycetaceae; genus Streptomyces; species Streptomyces sp. NPDC017936. Next base: position 443,599 of record NZ_JBIRHK010000004.1, on the reverse strand, counting down.
GACGCCCTCGCCGGCCTGCTGCCCGTCCTCCCCGACGAGAAGGACTCGGTCCTCAACACCCTCGGTCTGATCGGCGGCGTCGGCGGCACCATCACCCTCGCGGCCTACGGGTACTGGGTGAACGCCAAGGGCTGGACCGGCACCGGCTGGATGAAGGTGATGCGCCTGGACAACCGCGTCGCCTACGCCACCACCGGCGTCTTCGTCATCGCGATGCTCTTCGTCGGCGCGGAGCTGCTGCACTCGGCGAACGTGGCCATCGCCGGCGGCGACAAGGGCCTGATCCAGCTCGGCGACATCCTGGAGGAGGAGTACGGCTCGGCGACCGCCACGTTCTTCCTCATCGGCTTCTTCGCCACCTCCTACACCTCCCTGATCGGTGTCTGGCACGGCGTGAGCCTGATGTTCGCCGACTTCGTCGCCCGCTCCCGCGGCGGTGAGCGGACGACCGGCGCGGAGGTCGCCTCCGGCGAGCGCGAGCGTTCCTGGCCGTTCCGCGCCTACCTGCTGTGGCTGACCTTCCCGCCGATCGTCCTGCTCTTCCAGGGCCAGCCCTTCCGCCTGATCATCCTCTACGGCGTGCTGGGCGCGGCCTTCCTGCCCTTCCTCGCGGTCACCCTGATCTGGCTCCTCAACTCCGCGCGCACGCCGCGGGAGTGGCGCAACGGGTGGGTGAGCAACGTGATGCTCGCGGCGGCCGGGCTGCTGTTCCTGGTGCTGTGCGTGAAGCAGATCTGGGACCAGCCGTGGTCGGATTTCTTCGGCTGACGGCTGACGGCTGACGGCTGACGGCTGACGGCTGACGGCTGACGGCTGACGGCTGACCGGCGAGCCCGGCACGGCCGGGAGGCCCCGGACCCGCCGCCCGCCGCCCGCCGACGGAGCCGGCCGCGGGCGGCGGCCGGCCCCGTCACCGGTCAGCCGCCGAGCACCTCCCACTGCGGGCTGAGCGCGATCTCCCGCAACTGGGCCACGGTGAGGGCCGGTTCGGGCCGGGTCGCGGCCGCGGTCTGGCTGCCGGAGTTGAAGGCGCTGACCACCACGCGCCTGCCGTCCGCGCGCATCGTGTCCACGGTCCACATCACGACGCCCTCGCCGCCCTTCTCGCCCGGACCCTGCCGCGTCGTGACGCGCGTGCCGTCGGGGAGGGTCTCGGCGTCGGAGCCGTAGAGCTCGGCTGCGGCGTCGGACATGTCGTGCTGCATGTTGACCTGGACGTAGCTCCTGCCCTCGCCGTCGTCCACGACGGCGTAGGCGAACTCGGTCTCCTGGTGGTCGCTGGAGACGACCTCCAGGCCGTCGGGCAGCGAGTCGGTGAGGACGGCGAGGATCCGCCGGCCCCCGAAGCCCGTCGTGTCACCGGCGGAGTCCGACGTCGCCGGTGACGGTTTCCGGGTCTTCTCGGGGATGGCGTCGGCGACCCGGCGCCACTCCTGCGCCGCGGCCAGCGTCTTCAGCTGGTCGAGGGTCAGCGGTGGTTCGGGCCGCGAAACGGGCTCTCCCTTCTCGGCGGGGGAGTTCCACTCGCTCACGCTCACCCGCTGCCCGGCCGGAGTGACCAGGTCGGCGCTCCACGCCTTGGTGTCCGCGCGGCGGTCCGGGTACTCGTAACCCTGGACGAGGGTCACCGCGGACCCGTCGGGCAGGGTCTGCGTGACGCAGCTGTCCGGGCCCGCGTCGGGCAGTTGCATCTCGGGGCAGGGCGTGACCTCGGCCGCCGGGTCGAAGGCCTCTCCGTTCCCGCTCCCGCGCGTGACCCGGTCCACGAGCAGCGAGATCGACCCCGCGCCCTTGCCGTCGTCGAAGACGACCTGCGCGAAGGGCGGCAGCGCACCGTTCGTCCCCCGCGCCGCGCCGCGGGTCACCTCCCCCTCGGGGAGCAGCTCCGTGAGCGTACGGACCATCTCGTCGGCGGAGACCGCGGGGACGGCGGTGGCCGTCGGCCTGCCGGACCCGGCCGCGGCGACCGAACCGTTCCGCGCGGTACCGTCCCCGTCGGAGGGCACGAGCAGCGCCCCGCCCACCCCGACGAGGGCGAGGCCCGCCGCACCCCCCGCCACGGCGGCCCGCCGCCGCAGCCGCAGCCGGCGCCCGCGCACCCGGCCGGCCGCGGCGAGCGCGGCACGGTCGGCGTCGAAGGCGCCGCCGGCCTGGTGCAGGGCGGCGGACAGCCGGTCCTCGAAGGGATCGTGCTGGTCAACGGGCATGGCACACCACCGTCTCCGATTCGAAAGGGGCAAAGTGAGTCGTAGGGGGCGGAGTTCTCAGGGGCGCGCGTACTCGCCGATGTCCTCGCCCAGCAGCTCCCGCAGCCGTCCGAGGGCCCGCACGCACCGCGTCCGCACGGCGGCCGAGCTGGCGTTCATCGCGCCGGCGGTCTCCTCGACGGACCGGTCCTCCCAGTAGCGCAGGACGACGACGGCACGGTCCTTCGCGGGCAGCCGGCCGAGGGCCTGCATCAGCGTGAGCCGCAGCGGTACGTCGGCGGCGGAACCGTCGGCCCGCTCCGGGAAGACGTCCACCGCGCGTTCGGTGCTGCTGCGCCGCCGCTGGTGGGCGAGGAAGGTGCGGGTGAGGACGGTCTGCGCGTACCCGGCGGGGTTGTCGGCCCGGGAGACGCGCCCCCAGCGGAGGTACAGCCTGCCGAGGGTCTCCTGAACCAGATCCTCGGCGAGGTGCGTGTCCCCCGCGGTGAGCAGGCACGCCGACCGGTACAACTGCCCGGCGCGCGCCGCAGCGAACTCCGCGTACTCGTCCGCGCGGGCCTGCCTCATGTAGCTCCCTCCGGTCCGTGGAGCCGTCCTCCACCACACTGCCCTCACCTCATTGATGGGGCGGGGCGGGGGGAATGTTTCAGAGGGGAGGGAAAGAATGTGCACAGACTCCGTCCCCGCCCGCGACACACGAGGAACCGACCGGATGACCCACCAGCCGCCGCCCCCGGGTTTCGGCCCGCCCCCGCCGCAGTACGGTCCGCCCCCGCAGTACGGCGCCCCGCCGCCCCCGCACTACGGTGCTCCGCCGCCCCCGTATCCCGCCCAGGCGCCCCAGTACGCCGTGCCGCCGCCCCGATCTGCTTCCACCGGGCCGGAGTTCCTGGCGGTCGACAGTCACAACTCGATCGTCGTCGACGCGTCGGGCGTCGCCTTCGAGGTGGACGGGGTGTCGGCGGACTTCGACTGGCCCGAGATCCGCAGCGTCCACTACAAGGCGAGCCCCAACGGCAAGGCGCTGATGGTCGCGGTCGTCCACGCCGACGGCATGCTCTACGAGACCGTGGTGGACGCCAGGCCGCGGGAGAGACTGGCGGGCTGGTTCGCCCAGTTGGCCTGGGTCCTCGGTCACTACCGGCCGATGGGGTAGCCGGCGGGGCCTGGACAGGGTGCTTCACCGACCGCCTGATCGACCCCGGAGACGTCGTGGGCACACCCCCACCTCCCCACCACCCGGCGCCCGGACCCACGCCGTACCAGCACCGGCACCCGGGACCGGCCCCCGCCCCCTGTGCCAGGTCTGCGGAGCCGCCCCCGCCGCGTTCGTGACGGTCCGGGGCCGTCAGGGCGTCATCGTGCTGACGCGCTTCCCGCGGCGGCAGGGTGCGTACTGCCGTCCCTGCGGAACGGCGGCCTTCCGCGAGATGCGGGCCCACACCCCGCTGCGGGGCTGGTGGGGCCCGCTGTCGCTGTTCATCCCCCCGGTCACCCTGCTGATGAACCTCGGCGCCCGCTCCACGCTGCTGCGTCTCCCCGAACCCACCGCCTGGGGCGGCGGCCGTCCGCCGCTCGACCCGGGCAGGCCCCTGTCGAAGCGCCCCGTCGGCGTGATCGCCCTGCTCCCCCTGGACTGACGTTCCTCAGCAGGGGAGCCCGGCCCCCGGTGTCGCCGGGGACCGGGCTCCGTTCGTTCGGCCTCCGGCGAGCCTTACGGCAGGGCGTGCACGTGCGGGCCCACCGCGTTCGACCACGCGTTGCCGGCCGTCGCGTCCCAGTTCGTCGACCAGGTCATCGCGCCCCGCAGGTCGGGGTAGGTCCGTGACGGCTTGAAGGTGCCGCAGGCCGTGCCCTTCGTCAGGCAGTCGAGGGCGTTGTTGACGACGGTCGGGGAGACGTATCCGCTGCCCGCGCCCCGGGTCGAGGCCGGCAGGCCGAGGCCCACCTGGGACGGGGAGAGGCCGTTCTCCAGCTGGATGCAGGCGAGGGCGGTCAGGAAGTCCACCGAGCCCTGGCTGTAGACCTTGCCGTCGCAGCCCAGCATGGAACCGCTGTTGTAGTACTGCATGTTGACGACCGTGAGGATGTCCTTCACGTTCAGGGCCGTCCGGAAGTAGGAGTTGGACGTCGACTGCATGTCGATCGTCTGCGGGGCCATGGTCAGGATCAGGGAGGGGCCCGCCTTGGCGGACAGCGACCTGAGCGCCTGGGTCATGTACGTCGCGTCGAGGCCGTTCTCCAGGTCGATGTCGACGCCGTCGAAGCCGTACGTCTGCATCAGCGCGTACACCGAGTTCGCGAAGTTGGCCGCGGACGCCGAGTCGTTCACGGACACCGTGCCGCGCTCGCCGCCGACCGAGACGATGACCTTCTTGCCGGCGGCCTGCTTGGCCTTGATGTCGGCCTTGAACTGGTCGACCGTGTAGCCGTTCAGGCCGGCGGAGTCCAGGGTGAAGGCCACGGCGCCCGGTGTCGTCGTCGCGTCCGCGAAGGCCACGGCGATGATGTCGTACTGGGCGGGGACGTCGGAGATCTTCTGGACCGTGGCGCCGTTGTTGAAGTTCTGCCAGTAGCCGGTGACGGCGTGCTTGGGCAGCGAGCCTCCGCCGCCCGTGCCGGGCGCGGCCGTCCTGCCCGTCACCGCCGCCGACTTCACCGACTCGCCCGCCGCGTTGGTCGCGGTGACCTGGAAGCCGTAGGAGGTGGAGGCGGCGAGTCCGGTCACGGTCGCCGTCGTGCCGGTCACCGCCGTCACCTTCGTGCCGTCGCGGTAGACGCTGTAACCCGTGGCGTTCGACACCGGGTTCCAGGTGAGGGACACCGACGAGGACGTCGTGCCGGAGACGGCGAGCCCGCTCGGGGCGGCCGGGACCGTGGGGGCCGGGCCGCCGCCACCGCCACCGTCGGGGCCGTACACGGAGACGTCGTCGGCGAGGTAGGCGGCCTGGCCGTACCAGCCGTGCAGGTACACGGTGACCGAGGTGGTCGAGGCGCCGGTGGTGAAGGTCGTCGACAGCTGCTTCCAGGTGCTGGAGTCCGGGGTCCAGGTCGAGACGTCGGTGGTGCCGGTGCCGGTCGCGCCCAGGTAGGCGTAGCCGCCCTGGACCCAGGCGCTCAGGGTGTAGGTGGAACCGGGCTTGACGGCGACCGTCTGGGAGCAGCGGGCGTTGTCCTGGCCGGCCGGGGTGGCCCTGAGGGCGGCGGTGCCGCCGTGCGCAGGGGAGGAGACGGTCGTGCCGCTGCCCGCGGAGCAGGTCCAGTCGGCCAGACCGGACTCGAAGCCGGCGTTGCGGATGTTGTTGGTGTCCGCGGCGGACGCCTGAGCCGCGCCCGCCAGGGAGAGGGCCAGGGCGGCGGTCACCGCGCCCGACCAGAGTCGTGTCGATCGTCTGTGTGGGGACATGACAACAAGTTGGTCCAGACCAATTGTGTTGTCAAGACGTGCGCCCGTGGAGGGTCCGTGTGCACGACATGTCCCGGTATGGCTGGAATCGAGGGAAGAGCAGTTGGTGTACAGCCACGGAAAGTGGTTCTCCGGCCACAGGGGCGTGGATACAGTGCTGAGGTAGTCACGCAATGAAGTCACCCCGGTGCACCGGAGTAACGCCGGTGGGCCGGACCGCGGGAATCGGGGAGCTGCGCGTGCCAACTGCCATTGCCGTGACCGGCGCCGACCTCGCACTGCCGCCGCAGGACGAGCGGACCCTGCCCGCCGCCGTCCTCGACGGCCTCGACCGCCGGCCCCTCGACCAGGCCGTCGCCGAGGTCCAGATGCTCGTCGAGCAGCACGGGCACGTCGTCGTCGTGTACTCGCGGGCCGTCCCCGCCGCCGTCGAGCACCGGCTGCACACCGTCCGCTCCCTCCTGGAGAGCGACCGCGTCGCGCTGTTCCGCTCCGACCTCCCCCCGCTCGGAGTCGCCGTCCTGGCCCGGCAGTTGCGCCAGCTCGCCTCCTGCGACCTCAGCCCCGGCGTGCTCGCCTCCGCGGGCCGGCTGCTCACCCACTACGTCCACGCCGGCGCCCTGCTCGCCTCCGTCGCCCGCCTCGACCGGATCCCCGTAGGCCTGAAGTCGCACGCCAGGTCATGGGTCCCGGGCAGCCACTTCGGCGTCCTCGCCCACCCCCAGCCGCACCTGGTGAAGGCGGGCCCGGACACCACCCTGGAGGGGCCCGAGTTCGGGACCTGGATGCTGGTCGCCAGGGGACAGCTCGCCTCCGACTGGGTCACCGGCACCCTCGCCCCCGCCTGGAAGGCCCAGGGCCTGCGCGAGGCGGAACTGCCCGCCGAGTCCGCCGGCTGGTGGGGGACCGCCAAGCTGATCGAGTTCTGCGCCTACCTGCCCGACCTGTCCGTCCTCTACCAACTGGTCACCTCCGTGCGGCAGACCGTCTGCCACTGGTGCGGCATCGACGTCATCGGCGACCGCTGCGTCTTCTGCTCCGCCACCCCGCCACCCGCCCACGAGACCGCCCGCCCCGCACTCACCCCGGGCGGCCGTCACGGTCCCGCACTCGCCGCGGGCGGCCGTCACGGTCCCGCGCTCGGCGCGGGCAACCGCAACGGTCCCGCACTCGGCGCCGGCGGCCGCCACAGCCGCGCGCTCACCGCCGGTGACTGAACGAGATCCACCGCTCCGCCCGTTCCCGTCCGCTCGACCCGACCCCCGACGAGGTTGCACGGCTCATGAACTCCCGTCAGCGCCGCGGCGTGATCCTCCTGCTCCTGTCGGTGTTGTGCGCCCTCGGCGCCTTCGCCGGCGTCCTCTCCGTCATCGACGACGTGGAGTCCAAGGTCGGCCCCGAGGTCGCCGCGTACCGGATCAAGTCCGACATCGCGCCCTACACCGCGCTCACCCCGGGGCAGTTCGAGAAGATCGAGATGCCCGAGCGGTGGCTCTCCGAGAACGCGGTGACCGACCTCGCCGCCGTCCGCGGCAAGATCGCCGTGACGACCCTGAAGAAGGGCTCCCTGCTCCAGAGCGACATGGTCGTCGACCAGCCCGCCCTCCAGCCCGGCCAGCAGGAGGTCGCCATCATGATCGACGCGGCGACCGGCGTGGCCGGCAAGATCACCCCGGGCTCCTCCGTCAACGTCTACGCCACCTTCGAGGGCGCCAAGGAGACCGACCCCGACCAGTCGAAGATCATCGTCACCCACGCCCGCGTCCTCGACGTCGGCGAACTGACCGCCCTCGAGCCCGACCCCGACAAGCGCGGGCAGCAGCCCACCGACGCGGTCCCCATCACCTTCGCGCTGTCCACCCTCGACGCCCAGCGCATCACCTACGCCGAGTCGTTCGCCAAGCGGGTCCGGCTGGCGCTGGTGGCGCCCGGCAGCGCCACCACGGTCCCCGAGCAGGACCGCACGTACGAACTCGCCACGGACAAGTGAGAGGCCGCCCGCCATGCCCACGAGGATCCTCCCGGCCGTCGGCGACGCGGACGCGGTCCGCTCCCTCACCACCCTGCTCAGCCAGCTCCCGGACGCCGAACCGGTCACCCCGGTCGCCGACTCCACCCAACTGGCCGACACCCTCGCCCGCCTCGCCGCCGAGTCGGTCGACGAACTGCCCGAGGTCGTGATCGTCCACGAACGCATCGGTCCCGTACCGGCGTTGGAGCTGGTCCGCGAGGTCGCCCTGCGCTTCCCGGCGGTCGGCGTCATCCTCGTCACCACCGACGCGAGCTCCGGCCTCTTCGCCGCGGCCATGGACGCCGGCGCACGCGGCCTGGTCACCCTCCCGCTGCACTACGAGGAGCTGGCCAGCCGCGTCCAGGCGGTCGCCCAGTGGTCGGTCGGCGTACGACGGCACCTCGGCCACGGCGCCGACGTGTTCACCGGCGTCGGCGGCACCGTCGTGACGGTGAGCGGCGCCAAGGGAGGCGTCGGCACGACCCTGCTCGCCGTCCAGCTGGCCCTCGCCGCCCAGGCCTCCGGCCGCCCCACCGCCGTCGTCGACATGGACCTCCAGACCGGTGACGTCGCCTCCTACCTGGACGTCCAGTTCCGCCGCTCGGTCGCCGACCTCGCCGCCATCACCGACATCTCGCCCCGCATCCTCGCCGAGGCCGTCTTCCGCCACGACACCGGAGTGGCCCTCCTGCTCGCCCCCGGCGAGGGCGAACGCGGCGAGGAGGTCACCGACCGCGCCGCCCGCCAGATCCTCGGCGCCCTGCGCTCCCGCTACGAGGTCGTCGTCGTCGACTGCGGCGCCCAGCTCGGCGGCGCCGGCGCGGCCGCCGTGGAGATGGCCGACACGGCCCTGCTGGTCACCACCCCCGACGTGGTCGCCGTCCGCGGCGCCAAGCGCACCGTCCGGATGTGGGACCGCCTCCAGATCCGCAAGGCCGAGGAGACCACGGTCGTCGTCAACCGGCACAGCCGCGCCACCGAGATCCAGCCCGCGCTCATCCAGAAGATCACCGGCACGGGCATCGCCACGACCACGATCCCCGCGCACTTCAAGGAACTCCAGGCCGCGGTCGACGCCGGCCGCGTGCACGCCATCGACGCCAAGAGCACCGTCCGCCAGGCGATGTGGGCGCTCGCGGGGGAGCTGGGGCTGGTCAAGGCGCCGGAAGGCGCCGTGCAGCGCCGGGGCGGACGGGGACGGGGCGGCGACGGGGGAGCGGCGGGTTTCCGGCGGAGGAGGGACTGACGGTGCCTTTGCGAGCTGGGCGGGCAGGGGCCCTCCGGGCCGGACGGATCGCGACCTCCCGGGCCGGACGGGCAGCGACCCTCCGCGCCGGGCGGATCGTGCCGTTCCGGGCCGGGCGGAGCGCCCGGGACCGGGGTCAGGTCACCGTCGAGTTCCTCGGGATGACCCCGCTGATCATCATCACCTTGGTGGTCGTGTGGCAGTTCGTGCTCCTGGGGTACACCTTCACGCTCGCGGGGAATGCTGCCGACGAGGCGGTGCGGGCGGGGACGGCGGCGCACCGGGGGGAGCGGCAGGCCGTGTGCGAACAGGCGGGACGGGACAAGCTGCCGGACGCGTGGACCTCCGGGGCCGAGGTCAGCTGCCCGTCGTCGACGGGGTACGTGACGGCGACGGTCACCCTGCACGTCCCGGTCCTCTTCCCGGGCGCGTTCGCCTTCTCGTTCGACGTGAAGGGCCACGCCGGAGCCGTAGAGGAAGAGGACGACTGACATGGCGTACGGACGCGGCAGGCGTGACCGGGGCCAGGTCGCCCTGGAGTACCTCGGCTTCCTCCCGGTCCTGCTGCTGGTCGCCCTGGCCGCCGTACAGCTGGGCCTGGTCGCGTACGCCGCCCAGCAGGCGGGGACGGCGGCCCGCGCCGGGGCCCGCAGCGCGTCGCTCGACGAGGGCGTCCAGGGTGCCTGCCGGAACGCGGTCAGCGGCTGGCTGGCGGACGGCACCAGCTGCTCGCCCGACGACCTGGGCGACGAGGTCCGGGTCACCTCCAGCGTCACGATCCCGTCCGTCATCCCCGGCATCGGGGACTTCGGCCAGGCCCACAGGACCGCCACGATGCCGGTCGACCACTGACGGTCGGGGAAGGAAGGCACCGGACATGAGTCTGCGCGCACGCATCACCTCACCCGAGGAGACCCGCGGCCGGGGCGAGGACGGCCACCTCGTCGCCTCCTACCGGGCCAAACTGCTGGAGGAGATCGACCTCGCGGAGATGAGTTCGCTGGCGGCGGCCGAGCGCAGGGCCCGCCTGGAACGGGTGCTGGGGCACATCATCAGCCGCGAGGGCCCGGTGCTGTCCACGGGGGAACGCGCGCAGCTGATCCGCCGGGTGGTGGACGAGGCCCTGGGCCTCGGCATCCTCGAACCGCTCCTGGAGGACGCGTCCATCACCGAGATCATGGTGAACGGCCCCGACGCGATCTTCGTGGAGCGGGCGGGCCGGGTGGAGCAGCTCCCCCTCCGCTTCGCGTCGCACGACCAGCTGATGCAGACGATCGAACGCATCGTCTCGACGGTCAACCGCCGCGTCGACGAGACCAACCCGATGGTCGACGCCCGCCTCCCGTCCGGCGAACGCGTCAACGTCATCATCCCCCCGCTCTCCCTGACCGGCCCGATCCTCACCATCCGCCGCTTCCCGCGCTCCTTCACCCTGCACGAGCTGGTCGGCTTCGGCTCCCTGGACGAGCCCATGCTCTACCTGCTGGCGGGCCTGGTGCAGGCGAAGTTCAACGTGATCGTCTCGGGCGCCACGGGCACGGGGAAGACGACGCTGCTGAACGCCCTCTCCGGCCTCATCCCCGACGGCGAACGCATCATCACCATCGAGGACTCGGCGGAACTTCAGCTCCAGCAGTCCCACGTGGTCCGCCTGGAATCCCGCCCCCCGAACGTCGAGGGCAAGGGCCGCATCACCATCCGCGACCTGGTCCGCAACTCGCTGCGCATGCGCCCCGACCGCATCGTCGTCGGCGAGGTCCGCGGCGGCGAGTCGCTCGACATGCTCCAGGCGATGTCGACGGGCCACGACGGCTCCCTGGCCACGGTCCACGCCAACAGCGCGGAGGACGCCCTCATGCGGCTGCAGACCCTCGCCTCGATGTCCGACGTCGAGATCCCCTTCGTCGCCCTGCACGACCAGATCAACAGCGCGGTGGACGTCATCGTCCAGCTCACCCGCTTCGCCGACGGGGCACGGCGGGTGACGGAGATCGCGCTCCTCGACAGCCACGGCGGCGAACCGTACCGCCTCGCGACGATCGCCCGCTTCGACGCCCGGCCCATGACGGCCGACGGCCGGATCCACGGCGCCTTCGCGTACTCCCCCCTCCCGCGCCGCGCCGCCGACCGCCTCTACATGGCCGGCCAGCCCGTTCCGCAGGCCTTCGGAGTGGCCCGCACGCTCGACGAACTCACGACCCGGGAGGCCAGGTAGGCCGGCGCCCCGGCACCGCAGCACACCTCGCCCGCAAGCACGGACAGGACAGACAGGACGGACAGGACGCGGCCCATGGATCTGAACAACCTGATCACCCTCACCACCGGCGTGACCCTCCTGACCTGCGTCCTGGCCGTCGCGGGCCTGCACACCTACGCACGGGGCCGCGCCCAGCGCGCGGCGCTCGTCGACCGCCTCTCCGCCACCGGGCAGCCCCCGCGCACCGGCCGCCGGCGCCGCTTCCGCGACCTGGACCGCCGCCTGCGCCGTACGAACCTGGGCCGCACCCTGGAGCGGAAACTGACCGCCACGGGCCTGGACGTCACGCCGGGCGAGTTCTTCGCCGGCATGCTGGCGGCGGTCGCCGCCCTCTGGCTCATCGGCCAGGCCACCCTGGCTCCCTTCTTCGGCCCCCTGGCCGGCCTCCTCGGCGTCTGGGCGGCCTGGCAGTTCCTCAACTGGCAGCGCCAGAAACGCATCGAACGCTTCATCAACCAACTCCCCGAACTCGCCCGCATCCTCGCCAACGCCACCCACGCCGGCCTCGCCCTGCGCACCGCGATCGGCATGGCCGCGGAGGAGCTGGAGGCCCCGGCCGGCGAGGAACTGGCCAAGGTCGCCGACCAGTTGGCCGTCGGCCACTCCCTGGACGACGCCCTGGGCGAACTCGCCGACCGCCTCCCGTCCCGCGAGCTCGTCGTCCTCGTCACGACGCTGGTGCTGTCCAACCGGGCCGGCGGGCAGGTCGTGGGGGCGCTGCGGAACCTGACGGAGACGCTGGAGGAGCGCAAGGAGACCCGGCGGGAGGTGCGGACGCAGCTGTCGCAGGTGAGCATGACGTCGTACGCGGTGCCGGTGCTGGGGGTGGGCTCCCTCTTCCTCATGAACGGGGTGAAGGACGGCGCCCTGGACCGCATGACCGGCTCCCCGCTCGGCCAGGCCGCCGTGATCACCGCCTTCGCCCTGTACGCGGTCGGCTTCCTCCTCATCCGCCGCATGTCCCGGATCGACGTCTGAGCGGCGGGGAGGGACACGGACCATGGGACTCCTGCTCGCACTCGTCATGGGCCTCGCCGTCTGGGGCGTCTTCACCGGCCTGCGCATGTACCGGTCGGACGCCCGGCTGCCCCCCGACCTGGCACTCGCCCTGGAGGTCGGCTCCACCCGCACGGGCGCCGTCGACTCGCTCGTCGACCGGCTCGGCATGCGGTACGCGCCCGCCGTGCTGCGCCTGATGGGCCCCAGGCAGGTCGCCAAGTACCGCCGCAGGATCGACCTGGCGGGCAACCCGGGCGGCCTGACCATCGACCGCTACGCGGCCCGCCGCGCGGTGTACGGCGCCCTGGGCGGCTTCGGCGGCATCGTGTTCCTGCTGCGGGGCGACCTCCTCGTCGCCCTCCTCCTCTTCGCCTTCGGGGTGTTCTGGACCGAGGTCGGCATCTGGTCGGCGATCCGCGTCCGCAAGGACGTCATCGAGCGGACGCTCCCGGACTTCCTGGACGTCCTCGCGGTCGTGGTCAGCGCGGGCCTCGGCTTCCGGCAGGCCCTGGACCGGGTGGCGTCGAAGTACGAGGGCCCCTGGGCGGACGAGATCCGCATCACCCTGCGCCAGATGGACCTCGGCATGAGCCGCCGCCAGGCCTTCGCCGAGCTGCGCCGCCGCAACGACTCCGAGCAGGTCGCCATGTTCGTCACGGCGCTCCAGCAGGGCGAGGAACTGGGCGCGCCGATCGTCGACACGCTGGTCGCGATCGCCAAGGACATGCGCCGGACGGACGCCCAGAACGCCCGGCGGCGGGCGGCCCGCGCGGTTCCCCGGGCCACGCTGATGATCACCACGTTCATGGTCCCGGCCACCATGCTCCTGCTCGGCGCGGGCCTGCTGCTCGGCTCCGGCACGGACTTCAGCCCTCTCACGGGCGACTAGGCGGACGGGGTGACGGCGATGACGACGCTGACGGCGCTCACGAGGGGACACGGCGGCCTGCTGAGGCGCCGCCCCGGTCCGCCCGTACCGGCCCCGGCCCGCACGGCCCACGTCACACACCGCGAGCCCCACCCCGCGGACTCCCCGCACGACGACGCCCCACCCGACACCGGCACCGACACCGGCACCCACCCGGCCGACGCCGCCCCGGCGGGGTCCACCGGCGCGGCGGAGCACACTGGAACGCCGGAGCACACGGGCACGGCGGACGCGACCGCCACGGCGGCGGACGCCTCCCCGCTGGGGCACGCCACCACGGCGGGCGCCACCGGCACGCCAGCCGCGGACGCCACCACCACGACGGCTGCGACCGCCACCGGCGCATCGGCGACCGCCTCACAGGGCGGCGACGGCCCCGGCACACCCATCCCGCTCCAGCTCAACGCCCTCCAGGCGATGTGCCGCCAGGTCTTCGGCTTCCGCCTCGCCATGATCGCCCTGGCCGCCCCCGCCGCCCTCCTCAACGCCTCCCCGGGCCTGGGCGTCCGCCTGGTCGGGGCGGCCGTCGTCGTCACCTTCATGGGCTCCTACGTCCTCTTCCGCGACTGGGAGCGCTTCGGCGCCCTCCTCCTGCGCCACCCCACCCTGCTGGCCGTGGACACCCTCTTCGGCTCCCTGCTGCTGGTCTCCGCGGGCCCGGACACGACCCTCGCCTACGTCAGCGTCTGCACCCCGCTCCTCGCCGGCATCGTCTACGGCTGGCGGGGCGCCGCCTGCTTCGCCTCCCTCCAGTCGCTGATCCTGCTGCTGGTCTACGCGGCCCTGAAGGACGGCCCGCAGACGAGCCTCGCGGAACGGCTGCTCCTGCCCGGGCTGTGCGTCATCACGGGCGCCATGGGGTCCACCCTGCGCAGCCTCATGCTCCGCTTCGGCTCGGCCACCCAGGCCCTGAGCGCCGTCCGGGCCCGTCTCGCCGCCACCGAGGCGGTCGCGGCCGAGCGCGCCCGGCTGGCCCGCGAGATGCACGACTCCGTGGCCAAGACCCTGCACGGCCTGGCGCTCGCGGCGGAGGGCCTCGCCCGTTCGGCGGGCGCGGCGACCACGGACCCGGAGCGGGTACGGCAGCAGGCCGACCTGGTCGCCAGGGCCGCACGCCGGGCCGCCGCCGAGTCCCGCGAACTCCTCACGGACCTGCGCCGCGACCCGGCCCCGGCCCGGAGCGCCGACCTCCTGCAGGAACTGTCGTCAGCCGTGGCGGAGTTCACGGCCCGCACCGGCCGCCCGGCGACGTTCCACCCACCGGCGGGGAGCAGCACCCTCCCCGTGCCGCCCCCCGTCGCCCGCCAGCTCCGCACCATCGCCTCGGAGGCACTGGACAACGCCCACCGCCACGCCGATCCCCGCCACGTCGAGGTGCGGGCCGAAGCGCACGACGGCCTGCTCCGCCTCAGCGTGCGGGACGACGGCCCCGGCCTGCCCCCCGGCACCACCCTCGAACGACTGCGCAGGGACGGCCACTTCGGCCTGGTCGGCATGGCGGAACGGGCCGCCTCCCTCGGCGCCCGCCTGCACATCGGCCGCGGTCCCGCCGCCCGGGGAACGGAGATCCGCCTGGAACTCCCGCTGGATCCGCCGCCCCCCGAACAGGGGGCCGGAGCCCACCGCCCATGAAGCACCCCACAAGACGTCAGCAAGCCGAACACACGACGCAGACACGACGAGGACACGACGAAAGGAGGCCCCCATGCCGGACCGGCCACCGCAGTCACCACCCGCGCCCCCGCTCCCCGACCCCTTCGAGGACTTCCGGCCGCCGCCGACCCCGCGCACACCGCTGCGCGTGGTGATCGCCGACGACAACCCCGTCGTCCGCGCCGGCCTCACGGCCCTCCTCTCCGGCCGCGACGACATCACCGTCGTCGCGGAGGCGGCCGACGGCCGCGAGGCCTACGAGGCCGCCCGCGACCACCGGCCCGACCTCGTCCTGCTGGACGTCCGCATGCCCGGCGTGGACGGCCTCTCCGCCCTGCCCCACCTGGTGCCGATCGCCCCGGTCCTGATGCTCACCTACAGCGGCGAGTCGGAGATCGTCGAGGAGGCGCTGCGCCGGGGCGCCGGAGGCTACCTGGTCCACGGGGAGTTCACCGTGGAGGAACTGCTGTCGGCGGTGCACGACATCAGGCGAGGCCGGGCCCACTTCACCCCGACGGCGGCGACAGCGGTCCTGACCCGACTGCGCTCCAGTGCGACTGCACATCATGACGTAGCCTCACCATCCCCATTTCTCGCGGATTCCCGAAAACGGCTTTCGCAACTGCAATCGCCTGTGGGACAGTCACGTCGGGGGTTCCGACTCAGCGTGAGGGAGGCGGAGATCATGGACCTCATCGCATCCGGCATGAACAACCAGCAGATCGCCGCCACCTGCTTCATCAGCGAGAAGACGGTCAAGAACCACATCAACCGCATCTTCGCCAAGCTCCACAGCACCGACCGCGCGCAGGCGGCCGCCAAGTGGCTGGGAGCCATGTGATGAGCGGACGAATGGGCCCGGATTGGGCCCGGAAATGGGCCCCGGGACCCTCGGCCGCCCCCACCCCCACGACGTACGTTGCTCGCGCCGGCAGCGCGACCAGCGGAGGGAACCCCCATGACCAACTGGATCGACACCACCGTCGCGTCCCTCAGGACCCGAGCCGCCCGAGCCGGCCGGGGGGACCAGGGCCAGACGGCGGTGGAGTACCTGGGGATCATCGCGGTGGTGGTGGCCATCGTGCTGGCCATCACGGGAACGGACATCGGCAACACGATCTACACCGCGATCACGGACAAGATCAACGAGGTCGTCGGCGGCTGAGGCGCGTTCGTTCGACCGGCGACGCAGGGCAGGCCTTCCCCATCTACATCATGGTGGTGGCGGGCCTGCTCTTTCTCGCGTTCGCCTGGTTGGCGGTCGGCCAGGCCGCGGCGAATCGGAACGGGGCCCAGACGGCAGCCGACGCGGCAGCGCTGGCGGCGGCTCAGGACACCCGGGACCAGCTCGCCGACGCCTGGGTGGAGAACGTACGAGACCCGGCGGTGTGGCAGCGCATCTTCGAGGGTGACGCGGAAGGCATCGTCGACTCGTGCTGGCGGGCGTCCGAACTCGCCGCCCAGAACGATGCCGCTGTGGACGGGTGCCACGCGGACGGTCTCCTCGGTTACACGGTCACCGTCGAGACCAACAAGACCGTCGGGGACTCCATCGTGCCCGGCACCGAAAGCATGAAGTCCACCGAGAGCGCATCCGCCGTCATCGAGGCGCTCTGTACGTTCGAGCCGCCTGTCGAGGGCGGGGGCACCGAACCGCCTGCTGAGGGTGGGGAGACCGAACCGCCTGCCGAGGGAGCGGAGGACGACGAGCTGCCGCAGCTCACGTGTGAGGGCGGCGGCACCTGGACTCCGGATCCGGAAGACCCGACTGGCCTCCCGGAACCCCAGGACCTCTTCGACGTTCACCTGGCCGACTGACAAGCGACGACGAACGATGAAGGAAGCGGATTCATGAGCATGCGGTTCACAACAAAGGCTCGCAGGGGGATGGCGGTTCTGACCGTTGCGGCCGCTCTGGCCCTCGGTGTGGCCGGTTGCGGAGCCGGCGGTGACGACGACAAGAAGCCGGAGACCTCAGCGTCCGCTTCCCAGGAAGGTGGACCCAAGCCCAGTACCCAAGAAGGGGAGGCTGAGACCCCCCTGGCTGAGCTCAAGGGGTCCAACGGGTTGCTCTTCCAAGTGACCGCTGCCGAGCGGGACTCGGGTGGGTTCCTCACCGTAAGCGGCACTCTGAAGAACGATGGGGCAGAACGGATCACGGTGCCTGCTGCGGTGCGGGGAAACGAGACGGAGATCCTGCGCCACGGCATGTCGCTCGGCGGTGCCACGCTCGTGGACAGCAAGACGAAGAAGCGCTACTACGTCCTGCGTGACACGGATGGACGACCGCTCACCACCACGGGCTTCTCCTCCCTGAAGGCGGGTGAATCGCTCTCGGTCTTCCTGCAGTTCCCCGCACCGCCAACCGACACGACCGAAGTCACCTTCCAGCTGCCCACCTTCGCCTCGGCCCCCGTCCAGATCTCCGGGTGAGGCTCCCCATGATCTCTACCCGAACCGCCCTGGCCGTGGCGACGGCAATGGCCGCCACCTGCCTGCTCGCCACCCCCGCGGCACACGCCGACGACGCACCCAGCGTCCCCCCGGGCACCGAACCCACCGCCACCGCCCCGGTGGAGGTCGACCCCAACGACCCCGACCTCAAGCTTCCCGAAGGCGGCACCCTGGCCGAACCCAAGGTCCTCGACATCAAGCAAGTCGTGGAGGACCAGACTGGCGAGGAACGCCGGGAGGACACCAACGCGGACGTGACGTTCGCCCTCCAGGCGGAGGTCCTCTTCGGCAAGGACAGCGCCAAGCTGAACGCGGTGTCCAAGGCCCGCATCGGAGCGATCGCCGAGGAGATCAAGAAGCAGAACGCCACGAGGATCCGCGTCTTCGGCTTCACCGACAACCTGGGCTCCTCGGCCCACGGCGACGTCCTGTCCCGCCAGCGCGCCAACGCCGTACAGGCGGCCCTGGACGACGAACTGAACGACCCGGACATCACCTTCGACGTACGCGGCTACGGCGAGCAGTACCCCATCGCGGACAACTCCACCGAGGCCGGCCGCAAGAAGAACCGCCGCGTGGAGGTGACGTTCCCCCGCACAGGGAGCTGAACGCGAGGGCGGCTGCCTCTCCCTACGACTCCGTCGGGTCCTGCGATCCGGGGGCCAGCCCCATGAGCGAATTCAGCGTGATACGGACGTGCCCCTCAGTCGCTGGACTCATCGCCCTCTGATGTAGCGGCGGGCATGGCGATGACGAATACGCCCTTGCCCTGAACTCCCTGAACGATTCCCTCGGCTTGCAGCGCCTCGATGGCGGACTTGATGGTGCGGCGGCTGACCGCTCCGCCCGTTTCCTGCTCCAGCTCGTGGTGAGAGGGAATGCGCCGGCCGACCGGGATCTCGCCGCGTCGGATGCGCTCGCGCAAGGCGGAGGCCAGCTGCACGTACATCGGGATGATGCTCTCCCGGTCGATCTCTATCATGCCCTGGAGCGTAAAAGGGCAGCTCAAGCCAGCATAGGTCGACCCTTCACGTCTAAAGACGTGCTAACACGTACCAAGTTGCCGTACAGTCGATGCCGACAGAAGACCCCCGCGACGGTAGGCGCCGTCCGGGGGCATGGCCACCAGCCTCTGAGGAGCTGATGACAGTGAGCATTATCCATGCGCTGCTGCGCTGGATCCTGGGCGCGTGCACGCCCGGCAACGGCCGGCACCGGGCAGGCGCGAGTCCCACCGTGGGGTTCCTCGCGTGCGAGGCGGAGACGACGGAGGCGGTCGCCGTACCGCTTCCCGCCCACCGCTCCCCGTACGGGCTCCCCGTGCCGCTCGACGGCCGGGCCACGGTCTCCGTACGCCCCTACGTGCTCGCGGCGGAACGGGAGGACAGGGAGAGGGAACGCGAGCGGGCGCGGTAGGCGCGGCGCCGTGCCGCCCTGGTCCTCGCGGCGGACTTCGGTGTCGACCTCGACCGGCGTGCGCTCGGCACGGAGAGGGCTGCGTGATGGGGGCACAGGACAAGGCGCCCCGCCCGTCCGTGCGGATGTGCGTGCGGTGCGAGGTGACCACCGGGGCCCCGGTCGTGGTCGCCGTGGTGCACCAGAACTCGGGGCCGGGCTTCGTCGTGTACGCGTGCCAGGCGTGCGCCGCGCACTACCCGCCGCAGTCGGACGTCCTCACCGTCCTGTCGCCGTCCGGCCGAGCAGGGGGCGAGGGGTGAGCGCCCGGGAACTGTCCCCGGAGTGCATGCTGGCACACCGGCCGGAATACGAGGACGTACACGGCGAATGCCGTCGCCCAGGGGACATCCCGGTGCCGCACACCGGGGGCCGCCTGCCGCTGGTGCGCCGCTGCGACTGCGCCTGCCACCGTTCCCCGGCGGGGGAGGGGAAGCGGTGAACGCCGGCACCCCACCGGAACCGGGCGCTTCCCGCCTGATGCTGCGCACGTACCGCGTGGACGGGAACGGACGGCGCGTCAGCACGACCCGGGTCAGCGTCCATGGCGGCGGCGATGACCCGACCGCCCTAGGGGACGCCTTCTCATGGCCACCTTGCCGCTGCTTCCGTTGCCGGGAGGGGGAGGGAACAGCGGGCTGAGAGCCGGACGCCCGGTGCGCGGGGACGTGGACCAGCCCGCGCACCGGGCATCCTGGAGGCTCTTCATTTTCAGAAGCGCTCTACTTCTTCGCCGTCCGGGACCTTGTAACAGCCGGACACGACCATCAGGCTCAGTTTCGGAGGGTCGTTCTTCGACATCTGAGTGATTTTTACGCTGGATTTCTCATTGTCGTTGTCAGCGACCAGGTTGATGTTCTTGTTCTTGCTGGTATCCGGCCCATATGTGACGATCTCCCACCCATGCTTCGGCAGTTCCCTCTTGAGTCGTTCCATTGCTACGTCGAGGTCGCTCGCTGATGCAGGGTAAAAGCTCCATGGGTGGAAGATGCGAAAGTGTGTCTTCGCATCCTTGTCCGAGCAGTCTGAGACTCCCGGACGATTGTCGGATGCCTTTCCTTTGACGCCGATCAGGTCGTAGATACCGCTGGAGACCTTTTCCATCGCATCGGATGCATCCCTTGAATTGCTCGTGCCGGCGAAGGGGATTTCATCGGAGTTGTTGTCGGTCATGCTGCATCCGGTAAGGGTAGCGAGGGTAATGGGTACGGCGAGCGCCAAAGCACTTATCTTGGTCTTCATATCGGAGAGCCTTACGTTGTCGGGCTGTGCGTCGGTCTGCTCTACTTCACATGCGCCCAGGGGTCGGGCGGCGGCTTCAGCGCCACGCTGTCTCCCTTCCCGACGACGACCAAGGCCTGGTTCAGCAGACTCTGGGAGGGACCCTTGTCGTCCTTATCCCAGTAACTACTGTGGCCTTCGGTGTCCGTGGTCATCTGGTTGGCACCGAATTCCTGATCGCTGGGGATGATGAAGCCGTCCCCGCCGTGGCCCCAGCGGCCGAGGTCCGGAACAGGGTCTCTCTCGGCCTCCTGGTTCCACACGTGCCCCTTGGGGACGTCCATCTCATCGGCACCGGAAACTTTCACGCCAGGACTGCCTGCGAAGACGATGTCGTCGGCGTTGAGTTGCCCCGTTTGCGCCGCAGAACCGACCAGGGTCGATCCGTATGAGTGGCCGATCACAGTGGTATGCGACGGCGTGGCTCCCGAATGTGACGTGTCGAGTCCGTCCATGAAACCACGGAATGCTGGAGCACCGTCGTATGCGTAGTGTTCGAACGGTGCGTCCTTGGCAACGCTGTCAGGTGCGTCGTAGCCGAGCCAGGTAATGGTGGAAACGGACTTTCCGTCAGCTTCGTTATTTGCTGTGCGCCAGACGTCAGCCATCCGGTTCATGTTGCCCTCGATGTTCCCCAGCTCCGACGTCGTGCCCGGAACGTAAACCGCCGTGTGGTCCGCGGTGTCCGGATTGCCGTTGGCGACGATCGCGCGCCCGTCGCCTTCTGTGCTGAATCCCAGCAGGTAGGCCTCGGGCAGTCCGTTCGTGCCGGTGGCGTCGAAGCGTCTCTGGATCGCATCCATGCCGTCGAGAGACTTGTGAGCGTTCTTCCGCGCCTCTTCCCAGTCCTTCCACGCCTGTGTTTCGACATTGACACCCTTCATCACAGTCCCGGTATAGGGATTGATGTAGGGCTGGAACCGCTCGGGCTCCGGGTGCTTCTTCAGCCAGGTGTCGTACTCACCCTGCGCGACGCCGCGGGCTTCGGCCAGCACCATCCGGTTCGCCTCGTCCCGAACCGTGGCGGGCAACCCGTCGAGCGCGCCCACGGCGGCAGGCTGCATGGAGACCCAGGCGACCTGCTCCTCCGCGGTGAGCCCCTTCCACCACTCCGCGTTGTCCTTCGGGCCGCCGTCCTTGGGTGGCTGCGGCAGGGAGTCGAGGTACTTCCTGCCCGCGTCACTCACGCCCTTCGTGTCCGAGGACGCGTCGGCCCAGTCCCTGTCAGAAACGGTGAGATCGTCGTCCGCCTTCAGCGCCCGCAGTTTCGGTGCCCATTTCTCGTCGGCTTCCGTGGCTTCCTTGAGGGCAGCGGCGATCTGGTCCGCGTAGTCCTGGGCGAGGACGCGGTGGGGATTGGGATCGAACCGGGCCGCCTGACGGCTCACTGCGGAGGCCGCGGGATCCGTCAGGCCACTCGCCGTGCCGCCTTCAGGGATCTTGCCGTCCTCACCCTTTTCTCCTGCCGACGGATAGGTGATCGAGCCGTCACTGTTGACCGTCAGGTTCGCGGCCTTGGCGCCCTCAAGGGCAGCGTCCAACTTGTTCTTGGCAGCTCCCAGTTCGTAGGAGAAGGCTTCGAGCGCCGTACTGACGAGACCGCACTCGACCTGGATGTAGTGGAAGTTCTTGCCCAACTCCCCCAACTGCTTGACAGCCGCGGTGGCTGCCTCGCCCTTCAGGGAGTTCCTCATGGCCACGGAGATCTGGTTCTCGATTCGGTCCTTGGCCGCGCTCGCCATGTCGGAAGCACTGCGGTATCCGTCCGCTGCTTCGGAGTACTCGTTCGGCTTGAGGGACTTGAGCGTTGCGAGATCCATGACCTCTCGTCACCGTTCCTTGCCCTGACCGCCGACCGCCGGCGTGTCCGCGTACTCGACCTTCAGGTTTCCGATCTCGACCTGGATCGATTCGTCGGTCTTCAGCTGGTCGCTGCCCGCCTTCTCCAGCAGACCGGACATCTTCCCGCAACGCCCGCTGACCTTCCCGATGTAGGTCTCCCAGGAGGCGTACACGTCCTTGTGGGCCGCCGCGGTCAGGCAGCCGGCGTCCTTGCCGAGGCCCTTCTGGCCGTCCTCCAGCTTCCCCATCGCCTTGCTGATGTCGTCACGTAACGAGCCGACGTCCTGACCGGCCTTCGTCCAAGCCGGTTTGTTCGACACCAGCGTTCCGCCGCCACCTCCGGGATCGAGTGGTACGTGGTTCAGCTGCATCTGCGTCGAGTGCTGCTCCGCAGCCGCACTTTTGAGCTGCTCCCACTCGTCCCACGCCATGCGGATGACCTCCCTGCCAAGGTGTCTCGAGGTGGCTGCTCTGTTCGCCGAGTGACTGTGAACGAACTCATGGCATTTTCATGACCTGCGGTTACGCTGATAGGCGCTGCCGATGACCTCATCAGCGACCGGTACCTGACTGTCCGATCCCATGCACTCGGACAACCGCCCGACCGGGTGAGAACGCGCGGTTCCGCGCCTGTTGGAGCCCGCCGTGTGAGGGTCATCACGTCCTCGCTCATGAGGACATGCCGACCTTCGGTACTTCGGGTGGCATCGTGAACTTGTCGGGAAGGCCGGCGTCTCCATCGCATCTCACTTCTGGCGCCCACTGCTGAGGACCTCTTCCGGATCCTGGCCGGAGTCACTTCTGTCGCGGTCGATGCCGGACTCCTCGACCCCGTGATGCGCACAGCGTCGACTGCTGCACACAGTGGTGGTGAACTGGCGTCACGCCACAGCGTCACCGACGATCACGTTACCGTCACCCACGGTGCTCTCTTCGCAGCTGGTTCCTGACTGGCTGAGTTCTTGTACTCGTACGACAGGACCCTGATCGGGCGGACGAGGTGGTCCACGTCTGCGACCAGCGTGGAGGAATCGCTTCCGGCATGAGGGGAAATTGGCTGAAACCGCACACCCGCCCGCGCCCCCACTCCGCTGTGGCCGCCTCCGCCCCCAGTGCGCGCCGAGCTCGCGGTCGAAACCACCGCCTACGGCCCCTCGTCGGCCCGCACGCCGACCACCACTCCGGCCCGCACCCCCCACCCCGCCATGGCCCCCGCCCCCGCCTCCAGGACGTGCCGTGCCCGGAGGCGGGGCAGTCCCAGGCGGCCGGGGCGCATGGTGCGCACGGTGAGCACCCTCATCCTCCGATCGAGGTACGCCACGTCGATCGCCATCCGCATCCCGAAGGTGTGCACGCTGTTCGCGGGGGACAGGAGCATCGCCCCGTCCACCGAGTCCCGGCCGAGCAGTCCCCTCCTGCGGGCGCGGTAGGAGGCGGCGATCTCCAGGGGGACCCGGGGGCCGGCCTCCCCGCCCACGACGAGTTCCCCCCGCCCGTCACGCCAGCGCGCCATGCCCGGTCTCCCCTCGGCCGTGTGGCTACCCTCTGCACGGTAGCGAGCCGGGACACGAGGGGTGGCCCTGCTGCGCTACGCGGTGACGCGCTGAGCGCGGGTTCGTAAAGCGGTTGTCGCCGCACCGACCGGCCGCTAGGAAGATCCCATGACCCGACTCGGCGCCATCTACCGACCCCAACTGCCCCCGGAGCGGCTGCGCGACATCGCCCGGCTGGCCGACCGCACCGGGCTCGACGAGCTGTGGCTGTGGGAGGACTGTTTCCTGGAGGGCGGGATCTCCGCGGCGGCGGCCGCGCTCGCGTGGACGGAACGGGTGCGGGTCGGGGTGGGGCTGCTGCCCGTGCCGCTGCGCAACGTCGCCCTGACCGCGATGGAGGCCGCCACCCTGCACCGGATGTTCCCGGGACGCGTCACCCTGGGCGTCGGCCACGGCGTCCAGGACTGGATGGGCCAGGTCGGTGCCCGCGTCGAGTCCCCGCTGACGCTGCTGCGCGAGTACACCGTGGCGCTGCGCGGCCTGCTGAACGGGGAGCGGATCACGACGCGGGGGCGGTACGTGACGCTGGACGACGTCGCCCTCGACTGGCCCCCGCAGGGCGGCGCCGAGGTGCTGGTCGGCGGGATCGGGCCGCGCACCCTGCGGCTGTCGGGCGAGGTCGCGGACGGCACCATCCTCAACGAGGTCTTCTCACCGGACGGTGTGCGCGAGGCCCGCCGGATCGTCGGGGAGGGACGGGCGGCGGCCGGACGCGACCCGGAGCGCGCGCACCGGACGGTCGTCTACCTCTTCGCCGCCACCGGGCCGGACGCCTCCGCCCGCCTCGGGCGCGAGCTGAGCGCGACCGGACTCACCGACGTCACCGGCCTGGGTGTCGCGGGCGACGCCGCCCGGGTCGCCGAGACCGTGCAGCGCTTCGCCGACGCCGGTGCCGACACGGTCGTCCTCCTCCCGACCGCCGACGAGCCCGACCCCGAGGGCTTCGTGCGCTTCGCCGGGGACGAGGTACGGCCGCTGGTGAAGTGAGGCCACCGGGGACGCGTGGCGACGGGACGAGACGGGGACGGGGGCGGGTGGCGGCGTGGCCGGGACGGGTGGTGACGGGACGGGGGCGGGTGGCGGCGTGGCCGGGACGGGCGACCGCGGGAGCCGTTCCTTCGACGACCTCGTCGCCGAAGGGGTCGCCGTGCCCACCGAGGGATGGGACTTCTCCTGGTTCGAGGGGCGCGCCACCGAGGCGCGGCCCTCGTGGGGGTACGCGGTGTCCCTCGCGGAGCGGCTGGCCGGCGCGGGCGCGGCACTGGACGTGCAGACCGGGGGAGGGGAGGTCCTGGACTTCGCCCTCGGCCGGGCCGCCCCGAAGGCGCCCGTGCTCACCGTCGCGACCGAGGGCTGGCCGGCGAACGTCGCCAGGGCCACCGCCCTGCTCCGCCCGCGCGGCGTCGCCGTCGTGGCCTCCGCCGAGGACGCGCCGCTGCCCTTCGCGGACGGCGCCTTCGACCTCGTCTCCAGCCGCCACCCGGTACGGCCCCTGTGGGAGGAGATCGCGCGCGTCCTGCGGCCGGGCGGCACGTACTTCGCCCAGCACGTGGGACCGCGCAGCGTCTTCGAACTCGTCGAGCACTTCCTGGGACCCCTGCCGGAGGAGGTGCGCGGCGCACGCCACCCCGACCGGGAGCGCGCCGACGCCGAGGCGGCCGGCCTCGAGGTCGTCGACCTGCGGGCCGAGCGCCTCCGCGTGGAGTTCCACGACGTCGCCGCCGTCGTCCACTTCCTGCGCAAGGTGGTGTGGATGGTGCCGGGCTTCACGGTGGCGGCCCACGAGCCCCGGCTCCGCGCGCTGCACCGGAGGATCGAGTCGGAGGGCCCGTTCGTCGCGCACAGCACCCGCCACCTCTTCGAGGCCCGTAAGCCGAACCGGTGACCCGGCCCCTCGTCGGTGTCGGTAACTCCGCTTCGGCGTGGGGGAGTTCACGGGCGGGAAGCCGGAAAGCGGGCCGTGCCGTCCGGCCGGCGGTCCGGCGGCCGGGAGCGTCCGGCGGGCGGGCCCCGCGTACGGCGGGACCGCCTCCGCGCGGCCCCGCGGCCCCCTGCCGGGGAGTTGGCCGGGAACCGCCGCCCGCGGCCGCCGCGCGTTCCGCTCGCGCCGGCTGCTCGTGGAGGTCACGGCGCCGATGCCACGCCCGGCGGAGGGGGGACCCCCGTCCTCGACGGGCGGCGACGGACGGCGGAGGGCAGCGAAGGGCGACGAAGGACGGCGAAGAGCGGCGGCGGAATGGTGCAATCCTGGAAAGTTCACGACAGAACGGCTGTCATCTGCACAGGGTTTCCACATCGTTACCGCGAACGGCTCGCATCTCCGTCCGGCCTCACGTAAGTTCAGGCCCAGGCAATTCGCGTGAGCAAAGCTGCGCGGGCGTCACCGCGCAGTGGAGGGGGCTGCGCGGTGACGCGTGCGTCAAGGGACACGCGGATCCGGTGTAGCCCGTCGGGGGGACCGCCGTGCGGAAGCGCGCGCGTGTCCGACGCAGGCCGAAGTGGGGTCGATACCTCCACTTCGCCGCCGAACGGCCCCGTTCGCCTGTGAATCCGCCGTCTTCCGGCCATGAACCACCCGAAATCCCGGCCCCCGGTGGCCACCGAACCGTCGCCGCGCGATTTCGGAGAGTAATTGTTCCGCGCCGATGCACGCGGCATCCCTCACGAAGGGTTATGGTGGAAACCCCCCCTCGGGCCGGTCCGTCTCCCCCCCACGGACCGGCCCGTTTTTCTTGTCCGCCCGTCGCCCGCCGAAGAGGCGCTCGCGCGGGCGGCCCCGGAGCGCGCCGCCACCCACCCGCGCGACCCGGCGCCCCGCGGGGGTAGGCTTGCGGCCCGCGGGGACCGCATCCGCACGGAGGGGCTGACAATCACGTGAACCTGCGCGACAAGCTGCGCGGCCTGTTGGTGAGGCTGTACGCGCGCCGGGTGGAAGGCCACCTGGACCACGCTCAGGTGCCCAAGCACATCGGCGTCATCATGGACGGCAACCGCCGCTGGGCGAAGGCCGCCGGCTCCACCACCGTGCACGGCCACCGGGCCGGAGCCGACAAGATCGAGGAGTTCCTCGGCTGGTGCTCCGAGACGGACGTCGAGGTCGTCACCCTCTGGCTGCTGTCCACCGACAACTTCGACCGCGCCCAGGAAGAGCTCGTCCCCCTCCTCGGCATCATCGAGGACGTCGTGCGCACCCTCGCCGCCGACGGCCGCTGGCGCGTGCACCACGTCGGCACGCGCGACCTCCTGCCGGCCGGCATGCAGCGCACGCTGAAGGAGGCCGAGGAGGCCACCGCCGAGACCGACGGCATACTCGTCAACGTCGCCATCGGCTACGGCGGCCGCCAGGAGATCGCCGACGCCGTGCGCTCGATGGTCCTCGACGCCCAGGACAAGGGCGTCTCCATGGAGGAGCTCGCCGAGTCCGTCGACATCGACATGATCGGCCGCCACCTCTACACCGGCGCCCAGCCCGACCCCGACCTCGTGATCCGCACCAGCGGCGAGCAGCGGCTGTCCGGATTCATGCTGTGGCAGACGGCCCACTCGGAGTACTACTTCTGCGACGTGTTCTGGCCGGCCTTCCGCAAGGTCGACTTCCTGCGCGCCCTGCGCGACTACGCGGCCCGGCACCGCCGTTACGGCGGCTGACGCACGCGTCCCGCCGCACGCGCCACACCCGCCGCACCCCGGTGAGCAGCACCGGGAACACCTCCCGGGGAGCCGTACGGGACGGAAGTAACGAGGTGTTCACCGGCGCGCCGTCATATGCCGTGGCATGGCGGCGCTTGTTCGAGGGCATAGACCAAGCAGGTCGGCGCCCGAACCACGGGTGCCGGATCCTCAGCGGACGGCACGGGGCCGTCCGCCCGGGAGGCCCTTTGCACCAGCCCGATCGTGCGGTCAGCACGGACGCAGCGGAGGGCCGGTTTTCGGCCCGTGCAGGGCGGCCGACTTCCGGTCCAGCTCCACTCCGTCGCTCCCCGACCTCATCCGAGGGGGTACGTCCTTCCGTGGTGACCAGCACAAAGCGCCACAAGCCCGACCGGCGCACCTACGTTCTCGACACCAGCGTCCTGCTGGCCGACCCGAACGCCCTGACCCGCTTCGACGAGCACGAGGTCGTGCTCCCCATCGTCGTGGTCACGGAGCTGGAGGCCAAGCGGCACCATCCCGAACTCGGTTACTTCGCCCGGCAGGCCCTGCGCCTGCTCGACGACTACCGGGTGAAGTACGGACGCCTCGACGCCCCCATCCCGATCGGGGAACTGGGCGGAACCATCCGTGTCGAGCTCAACCACTCGGACCCCAGCGTGCTGCCCACCGGCTACCGCCTGGGTGACAACGACTCACGCATCCTCGCGGTCGCCCGCAACCTGCAGGCCGAGGGGTTCGACGTCACCGTCGTGTCGAAGGACCTCCCGCTCAGGATCAAGGCGTCCTCGGTCGGGCTCCTCGCCGAGGAGTACCGGGCGGAGCTCGCCATCACGGACGCCTCCGGCTGGACCGGGATGTCCGAACTGAACCTGTCGGGCGAGCAGGTGGACGTCCTCTTCGACGAGGGACACGTGTACGTGCCGGAGGCGGCCGACCTCCCCGTGCACACCGGCCTGACCATCCAGTCCGAGCGGGGCAAGGCGCTCGGCCGGGTGACGCCCGAGGGCAACGTCCGCCTGGTGCGGGGCGACCGGGAGGCGTTCGGCATCAAGGGCCGCAGCGCCGAACAGCGCATCGCGCTGGACCTGCTGCTCGACCCGGACGTCGGGATCGTGTCCATGGGCGGCCGGGCCGGCACCGGAAAGTCGGCGCTCGCCCTGTGCGCGGGCCTGGAGGCGGTCCTGGAGCGCCGCCAGCACCAGAAGGTGATGGTCTTCCGTCCGCTGTACGCGGTGGGCGGGCAGGAGCTGGGCTACCTGCCCGGCACCGAGGCCGAGAAGATGAGCCCGTGGGCGCAGGCGGTGTTCGACACGCTGTCGGCGGTCACCAGCCGCGAGGTCATCGAGGAGGTCACCGCCCGCGGCATGCTGGAGGTCCTCCCGCTCACCCACATCCGCGGCCGCTCGCTGCACGACGCGTTCGTGATCGTGGACGAGGCCCAGTCGCTGGAAAGGAACGTGCTGCTGACCGTTCTGTCCCGGATCGGCGCCAATTCCCGGGTCGTTCTGACCCACGATGTGGCGCAAAGGGACAATCTGAGGGTCGGCCGTTATGACGGAGTGGTCGCCGTCGTGGAGAAGCTGAAGGGGCATCCGCTCTTCGCGCACGTCACCCTCAACCGGTCCGAGAGGTCCCAGATCGCCGCCCTGGTGACCGAAATGCTGGAGGACGGACAGATCTGACCGGACCGCCCGAATGCACCGGGCCCACGGGACGGCCGGCGCCGTCCGGCAAAGGCTGTGAGCCTAGCCGGACGGCGCCTTGTCATGTAGTCGAACGGTGAAATCCCCGGGGCGGAAAGGGATGTGAGCTTTCACACGCAACCCGGAATTGCCTTGCGGTGTCGGGTTACGGCTAGAGTCTCCATCCTGTCAGGCCCCGCATACGACACACCTGTACCTCCAGGGGTACCGGGCCCCGGCTCCCCAACGGCTTTCGGGCGGTGGGGGAGGTGCGGCACCACAGAGCTCCACCGTCAACTCCATAACGGCCGTCGTATGCCGCCCGAGCACCACGCGGCGCTCCCCAGCGGGGAGTTGCCCACCGGGCCCGCGCCTCCGTGACCCGCAGTTGGGAGGCCAGTGCCAGGGGCACGATTGCGTCCGCCAGGGTCACCGAAGCGGGCGATGCTGGAAGGAAACCGTGTGAGCCGGATCTCGGTCCGGGGATTCGCAGTGGCCTCGGCCACCGCGGTCACCGCCGTCGGAAGCGTCGTCGGCGTTGCCTCGGGCAGCACCGCGCAGACCAACGACGCCGAAACGACGGCGAGCGACTCGACGCTCCTCATGGACATACCTGTCGGCCAGCAGGCCCAGGTGCAGACCGCGTCCCTCACGCAGCAGGCCAGCGTCCAGGCGATCGCCGCGGACGAGAGCGCCAAGAAGGACGCCGAGGAGGCGGCCCGCAAGGCCGCCGCCAAGACCGCGGTCGCGAAGAAGGAGGCCGCCGAGAAGGCGGCCGAGGAAGCCAAGGAGCGCGCCGAGGCCAAGGCCGCGGCGAGCCGCAGCGCGTCCGACTTCCCGGTCCAGAGCTCCTACAGCATCGCGCAGATCCAGGCGATGGCGGCACAGATGGTCCCCAGCGGCCAGTTCCAGTGCTTCAGCAACATCGTGGACCACGAGTCCAGCTGGAACTACCGGGCCGTCAACCCGTCCTCCGGCGCCTACGGCCTCTTCCAGGCCCTGCCCGGCTCCAAGATGTCGTCCGTCGGCTCCGACTGGCAGACGAACCCGGCCACCCAGATCAAGTGGGGCCTGAACTACATGAACGACCGGTACGGCAGTCCCTGCGACGCCTGGTCGTTCTGGCAGGCCAACCACTGGTACTGAGCCCACGCGGCCCGGGCCGTTCCTCCTTCCACCTGACGAAGCGGCAGTAAGGAAAGCGTGTGAACGGGATATCGGTCCGGGGATTCGCCGTGGCCTCGGCGACCGCGGTCACGGCGGTCGGATCGGTCGTGGGGGTGGCCCAGGGCGGCGCCGCACAGCACTCCGACGACGCCCTGACGACGGCGGGCGAGTCCACCCTCCTGGCGGACTTACCCGAGGGGCAGCAGGTCCGGGTGCAGGACGCCGCGCTGACCGAGCAGGCGGACGCCCAGGGCCTCGCGGCGTACGCGACCGCCAGGAAGACGGCGGAGGAGACGGCCCGCAAGCAGGCGGCCGAGGAAGCGGTGGCCAAGCAGAAGGCCGCCGCGGACAAGGCGAAGGCCAAGGCGCTCCAGGAGGCCGAGGACCGCGCGAAGGCGGAAGCGGAAGCGCGCACGGAGACCGGCGGCGACTCGGCCGGCGCCGTCGTCGGCCTCGCCCAGCAGTCGTCGTACACCGTCGCCGAGGTCCAGGCCATCGCCCGCCGGATCGTGCCCGGCGACCAGTTCCAGTGCTTCAGCAACATCGTGGACCACGAGTCGACCTGGAACTACCGGGCCGTCAACCCGTCCTCCGGCGCCTACGGTCTCGTCCAGGCCTACCCCGCCTCGAAGATGTCGTCCGCCGGCGCCGACTGGCGGACCAATCCGGCCACCCAGATCAAGTGGGGCCTGAACTACATGAACGAGCGGTACGGCAGCCCCTGCGACGCCTGGGCCTTCTGGCAGGCCAACGGCTCCTACTGAGTCCCGCCCGCGCGGCCGCTCAACCTTCCGCCGGCCCCTCCCCGTCCTAGGGAGAGGGGCTCTCGCCCTGTACGGTCGTAAACCGACGACTCCAGGGGGAGTGGTGGGGAGAGACGGGGGAAGAGGACGGATCATGTCGCGACTGCCAGGGTGGCTCGGCCGGCTCGGCGCAGGGCTGACGGAGATGGGGGAGCGGCTCGACGAACGCCGAGCCGAGGTCCGGGGGAACGACGGGGAGGGCGACGAGCCCGCCGCGGCGCCGCCCGGCACCCCCGTGGACCCCGTCGAGGAACTGCCGCCCCCCGCCCCCCGCCCCGACCCCGCGCAGGTCGTGCCGTGGGGTGTCCGCGTGGCCGCCGAGGCGGGCTGGCGGCTGCTGGTGCTCGCGGGGACCGTCTGGGTGCTGATGAAGGTCATCAGCGCCGTCCAGCTCGTCGTGCTGGCCTTCGTGGTGGCGCTGCTGCTGACCGCCCTGCTGGAGCCGACCGTCGCCCGCCTCAAGCGGCTGGGCGTCCCGCGGGGGCCCGCGACCGCGCTGACGGCGATCCTCGGGTTCGTCGTCATCGGCCTGATGGGCTGGTTCGTGACCTGGCAGGTCATGGAGAACATCGACGACCTGTCCGACCAGGTCCAGGACGGCATCGACGATCTGCGGCGGTGGCTGCTCAACAGCCCCTTCCACGTCACCGACAAGCAGATCAACGGCATCGCCAAGAACCTGCGGGACGCGGTCGGCGCCAACACCGACGAGATCACCTCGGCGGGCCTGGAGGGCGTCACCGTCGTCGTCGAGACCCTCACCGGCATCCTGCTGGCGTTCTTCGCGACGCTGTTCCTGCTCTACGACGGCAAGCGCATCTGGCAGTGGACGCTCAGGCTGGTCCCGGCCGCCGCCCGGCCCGGCGTGGCGGGCGCGGGTCCGCGGGCCTGGGCGACGCTCACGGCCTACGTCCGCGGCACGGTGATCGTCGCGTTGATCGACGCCATCTTCATCGGGCTCGGCATCTACTTCCTCGACGTGCCCATGGCCGTCCCGCTCGCCGTGTTCATCTTCCTGTTCTCCTTCATCCCGCTGGTCGGCGCGGTCGCCTCCGGCGCGCTGGCCGTCGTGGTCGCGCTGGTGACCCAGGGGGTGTTCACCGCGGTGATGACCCTGGTGGTCGTCCTCGCCGTGCAGCAGATCGAGGGCCACATCCTCCAGCCGTTCATCCTCGGCCGCGCGGTGCGCGTCCATCCGCTGGCAGTGGTCCTCGCGGTCGCCTCCGGCGGCATGGTGGCCGGCATCGGGGGCGCGGTGGTGGCCGTGCCGCTGGTGGCGGTGACCAACACGGTGGTGGGCTACCTGCACGCGCACTCCAGGGAGTCGGCGCTGCGGCAGGCGCCGCGGCCGCGGGGGGCGACGGCGGTGGACGCCGCGCCGGTGGCCCCGGTGAGCCCGCCCCCGGAGCCGGCCCCCGGGGACGAAGGGGGTGCCCCCGTTCGGGCGGAGCCGTGAGCGGGGAGGACGAGGGCGGCGGGGGCGGAAACGCACTCGGGCCCCGGCCACCACCAGGGTGAACGGGGCCCGCGGCACGGGGCCGGCCTACTCGGGGAGGATCGCCTCCGCGTCCAGCGTCACGCCGACCGCCTGGATCACCGAGGCGATCTTGAACGCCTCCTGGACCACCTCACGCTCGACGCCCGCCTTGCGCAGCACCCGCTCGTGCGAGTCGAGGCACGCGCCGCAGCCGTTGACGGCGGAGACGGCGAGCGACCACAGCTCGAAGTCGACCTTGTCGACACCGGGGTTGCCGATGACGTTCATCCGCAGGCCCGCGGGCAGGGTGCCGTACGCGTGGTCCGACAGCAGGTGGCGGGTGCGGTGGAAGACGTTGTTCACCGCCATGATCGCCGCGGCCGACCGGGCCGCGGTGTACGCCTCCGGCGAGAGGTTCGCCTTCGCCTCCGGCGCCAGCTCGCGCAGCACGATCGGGGAGCGCGAGGCGATCGCGGTCGCCAGCACGGTGCCCCACAGCTGCTGCGCGGGCAGGCCGGAGCGGTCGATGACGGAGTCCAGGTTGAGCCTCAGGTCCTTGGCGTAGTCCGGTACGGCGGCCTTCAGCGCGTCCAGCGACATCCCGGCTCACTCCCCGGCCGGCAGCGCGACCGGGTCGAGGGTGTCCTCGCCCTTCTCCGGTGAGACACGGGCGGTCGGTCCGGCCTCGGGGAACTTGTCACCGACAGGGGGCACGCGCTCTCCTCGCAGCGAGGAAGCGTCCGGATCGCGGGCGCTTCCCGGGGGTGGGACGACTGCGATCGTGACACATGGTCCATTGATCATGGAAATGATTACACTCGGTCGTGTTGATCGGAGGCGGTTATCAGTGACGGCGGGCCATGCGGGTGCCAAGAATGCGGGCGGGGTGCCGGCCAAGCGGCGCCGGCCCAGTCTGGCCCAGCTGCGGGCCTTCGTGGCCGTCGCCGAGCACCTGCACTTCCGGGACGCGGCCGCCGCCATCGGCATGAGCCAGCCGGCCCTGTCCGGAGCCGTCTCCGCGCTGGAGGAAGTGCTCGGGGTGACCCTCCTGGAGCGCACGACGCGCAAGGTGCTGCTCTCCCCGGCCGGCGAGCGGCTCGCCGTCCGGGCCAAGGCGGTGCTGGACGAGGTCGGGGCGCTGATGGAGGAGGCCGAGGCGGTGCGGGCGCCCTTCACCGGGGCGCTGCGCCTGGGGGTCATCCCCACGGTCGCGCCCTACCTGCTGCCCGCCGTCCTGCGGCTCGTCCACGACCGCTACCCGCAGCTCGACCTCCAGGTCCACGAGGAGCAGACCGCCGCCCTCGTCGACGGCCTGAACAGCGGACGGCTCGACCTGCTGCTGCTCGCCGTGCCCCTCGGGGTGCCCGGGACGACCGAACTGCCGCTGTTCGACGAGGACTTCGTGCTCGTCACCCCGCTCGGGCACCAGCTGGGCGGCAGGAAGGGCATCCGGCGCGAGGCCCTCAAGGAGCTCGACCTGCTGCTCCTGGACGAGGGGCACTGCCTGCGCGACCAGGCCCTGGACATCTGCCGGGAGGCGGGCCGCGCGGACGCCCCGGTGACCACGACGGCCGCCGGGCTGTCCACGCTCGTCCAGCTGGTCGCCGGCGGGCTCGGCTGCACCCTGCTGCCGCGCACCGCCGTCACCGTCGAGACCAGCCGCTCCACCCGGCTGCGCACCGGCTCCTTCGCCGACCCCGCCCCCACCCGCCGGATCGCCTTCGCGATGCGCACGGGCGCCGCGCGCGGAGCGGAGTACGAGGAGCTGGCGGCCGCCCTGCGGGAGGCGCTGCGGCCGCTGCCGGTACGGGTGCTCGACGCGGACGCGTGATGCCCCCGAGTCGGTCAAATGAGCGTCGGACAAAGAGATTCGGGGCCACCGACGGAGCAACTTCCGTCAGCTGAGAGCAGGTCGGAAACCCGCCGCTGGAACACACGTTCCGGCTGATACACCTTCCCTCCTCAGCGCTACGCGTCAGGCGTGTGTGCGACAGGGCGAGGGGTGTGATGTCGGGCTACGAGCTGCTGGCGCGCCACCTGGCCGCGTGCGGGCGTGACGGATTCACCGGGGACGTGCGGGTGTCCGGCTCGCCCGGCGGCACCGTCCACCTGCGCGGGGGCCTGGTCGTCGCCCTCGAGTCGCCGGGCGCGCCCGGGCCGAAGGCCCTGCTGCTGCGCTCCGGGCGGATCGGCGGCGAGGAGTGGGCCGGCCTGGTGCGCGAGTCCGGCGGTGCGCGCTGGCCGGCCGCGGGGCTCATCGCCCGCGGTTACACGGGGGCCGCCCAGCTCCGGGTCGTCTGCGCGATGGCCCTCCAGGACGCCGCGTTCGCGGTCGTCGCGGGCAGCGTCGACGACTGCGAACGCGGTCCGGCCACCGAACCGCCGCCCGCCGCGGTCGCGGTGGGCGAGCCGCCCACCCGGCTCCTGCAGGACGCGGCCCGCAAGCTCGACGCCCTGCTCGCGCTGCCCTGTCCGGTACGCCCGGAGCGCGAGCGTCCCGTGCCGGCCTCCCCGTCCTTCCCGGCCGACCGGCTGACCGCGCTGCGACACGAGCTGCTCACCCACGCCGACGGCCGCCGCACCGCCCGTGACCTCGCCTTCCTCACCGGGCGCGGGGTCTACACCGTCACGGTCGAGGTGGCCCGGATGCTCGCCGAAGGGCTGCTGGAGTGCCCCGGCGCGCCCGCCCCGATCCCGGTACGGCTGCCGCCCGACGGCGCCGGCATCCGGCCCCGCGACCCCGCCCCGCCCCCGTCCCCGCCGACGGCACCGCCCCCGGACCCGGCCGCCCTGCCCCGCCGCAGGCCCGGCGCCAGCGGCATCAAGGAGTTCTTCCGGCTGCGCAATCCGGCCGGTAGCTGACCGTCCCCCCACGTGAAGTTCCTACGACATAGGGGAGTTGCACCCATGGACCACCAAGCCCTCGCGCGGGAGATGCGCGGCCTGCGCGAGCAGGTGACCGGCATCACCGACACCGCGGTCGCGGCGGCCGACGGGCTGCTCATCGCCGCCGACACCGCCGACTCCATCGACCCCGAGGGCCTCGCCGCCCTCGCCGCGGCCGGCCTCGGCCTCGCCCGCCGCACCGCCGAGGCCACCGACCGGGGCGCCCTGCACCGCACGGTGACGTACGGCAGCCACGGCTGCGCCGCCTTCTACGCGGTCGGCGACAGCGCGCTCATGGTCGTGCTCGGCGACGAGGGCATGGACGTGGACCGTCTGCACCGGGCGACCCAGCCGGCCCTGCGCCGCATCGACCTGATCCTCACCGCAAGGCCGGAGAAAGCCTCCGAAGGAGTCTGAAGGGATGGCGACGAAGCGTATGACCCCCGGTTTCTCCGACCAGGTGATGGGCCTGGTCAAGTCACTGCGTACGGACGCACCCGACTGCGTCGCCTCCGGCGTCGTCGACATGTCGACCGGCATGCTGCTCTCCTACGAGACCGTCGACAACCATCCGCCGGAGGTGCTGGACCTGCTTGCGGGCGCGACCCTCGACCTGTTCCAGGGCCGCACGGTCGTGATGATCGAGGACGTCTTCAAGGAGCGCCGCGGCATCACCGGCGACAACCACTTCTTCCAGGAGATCCTCGTCAACAGTGACAACCTCACCCACCTGTTCGTGCGGATGAACGAGCAGCAGGACGTCGTCGCGGTGGTCGTCTGCCGCAAGTCCGTCAACGTGGGGATGCTGTTCGCGCAGGTGCGGAGGGTGGTGAAGGAGTACCGGCTGTGAGCCCCGGTCCCACGGCACGCCGAAGGCCCCCCACCACGTCGGGCGGGGGGCCGGGCGGCGCGTCGCGGCCTACTCGGTGCGCAGCCCGTCCGGGCGCATCATGCGCAGCAGCGGGGGCAGGCTCAGCAGGGTGACCACGAGGACCACGCCCGCGCCCATGCCGGTCATCCGCAGCACGCTCGGCCAGTCCACGCCGATCGGCGTCGAGGTCATCTTCAGCAGCACGGCGCCCAGGGTCATGCCCACCGCCGAGGCCAGCAGCAGGCCCAGGCCGATCGGGATGGCCGTCTGCCACAGCACCGACAGGCTCAGCGTGCGCCGCCGGGTGCCGAAGGCGACCAGGGCCGACAGCAGCTTGCGGCGTTCCCGCAGCTGCTCCAGCTGGGAGACCAGCAGGCTCGCCCCGATCAGCGCCAGTACGGCGGTGGCGCCGGCGAACAGGCCCGTGCGGATGGTGTCGTAGCGTTCGGAGCGCTCGGTGGCGTACCAGACCGACGCATCGGTCATCGGGTCGAGCGCGGCCGCTGTGTTGCGCACGTGCTCGTGGGCGTACGGCACCGAGTCGTCGACCGCCAGGTACAGCTCTCCCCTCGCCGACTCCGCGACGGCCGGGGGCACCGCGCCCGGGGTCATCAGGAAGCCGCCGCGCAGGTTGCCCGTCGGGTCCTCGACGGAGTCGGCCTGCTTCAGCCCCTGCGGGACGGTCCAGACGACGTCCTCCTCCTCGCCGGCGCCGTCGGAGGACCGCTCCAGGTAGAGCTTCCGGCCCGGCTTGCTCAGGGCCGGGGTGTCGGTGTCGTACGCGCCGCCCCGGACCGTGAACACGTCACCGTCCTCGCACGAGGGCAGCTTCGCCACCTCGCGCAGCGTCGCGCAGTCGCCGATGGTCAGCGAGGCGTAGTGCTCCGGCTCCTGCCGCGAGGGCCGGTCGGCGAGGTAGTCCTCGGACAGCGCGTACACCTTGCGCACGCCCTCGGTCCTCTCGAACTTCGCGGCCGCCGCGGCGAGTTCCGTGCCCTGCTCCAGCTCCACCTGCATCTGGGCCCGCGTCACGTCGTAGCCCGTGCTCTCGGTGTAGTCGTCCTCGACGCCGGCGAACAGCATCTGCAGGGCGATCGCGCCGGCCACCGCCACTGCGATGCCGTTGACCATGCGGGCCGCCGTGCCGCTGCTCAGCTGCAGCCGGCGCACGGCCAGCTGCCAGGACACACTGCCGGAGCCGAGCCGGGCCACGACCGTCTCCACGATCCACGGCAGCAGCGCGGTGACCCCGACGAGCAGGCAGATGACGCCACCGGTGACCAGGTACTGGTTGAAGTCCCCGTTCTCCCGGCCCTGGCCGATCATGGGGGTGAGCATGCCGACCCCGGCCAGCGGCAGCAGCAGCCGCCACCACAGCCGGCGGCGGGCGGGCCGCGCCGCGCGCACCACGCCCAGCGGCTCGATGACCACGCCGCGCAGCGCCAGCAGCGTCACCAGCACCGCGGCGGCCGGGACCGCCACCGCGACCAGCAGCGCCAGCAGGGGCGAGGGGTTCAGGTAGCTCGGGAAGACGCTGATGCCGAACACCTCGAAGGAGGCGGCGAGTTCGCGTCCCGCCAGGAAGAACCCGGTGCCGAGCACCAGCCCCAGCAGCGCTCCGCCGAGCGCCTCTCCCGCGGCGATCCGCCGGGTCATGCCGCCGTCGGAGCCGACCAGCCGCAGCGCGGCCAGCCTGCGGTCGCGCCGTTCGCCGCCGAACCGCACGGC
This sequence comes from Streptomyces sp. NPDC017936, assembly GCF_044328485.1. NCBI lineage: Bacteria > Bacillati > Actinomycetota > Actinomycetes > Kitasatosporales > Streptomycetaceae > Streptomyces > Streptomyces sp. NPDC017936. The sequence continues at coordinate 406,039 of NZ_JBIRHK010000004.1, read as the reverse complement.
CGCGGCGATGAACACGGCGACCGGCATCAGCAGCACCACGAAGACGACCAGGACCAGCAGCACGAGGACCGGGTCGGTCTCCTCCTCGGTCGGGTTGGGGTTCCCGAAGGCGCCGATGCGCGCCACCGTCGCGTTGTCGATCCGCCGCTCGAGGTCCTCGCCGCCCGCGTAGTAGGCGAGTTCCCGGGAGCCGATGAGCCCCTGCTCGCCGATGGTCCCGACGACGTCGTACGGCAGCCGCTCCCGCAGCAGCCGGCCGCCGTCCGAGGCGAGCAGCTCCTTCAGGGCGGGGGAGACGACCATCTCGCCCGGCGCCGGGTACTCCTCGAGGCCCGGCGGCAGCGGGGCCCGGTCGCCGTCCGGCTGCACCAGCCGGCCGCGCACGTCCCGGCCGTCGAACTCGGTGTCGTTGTCCGCGATGACCAGGGTGTCGTCGGCCTTCTCGGTGACCGTGGAACTGTAGGTGTAGTCGAGGCGCGCGTCCTCGCGCCGGCTGCGTTCCCCCAGCGCGCCGGGCAGGGCGGTGGTGAGCAGCAGCAGCGCCACCCCCAGCCCGACCCCGACGGCGGTGAGCACCGCCCGGATCCACCCCTCGCGCCCGCCGGCGAAGGCGAACCGGATCCCCATGCCGAGGTCCCGCGCCCACCGGCCCGCACTCATACGGCGCGCTCCATGTCCCGGGACCTGCCGTCGCGCACGACGATCTCGCGGTCGGAGTACGCGGCCACCCGCGCCTCGTGCGTGACGAGGACGACGGCGGCGTTGGCGGAGCGGGCGGCGTCGGTGAGCAGTTCCATGACGCGCTCGCCGTTGAGCGAGTCGAGCGCGCCGGTCGGCTCGTCGGCGAACAGCACCCGCGGGCCGGTGACCAGCGCCCGGGCCACCGCGACCCGCTGGCCCTGGCCGCCGGAGACCTCGCCGGGCCGCTTCTTGCGGACGTCGTCGACCTCGAGGCGCTCCATCCAGGTCAGCGCGGCCCGCTCGGCCTCCTTGCGGGACGTGCCGTTCAGCCGCAGCGGCAGGGCGACGTTCTCCACGCAGGTGAGCTCCGGGACGAGCTGCCCGAACTGGAAGACGAAGCCGAACTCCGAGCGCCTGAGCGCGCTGCGCTCGGTGTCGCTCATGGTGGTCAGCTCACGCCCGTTGTACGTGATCGAACCGGAGTCGGGGGTGACGATCCCGGCGAGGCAGTGCAGCAGCGTCGACTTGCCCGACCCGGAGGGTCCCATCACGGCGACGACCTCGCCGGGGTGGATGGAGAAGCCGGCGCCGTCGAGCGCGGTCGTCGGGCCGTAGACCTTGCGCAGGTCCCGCGCGGTGAGCAGGGAGCCGGGGGGAGCGGGCACGGTCATCGGGCCACCGCCTCGCGGAGTCTGTCGAGACGCGCCGCGGTCAGCTCCAGCCAGCGCAGGTCGGCCTCGAGGTGGAACAGGGCGTGGTCGCAGATCAACTGGTCGGCCAGGTCGCCCTTGCGCTTGCGGTCGGTGAGGATCCGCATGCTGCGCAGGTGCTCGGAGCGCTGGGTGTCGAGGATGTCGGCCGCGTCCCGGTGGGTGAGCAGCGCGAGGACGACCTTGGTGTAGAGCGTCGACTGCAGGTACGGCTCGGGCTTCTCGGGCGTGGCGAGCCAGCGGGCGACGTCGGTGATCCCGGCGTCGGTGATGGCGTACCGCTTGCGCTCCGGGCCGCCGCCCGCCTCGATGCCGTCGACTTCGACGAGCCCGTTCTTCAGCAGCCGGGACATCGTCGAGTAGACCTGGCCGTAGTGCAGCGGCCGGTCGTGACCGAACTTCTCGTCGAAGGCCCGCTTCAGGTCGTAACCATGACGGGGCCCGGACTCCAGGAGTCCCAGGAGGGTGTGACCGATGGACATGGGAGGGACTCTACACACGGTGTATACGCGGTGTGTATACGCGGAGTGGACAGCCGGTGGCAGGGGGTGCGGCCGCGCAGGTCGGGGCCGATTGTCACGGTCCTGCTACAGGCGGACGGGCCGCTCGGGTCGACGGGGCCCGGGCCGGGGCTCCCGGGCCGCTCAGGCCGACGGGGGCCTGGGGCCGGAGCCGCCGGGCGGCCGCCCGCGGCGGGGCATCGGCCCGGTCTCCCCGGGCAGCCTCCCCGCGTCCTTCAGCGCCTTGCGCAGCAGGAACTCGATCTGCGCGTTCGCCGACCGCAGGTCGTCCGAGGCCCACCGGGCCAACGCGTCGTACACCAGCGGGTCCAGCCGCAGCAGCACCTGCTTGCGCTGCTGCGGCCGGCGCTGCGGGGATGCGCCCCCGGCGGGATCGGTCACTGGTAGAGCGTTCCCGTGTTGAGCACCGGCTGGGGCGCCCGGTCGCCGCACAGCACCACCATCAGGTTGGAGACCATCGTCGCCTTCCGTTCGTCGTCCAGTTCCACGATGTCGCGCTCGGCGATGCGGGCGAGCGCCGCCTCGACCATGCCGACCGCGCCGTCCACGATCTCGCGGCGCGCCGCGACCACCGCACCCGCCTGCTGCCGCTGGAGCATCGCGGAGGCGATCTCCGGGGCGTAGGCGAGGTGGGTGAAGCGGGACTCGACGATCTGCACCCCGGCCGCCTCCACGCGCGCGTGCAGCTCGACGGCGAGCTTCTCGGTGATCTCCTCGGCGTTGCCGCGCAGCGAGAGCCCGCCCTCGTCGTGGGCGTCGTAGGGGTACTCGATGGCGATGTGCCGGACGGCGGCCTCGGTCTGGGTGGAGACGAACTCGAAGTAGTCGTCCACCTCGAAGGTGGCCTGGGCGGTGTCCTCCACCTTCCACACCACGACCGCGGCCAGCTCTATCGGGTTGCCGTAGGCGTCGTTGACCTTCAGGACCGCGGTCTCGTGGTTGCGGATGCGGGTGGAGATCTTCGCGCGCGAGGTGAGGGGGTTGACCCAGCGCAGCCCGTCCTCGCGGATGGTCCCGCGGTAGCGGCCGAAGAGCTGGACCACCCGGGCCTCGCCCGGGGCCACCATGTTCAGCCCGCCCATCGCCAGGAGCGCGGCGAGGCCGACGAGGATGCCGCCGACGATCAGCGCGGCCTGCGCGGCCGTCGCGGCCACCGCCGTCGCGGCCGCGACCAGTCCGGCGCCGGCGAGCAGCCCGAGCAGGCCCAGCAGCAGCGCGACCCCGCCGCCCACGCTGCGCGCGGGGAACTCCCGCACGCGCGGCGCGGGCATCTCGGGCAGGTCCACGCCGGTCACGGCCTCGGAGGCGGCCGGCGGGTGCTGTGGGACGTGCGGGTCGCGCGTGGACATGGAGGTCCCCCGTTTCTCGCGAGCGGTGCTCGCGGCTCCTTAGCTTCGTTCTATCTAAGTGATATCACTTTATCGTGAGATCGCAACCTTGCGCCTCTCTCGTACGTCGGTTATCGGGGGAACGGTGTGACGGTTCCGCCGTGCGGGGTGCTGATTCTCACGCCCGCACAGCACAGGACCGAGCCCCCTTCGTCACAGAGAGCGGTGTTAGCTTTCAAAGCTGACCTGCCTCCGGGCACGGGTGTGACTGCCGAGTAGGAAGCGGAGCGAGCGGACTCATGGGACGAGCGGACGAGAGACGAGCGCGACAGCGCGGTGGCCGCCGCGCCGCGCCCAGGAACCGCCCGTCGCGGACGGAGGCCCCCGCCTCCCGCAACGAGTCGGTGTCCCCGGCGGACACCGCCACGGGCACCGCCCCGGCCGGCGGCCGCGCGGCGGCCCGCAGGGGCGCGAAGAAGGGCGGCGCCAAGGCCAAGGGCGACAAAGGCCGCATACGCCGGCTCTTCACCTGGAAGAAGATGCTCGGCGCCTTCCTCGGCGTCGTGCTGCTCGGCGTCGGCGCCTTCGTCCTGCTGTACCTGACGACGCCGATCCCCGACACGGCGAACGCGGACGCCCAGCTCCAGAGCAACGTCTACAAGTACAGCGACGGCACGATCCTGACCCGGGACGGCAAGCTCAACCGCGAGAACGTCGACCTGGCGGACGTCCCGAAGGCCGTCCAGCGCACCTTCGTCGCCGCCGAGAACAAGAGCTTCTACAACGACGTCGGCGTCGACCTGAAGGGCACCGCCCGGGGCATGCTCAACACCCTCATGGGCAAGGGCGCGCAGGGCGGTTCGACGATCACCCAGCAGTACGTCAAGAACTACTACCTGACGCAGGAACAGACCGTCACGCGCAAGCTGAAGGAACTGGTCATCTCGCTGAAGCTGGACCGGGAGAAGTCCAAGGACTACATCCTCGCCGGCTACATCAACACCAGCTACTACGGCCGCGGCGCCTACGGCATCCAGGCCGCCGCCCAGGCCTACTACCGCGTCGACGCCGACAAGCTCACCGTCCCCCAGGGCGCCTACCTCGCCGCGCTGCTCCAGGCCCCCAGCCAGTACGACTGGGCCGTCGCCTCCGACACCGGCAAGCGGCTGGTCCAGCAGCGCTGGAACTACGTCCTGAACAACATGGTCGAGGAGGACTGGCTCGGGAAGGCCGAGCGCGACGCCATGACGTTCCCGGTGCCCAAGGAGCCCAAGGCCGCCCCCGGCCAGGAGGGCCAGGTCGGCTACCTGATGAACGCGGCCAACAGCGAGCTGGAGCGCCAGCTGGTGGAACAGGGCGTCGCGGAGAGCCGCAAGGAGGCCGAGGCGATGGTCGGCGCCGGCGGCTGGAACATCACGCTCAACATCGACAAGAAGAAGCAGAAGGCGCTGGAGCAGTCCGTCAAGGACCAGCTGACCAGCAAGCTCGACAAGAAGAAGCGCTCGGTCGACGGCGACGTCCAGGCCGGCGCCGTCTCGGTGAACCCGAAGACGGGTGCGGTCGTGGCGATGTACGGCGGCGTGAACTACGTCGAGCACTACACCAACAACGCCACCCGCACCGACTACCAGCCCGCCTCCACCTTCAAGCCGGTGATCCTCGCCGCGGCCCTGGACCAGGGCGCCGAGACCCAGGACGGCGTCGAGATCACCGCCGACACGATGTACGACGGCACCAGCAAGCGCCCGGTCGTCGGCAGCGACATCGGCTTCGCCCCGGAGAACGAGGACGACGTCGACTACGGCCCCGTCACCGTCCAGACGGCCATGAACAAGTCGATCAACTCCGTCTTCGCGCAGCTGGGCGTCGACGTCGGCATGGACAAGGTGCTCAAGACCGCCGCGGACCTCGGCATGGACACCGAGGACCTGAAGGCCGTGCCCGCCCAGACCCTCGGCACCATGGGCGCGAGCCCCCTGCAGATGGCCGGCGTCTACGCCACCCTCGACAACCACGGCAAGAAGGTCACCCCGGCCCTCATCAAGTCCGTGGAGAACAGCCGCCACGCGGTGCAGCTCGCCGACCCGATCGGCGAGCAGGTCATCAGCCGCGAGGCCGCCGACTCGGTCACCTCCGTGCTGACCGGCGTGGTCGACGACGGCACCGCCAAGAAGTCCGTGCGGGACAACCCCCTGCGCAAGGGCCAGAAGGTCGCCGGCAAGACGGGCACCTCCGACAACAACAAGTCGGCCTGGTTCACCGCCTACACCCCCGACCTGGTCACCTCGGTCGGCCTGTTCGGCGAGTCCGCCAAGGCCCCGCACCCCCAGGTCCCCCTGACCGGCGCGACGAACGGCCTCACCTCCGACGCGGGCCGGGTCAACGGCGGCGGCTTCCCGGCGCAGATCTGGGCGGCGTACACCTTCGGCGTCTCCACCAAGGTCACCAAGTTCGACCTGGAGACCGACCAGGGCGCCGCGGTCCAGCCGAGCGTCACCCCCAGCGCCTCCCCGTCGCAGTCCGCGGAGCCGTCGGAGGAGCCGAGCACCGAGGCCCCGACGAGCAGCCGGCCCTCGACGTCCCAGACACCGTCGCAGCAGCCGACCACCCAGGAGCCGTCGGAGGAGCCCACCACCGAGGAGCCGTCGGAGGAGCCCACTACGCAGGAACCCTCGACGGAGGAACCCGAGAACCCCTTCGACCCCCAACTGAGCCAGCAGTCGAACCAGTAGGGCCAGGAGGAGACGCGGGGGGGGGGGCCCCCCCCCCCCCCGGCCCCCCCCCCCCCCCCCCCCCGGCCCCCCCCCCCCCCCCGGCGCCCCCCCACCACCCCCCGCCCCCCCCCGCCCCCCCGCGCCCCCCCAGGGGGGCCCGCCGCAGCCGGTTGGGGGCCGCCCGGCTCGGGCCGGGCGCCCCTCACGCGCTCTCCGGGTGACCCGTCAGCCCCGGTTCAGCTCGAACCAGACCACCTTCCCGGTGCTCAGCCGCGTGGCCCCCCACCGCCGGGCCAGCCGGTTGACGAGGAACAGCCCGCGCCCGCCCTCGTCCGTCGCCCGCGCCTGCCGCAGCCGGGGCAGCTGCGGCACGTCGTCGCCGACCTCGCAGCGCAGCACGTCGGTCCGCAGCAGCCGCAGCGTCACCGGCCGGGAGGCGTACCGCACCGCGTTGGTGACCACCTCGCTCACCAGCAGCTCCACGGAGTCCGTCAGCTCCTCCATGCCCCAGCGGGTCAGCGCCCGCCGGGCCAGCCGCCGGGCGTGCCCCGGCGCCGCGTCCTCCGGGTCCAGGAACCAGTACGCCACGTCACTCGGCGCGATCCCGTCGAACCGCGCGGCGAGCAGCGCGATGTCGTCGTCCCGGTCGCCCGGCCCGAGCATGTCCAGCACCTCGTCGCACAGGGCCTCCAGGGGCGGCGGATGGTCCGGCCCGGTCAGCTGCGCGGTCGCCGCGAGCTTCTCCCGCAGCTGCTCTATGCCCGTCGCCACGTCCCGCAGCCGGGACTCCACCAGACCGTCCGTGTACAGCAGGAGGGTCGCCCCGGCGGGCGCGTCCAGCTCCACGGCCTCGAAGTCGACGCCGCCCACACCGATCGGCGCGCCCGGCGGCACCCGCAGCACCTCGGCCCGGCCCCCCAGGTGCAGCAGGACGGGCGGCGGATGGCCGGCGTTGGCGATGGTGATGCGGTGCGAGACCGGGTCGTAGACGGCGTACAGGCAGGTCGCCATGCGGTCGGTGCCCAGCCGTTGGGCCTGCTCGTCGAGGTGGTGCAGCACCTCCTGCGGCGGCAGGTCGAGCCCGGCCAGGGTCTGCGCGGTCGTGCGCAGCTGCCCCATGATGGCCGCGCTGGTCATGGAGTGACCCATGACGTCGCCCACCACCAGCGCCACCCGGCTGCCCGGCAGCGGGATGGCGTCGTACCAGTCGCCGCCGACCCGCGCGGTCTCCGCGGCCGGCAGGTAGCGGGAGGCCAGCCGCACGCCCGTGGGGCGCGGCAGGGTCTCCGGGAGCATGGTCCGCTGGAGCTCGTCGGCGATGTACGCCTCACGGTCGTACAGCACCGCCTTGTCGATGCCCAGGGCGCTGTGGGTGGCCAGCTGGGCGGCGACCAGCAGGTCGTCGTTCTCGAAGGGCATGCGGTCCGGGCGGCGGACGAAGACCGCGGCGCCGATCACCCGGCGCCGGCCGCGCAACGGGGCCAGGATCGCCCGCTGGTCGTCCGGGACGACCAACTGGCTGTCCTCACCGATGAGTTCCGGCAGCGCGGCACGGGCCGCCGGAGTGTCCGCGAACACCGGACGCACCCCGCGCAGCACCTCCGCGAGCGCCCCGCCCGGCCGCACCTCGCACAGCTCGGCGACCGCCGCCGACAGCTCGGACAGCTCCGGCGACTCCTGCGGCAGAGCGGCCAGCAGCGCGAACCCGGTCTCCTGGTCGCGCTCCTCGGGGATCCGGTCGGTGCGCCGCAGCCGCAGCACCACCCGGTCCGCCGCCGGCCGCTCGTCGCCCACCGGCAGCGGGTCGCGCAGATAGACCAGGATCGCGTCGGAGAAGGTCGGCACGGTGGCCCGGCACAGCCCCATCACGATCTCGTCCAGGTCCAGGCCCCGGGCGATCCGCCGGGTGGCCGCGCCCACGAACCGCAGCCGGTCCCCGTCCCGCCGCATCGGCGTGGGCCGGCCGGGCGCGAGACCCTGCCCGGTACGGCGTTCCTGCCCCTCCGGGCCGCGCTCGGACCGCGCCTCGCCGCCCGGCTGGACCGGGATGGACTCGGGCGCGGGACGCGGCCGGTGGGCGTCGGTCTCGGCGGCCGAGAGCTGGGAGTGCTCGGCGTCCGAACCGGCCGGATCCATTCCCTTGGCCCCCATGCCTGCCGTGCCTCCCTTGCCTGCCTTGCCTCGGGTCCCGCTCTTGCCGCTCCGGGCCGGGACGCCCGGCGAGGCCGTGCCCGGCGCCCCGTCGGTCCGGGCCCGGTCCGCGGGAGAGGGTAAGGGGGAGGAGTCCGGCGCGGGAGCCGGGGAACGCAGGAGCGCCCCGCGGGCGTCCGTGGGGTCGACGCCCTGGGGGCGTTCGTAGGAGGTGGGCTGCTCCGTCACGCGTGTCGAATCCGTCCGTCCGGGGCTGCGCGCCGCGCGTGCAGTCGGTCCCGCAGAGAACCCGATACCCGGAATACGTGTCCCCGGAACGGATTTCCCGCGTGGTCAGAGGCTGTTCCTGTGCCACCGGTGGACCGCGCGCGGCCCTCGGTGTCCCCCTCGTACCCCTCGCTCACGTCCTGCCGCCCCTCGGTGACGTTCGGTCAGACCCGGTGCCTGCCCCGGGAGTTGCTGGTTCCTGCCCTTGCGGAGGACGATCCTACGTTTGTTGCCCGGGGACGCGGCAAGGGTCTCATGTGGACAGGCGCGCGGGTGTGCGGTCCCAGTCCTCCGGCAGCAACGGTACGGCCCAGGACGGATCCGGGCGCCAGTGCTGCCAGCCGTCGCCGAACGGCGGCCCCCAGGCGTCGATCACCGCCACCGCCGACCGGCCCGCCTCCCGGACCCGCTCGGCCACCGACGCGTCCATCAGGCCGTCCTGCTGGGCCTGCGCGAACTCGTCCTCGTCGCGCCAGTCCCAGGTGCGGTCCGGGTACACGCAGATGTCCAGGAAGTGGTCCTCGGAGTCCACACCGCCGTCCCAGCGGGCCAGCGGCTCCTCGAGGTTGACGTACCAGTTCTTGAACCGCCAGCCCGGCTCCCAGAACAGCCACACCGACCAGGGTTCACCGGGCCGGGCCAGCTTCAGCACACCGGTGCCGAACCAGCGGTCGAGCACCACGCTCCGCGGCCTGGTGTACCGGGTCCGCAGCGGCTCCTGGTGCAGGGGGGTGCCGTCGGCGAGCACGGGCTTGACGCACTGGGTGCCGGGGGCCATCCACACGGCGAGGAGCTCCTCGTCGTCCCGCACGACGGTGACGGGCCGGGCGATGTGGATGCTCTCGCCGCCGTTCTCCCGGTACCGCCACAGGACCTGGTCCCCGGGCTCCCAGAAGGCCGCCGCACCGCCCGTTCCCACGCGTCTCATCGCTCCACCGTCTGCCATGGACAGATATTAGGTGCCATGGGCATACGACGCTGCGGCGAGCGTCGCGGTTCTCGCGGCGGGGCGCGAAAGGTTACGGGTGTGTCATCCGCAGGACATCCAGCGCCTCGTCGAGCTGTTCGAGCGTCAGGTCCCCGCGCTCCACGTACCCGCCCTCGAGCACGGTCTGCCGGATGGTCTTCCGTTCCGCCAGGGCCTTCTTGGCGACCTTAGCGGCCTCCTCGTAGCCGATGTACTTGTTGAGCGGGGTGACCACGGACGGCGAGGACTCGGCGTACTCGCGGGCGCGGTCGCGGTGGGCGACGACGCCGTCGACGGTCCGGTCGGCCAGCAGCCGGGAGACGTTGGCGAGCAGCCGGACGGACTCCAGCACGTTCTTGGCGATGACCGGCAGCATGACGTTGAGCTCGAAGTTGCCGGCCGCGCCCGCCGCGGCGACGGTGGCGTCGTTCCCCGTGACCTGCGCGGCGACCATCAGCACGGCCTCCGGGATCACCGGGTTGACCTTGCCGGGCATGATCGAGGAGCCGGGCTGGAGGTCGGGGAGGCTGATCTCGGCGAGGCCGGTCCGCGGCCCGGACGCCATCCACCGCAGATCGTTCGCGATCTTCGTCAGTCCGACCGCGACGGTCCGCAGCTGCCCGCTGGTCTCGACGACGCCGTCGCGCGCGCCCTGCGCCTCGAAGTGGTCGCGCGCCTCGGTCAGGGGCAGTCCGGTGGCGCGGGCGACCTCCTGGATGACGGCGGCGGAGAAGCCGGGGGGCGTGTTGATGCCGGTGCCCACGGCGGTGCCGCCCAGCGGCAGTTCGGCGAGCCGGGGGAGGGAGGCCCGCAGCCGTTCGACGCCGTACCGCATCTGCGCGGCGTACCCGCCGAACTCCTGCCCCAGCGTCACGGGGGTGGCGTCCATCAGGTGCGTCCGTCCGGACTTCACCACGTCGGCGAACTCCTCCGCCTTCCGCTCCAGGGCGGCGGCCAGGTGCTCCAGAGCGGGGATCAGGTCGCGGGTGACGGCGGCGGTGGCGGCGATGTGGAGGGACGACGGGAAGACGTCGTTGGACGACTGCGAGGCGTTGACGTGGTCGTTGGGGTGGACGTCCCGGCCCAGGCGCTCGCTCGCGAGGGTGGCGAGGACCTCGTTGGTGTTCATGTTGGACGAGGTGCCCGAGCCCGTCTGGAACACGTCGACGGGGAAGTGCTCGTCCCAGCGGCCCTCGGCGACCTCGGCGGCCGCCTCCTGGATCGCCTCCGCGACGTCCTTGTCCAGGACCCCCAGTTCGGCGTTGACCTTGGCGGCGGCGGCCTTGATCCGGGCGAGCGCCTCGATGTGCGCCCGTTCCAGGCGCTGGCCGGAGACGGGGAAGTTCTCCACCGCGCGCTGGGTCTGCGCCCGCCACTTCGCGTGCGCGGGGACGCGGACCTCGCCCATGGAGTCGTGTTCGATGCGGTAGTCGGTCATGTCCGGTTCAGCGTGGGAGGGGGCGCGGTTGTTCCGGGGGTGAGCCGTTCGAGGGTCCCCGCTCCCTGCCGGGGGCCGTCCCCCGGACCTCCGGGGGACGGGAAGGGGCGGCGGGGGCGGACGACCCCGCCGCCCCCGCCGCGCGCCGTACTACGCCAGGCCGGGTCCCCGGACCGGGATCGTCGTGAAGGTCGGGGCCGGGGCGGGGTCCTTGAAGAAGTCGTTGCCCTTGTCGTCGACGACGATGAAGGCGGGGAAGTCCTCGACCTCGATCTTCCAGACGGCCTCCATGCCGAGCTCCTCGTACTCGACGACCTCGACCTTCTTGATGCAGTCCTGGGCGAGGCGCGCGGCGGGCCCGCCGATGGAGCCGAGGTAGAAGCCGCCGTGCGTGCCGCAGGCGTCGGTGACCTGCTGGGAGCGGTTGCCCTTGGCCAGCATCACCTTGGAGCCGCCCGCCGCCTGGAACTGCTCGACGTAGGAGTCCATGCGCCCGGCGGTCGTCGGGCCGAAGGAGCCGGACGCGTAGCCCTCGGGGGTCTTGGCCGGGCCCGCGTAGTACACGGGGTGGTCCTTGAGGTACTGCGGCATCTCCTCGCCGGCGTCCAGCCGCTCCTTGATCTTGGCGTGCGCGATGTCGCGGGCCACGACCAGAGGACCGGAGAGGGACAGGCGCGTCTTGACCGGGTACTTCGTCAGCTCGGCGAGGATCGACTCCATCGGCTGGTTGAGGTCGATCCGCACGACGTCGCCGTCCTGCTCCAGGTGCTCGTCGGTCGTGTCCGGCAGGAACCGCGCCGGGTCCGTCTCCAGCTGCTCCAGGAAGACGCCCTCGGCGGTGATCTTCGCGACGGCCTGCCGGTCGGCCGAGCAGGAGACGGCGATGGCGACCGGGCAGGAGGCGCCGTGCCGGGGGAGGCGGACCACGCGGACGTCGTGGCAGAAGTACTTGCCGCCGAACTGGGCGCCGATGCCGATCTTCTGCGTCAGCTCGAAGACCTTCTGCTCCAGCTCCTTGTCGCGGAAGCCGTGGCCCAGCGGCGAGCCCTCGGCGGGGATCTCGTCCAGGTAGTGCGCGGAGGCGTACTTGGCGGTCTTCAGCGCGTACTCGGCGGACGTGCCGCCGACGACGATCGCGAGGTGGTACGGCGGGCAGGCGGCCGTGCCCAGCGAGCGGATCTTCTCCTCCAGGAACTTCATCATGGAGGCCTCGTTCAGGACGGCCTTCGTCTCCTGGTAGAGGAAGGACTTGTTGGCGGAGCCGCCGCCCTTCGCCATGAACAGGAACTTGTACGCGCCGCCGTCCGTCGCGTACAGCTCGATCTGCGCCGGCAGGTTCGAGCCGGTGTTCTTCTCCTCCCACATGGTGAGCGGAGCCATCTGCGAGTAGCGGAGGTTCAGCCGGGTGTAGGCGTCGTAGATGCCCCGGGACAGGGCCTCCTCGTCGCCGCCCCGCGTGAGCACGTTCTGCCCGCGCTTGCCCATGACGATCGCCGTGCCGGTGTCCTGGCACATGGGCAGCACGCCCGCCGCCGCGATGTTCGCGTTCTTCAGCAGGTCGAGGGCGACGAACTTGTCGTTGGCCGACGCCTCGGGGTCGTCGATGATGCGGCGCAGCTGGGCCAGGTGGGCCGGGCGCAGGTAGTGCTGGATGTCGTGGATCGCCTCCTCGGCCAGCTTGCGCAGCGCCTCCGGCTCCACCTTGAGGAAGGTCCGTCCGTCGGCCTCGAAGGTGGAGACACCCTCGGAGGTCACCAGCCGGTAGGGGGTGGTGTCCTCTCCCATGGGAAGCAGATCGGTGTACGCGAACTCAGGCATCGGTGCCCATTCCTCTTCGACAGACAGCGCGGCCGGCCCCCGGCTGGCCACCCGCGGCTGACCTCCATTGGCAGCGCCCACCAGCGTAGAACCTGCCGTCGGCGGCGAACCTGTGAGGTAAGGCTCAGTTCGGCGGCGGGCGGGGACGGGGCCGTGGGCGGACCGCGGACACGAAGGAGGGGTATCGCGATCTATCGTGTTTCGGTACGCTGCTGTCGTGGACCTTCAGAAGCAGCCCGCACCGCGTGCCTCCGTCGCCGAACCGCGCGCCTCCGTGGCCGAGTTGCGCGCCTCGGACGCGGACCGTGACCGCATCGCCGACATCCTGCGCGACGCCCTCGCCGAGGGGCGCCTCACCGCCGAGGAGCACGCCGAGCGCGTCGAGGGCGTGCTGGCCGCCAAGACGGTCGGGGAGCTGGACGCGTTCATCAGGGACCTGCCCGCCGCCCACCGGCGGCACGCCCCGCCGCACGCCCCGGCCCCGAACCGTCCGCCGGCCGGCGCGATCCCCGTCGACCCGGACGACAACCTGGTCGCGGTCTTCAGCAGCAGCGTCCGCAGGGGCCGCTGGCGCGCCGGCCGCCGCATCCACGCGTACGCGATCTTCGGCAGCGTCGAGATCGACCTGAGCGAGGCGCTCTTCGAGTACCAGCAGGTCGTCATCAAGGCGATCTCGGTCTTCGGCAGCGTCGAGGTCCGCGTCCCGGAGAACGTCTCGCTGCGCGGCGCCGGCGGCGGCGTCCTCGGCAGTTTCGAGGTCGACACGCTCGACTCCGCCGACCCCGACGCCCCGGTCGTCTACGTCGACGGATGGGCCGTCCTCGGCAGCATCGAGGGCCGGCCGAAGCGCGGCCGGATCGTCGCCGACATCCTCGACCGGGTGCATCGCAAGGTCGACAGGGGTGTGCGCAAACACCTGGACCGTTGACGGTCGTGAACGCCGGCGTGCGTGCCGGCGGGCGCGGAAGCGGTCGGCCCTCGCGGGAAAACGCCGACTCGCCTCCCCGTAGCGGCGGTTGGGGACTCAGTGCATAGGCGCGCGCACAGCGGGTAGGGCTTGCTGCATCGTCTCTCGCTCGCGAAGCCGTCGTCAGGAGTAGACCGTGCTGCAACCGCCGCATTCGTCCCTGCAGGTAGCCGCCGTTCCGGCCCAGCGGGTGCCAGCGCGCGACAGGGACCAGGACGCACCCTGGCACACCGAGGCCGTGTGCCGGCGCGACGAGGCGGGCCTCTTCTTCGCCCCCTCCAAGGAGCCCACCGCCGCCCGTCTCTCCCGTGAGGAAGCGGCCAAGCGGGTCTGCGCCCGCTGTCCGGTCATGGTGGAGTGCCGCGAGCACGCCCTGCTGCAGCCCGAGCCCTACGGCGTCTGGGGCGGTCTCACCGCCGCCGAGCGCCGCGTCGTCCTCGCCCGCCGCCGCCGCCGTGACCTGGAGCTGAAGAAGGCGGCCAGGACGGCCGCGGGCCACATAGCCGCCGCCGGCTGACCCGCACGGACACGAAAAGGGGGCGCCCCCTCCGCACCGGGGGCGCCCCCTTTCCGGGGATGCGGGTCGGTGAGCGACCCGAGGGATGCGGGACCGCGCCGGCGAGCGCCGGCCGGAGTCCCGCAGACGTACGGTCCGCGGCGACCGCGGACGTCTACTTCGCCCGGTCGAAGTCGATCGCGCTGTACGCCCGCAGCTTGCTCAGCCGGTGCTCGGAGTCGATCCGCCGCACCGTCCCCGACTTGGAGCGCATCACGATCGAGTCGGTCGTGGCGGTCTCCGACCGGTACCGCACGCCCCGCAGCAGTTCGCCGTCGGTGATCCCGGTGGCCACGAAGAACACGTTCTCCCCGGTGACCAGGTCCTCGGTGGTCAGCACGCGGTCGAGGTCGTGCCCGGCGTCCAGCGCCCGCTGCCGCTCCTCGTCGTCCTTCGGCCACAGCTTGCCCTGGATGGTGCCCCCCAGGCACTTCACGGCGCAGGCCGAGATGATGCCCTCGGGCGTGCCGCCGATGCCGAGCAGCAGGTCGATGCCGGTGCCCTCGCGCAGCGCCAGGATGGAGCCGGCGACGTCGCCGTCGGAGATCAGCTTGATGCGCGCACCGGTGTCCCGGACCTCCTTGATGAGGCCCTCGTGCCGCGGCCGGTCCAGGATGACGACGGTGACGTCCTCCGGCGTGCCGCGCTTGGCCTTGGCGACCCGGCGGATGTTGACCTCGACGGGGGCGTTGATGTCGACGAACTCGGCGGCCTCCGGGCCGGTGACCAGCTTGTCCATGTAGAAAACGGCGGACGGGTCGAACATCGCGCCCCGCTCGGTCGCCGCGAGGACGGCGATCGCGTTCGGCATGCCCTTGGCCGTCAGCGTGGTGCCGTCGATCGGGTCGACGGCGATGTCGACCTCCGGCCCGGTGCCGTCGCCGACGCGCTCACCGTTGAAGAGCATCGGCGCCTCGTCCTTCTCGCCCTCGCCGATGACGACCACGCCGTTCATCGAGACGGTGGAGACGAGGGTCCGCATCGCACGCACCGCGGCGCCGTCGGCGCCGTTCTTGTCGCCGCGCCCCACCCAGCGGCCCGCGGCCATCGCCGCCGCCTCGGTCACCCGGACCAGTTCCAGGGCGAGGTTGCGGTCGGGAGCCTCGGAGGGGACATCGAGTTCGGACGGCAGATGATGGTGCTCGGTCATCGGAGCGCACCTTTCTGATACGACGACGGCCGGATGAGGGTTCGAGCCCGACTCTATCGTCAGTCCGACAAAATGAGCAGGGGACCCCACGGATGAGCGCACCGGGCACCTGCGACGATAGGGGCGTGGCAGGTTCGAAAGGCAAGACGCAGACGGTCCGGGACATGGTGCTCTCGCTGGGCCTGATCATGGTCGCCGGGTTCGTCATGTACCTCTTCATTCCGCACGACGACAAGGCTCCCGACGTCAAGCGGGTCGACTACCGCGTGGAGCTGCTCACGGCGCGCCGCGCGGCCTCGTACCCGGTGGCCGCGCCGGAGGGCCTGCCGTCGAGCTGGAAGGCGACCTCCGTGCGTTTCGACGGCGCGGACTCCGACGCCTGGCACCTCGGCTTCCACACCCCCGACGACGAGTACGTCCAGATCGAGCAGTCCGCTCGGGCGAAGCGGGCCGAGTTCATCGACGAGGCGACCCAGGGCGCCCGGAAGACGAACGTCACCGAGCAGCTGGGCGGCCGCACGTGGACGCGCTACACCGACGGCCGCTACGACGCCTTCGTCCTGGAGAGCGCCGACGGTTCGACGACGGTGGTGGCCGGCACGGCGCCGTTCGGCAAGCTGGCGCAGATGGCGGCGTCCCTGCGCATGGCGGAGTGAGGGCGCGGGAGCGAGCGCGGCGGAGCGAGGGCGCGGGTGCGCGGGACGGCGTGAGCGCCCCGTCCGCGGGCGCGAGGAGGCCCCCGGCGGTGATCGCCGGGGGCCTCCTCGCACGTCCGGGCGGACTCGGCCGACGCGGGCCGGGCCGGGATCAGACCGTGGTGAAGACGTCCTCGTAGGCCAGGCGCGGGGAGCGCGGGTAGGAGGCGTTCTCGCCGGGCTTGCCGATGTTGACGACCATCAGCGGGGTGTGGTCGTCGTCCAGGAACTCCTTGCGGACGCCCTCGTGGTCGAAGCCGGTCATCGGGCCGGCGGCGAGGCCCGCGGCCCGGACGCCGACGATGAAGTACGCGGCCTGCAGGGCGGCGTTCAGCGAGGCGGAGCCCTCCCGGACCGGGCGCTCGGCGAAGATGGCGTCCTTGGCCTGCGGGAAGGCCGGGAACAGGGTCGGCAGCTCCTCGTGGAACTCGTTGTCCGCGGAGAGGATCGCGACCAGCGGGGCGGAGGCCGTCTTGGCCTGGTTGCCCTCCGCCATGTGCCGCACCAGGCGCTCGCGGGCCTCGGCGGAGCGGACCAGCGTGATGCGCAGCGGCGTCTGGTTGAAGGCGGTCGGGCCGAACTTGACCAGGTCGTAGATCGCCTGGACCTGCTCCTCGGTCACCGGCTCGTCGGTGAAGGTGTTCGCGGTGCGGGCCTCACGGAACAGCAGGTCCTGGGCGGCGGGGTCAAGAACGAGAGACATGCGTGGACTTTCCTCGGGTGTGCGTCCGGATCCGGAACGCCGGACCGGCTGACGTCCACGACGGTACGCCAAAGAAGTTCAAGCTTCAATCAAATGGGGCGGTGCGGTGACCCGCCTCACAGCCCCGCCCTCCGCTCCCCGGGCGCGCCCCGCACCGGCGCCCGCCGGCGCGGCGCCTACCCCTGCTCCCCGTCCTCTTCCTCCTCCTCGGCCAGGGCCGCGTCCAGCCGCGCCCGCGCGCCCTCCAGCCAGCGGCGACACACCTTGGCCAGCTCCTCGCCGCGCTCCCACAGGGCGAGGGACTCCTCCAGCGTCGTCCCCCCCGCCTCCAGCCGGCGGACGACCTCGATCAGCTCGTCGCGCGCCTGCTCGTACCCGAGCGCCTCGTCCGTCTTGCCCGTCATGCGCCCCATCCCTCGTCAACCGTCGACTCGAACACTGAACTCGCCCTCGGCGACCCGCGCGCGCAGCGCCTCGTCCGCCGACACCTCGCCCGGATCCCGCACCACGTGCCCGTCCGCCCTCTGCAGCACCGCGTACCCCCGCTTCAGCGTCGCGGCCGGCGAGAGTGCCACCACACGCGCGTGCGTGTGCGCCAGCTCGGAGTCCGCGCGGTCCAGCAGGTGCCCGAGGGTGCGCCGGGACCGGTCGACCAGCGAGGCGACGTGGTCCGCCCGCTCGTCGACCATCCGGTGCGGATCCTGTACCGCGGGCCGGGCCAGCGCGTGGGCGAGCCCGCGCTCCTCCCGCTCCACGAACGCCTCCACGCTGCGCCGCGCCCGGCCGCGCAGCATCCGCACCCGCTCCAGCTCCTCGCCGACGTCCGGCACGACCTTCTTCGCCGCGTCGGTCGGCGTCGACGCCCGCAGGTCGGCCACATGGTCCAGCAGCGGGTTGTCCGGCTCGTGCCCGATCGCGGACACGACCGGCGTACGGCAGGCCGCGACCGCCCGCACCAGCTGCTCGTCCGAGAACGGCAGCAGGTCCTCCACGCTGCCGCCCCCGCGCGCGACGACGATCACGTCCACGTCCTCCAGCGCGTCCAGCTCCTTCACGGCCTGGACGACCTGCGGCACGGCGTGCACGCCCTGCACGGCCACGTTGCGCACCTCGAAGCGGACGGCGGGCCAGCGGCGCCGGGCGTTCTCGAGCACGTCCCGCTCCGCGGCGGAGGCTCGCCCGCACACCAGCCCGACGAGCTGCGGCAGGAACGGCAACGGCTTCTTGCGCTCCGCCGCGAACAGCCCCTCGGCCGCGAGGGTCTTCTTCAGCTGCTCCAGCCGGGCCAGCAGCTCCCCGACCCCCACCGGCCGTATCTCCGCCGCCCGCAGCGACAGCTGCCCCCGCGGCGCGTACCACTCCGGCTTGGCGTGCACGACCACCCGCGCGCCCTCGCCGACCACGTCCGCCACCGTGTCGAACACCTGCCGGAAGCACGTCACGCTCACGGAGACGTCGTACGACGGGTCCCGCAGCGTCAGGAAGACGACGCCCGCGCCCGGGCGCCGCGACAGCTGGGTGATCTGCCCCTCGACCCACACCGCGCCGAGCCGGTCGATCCACCCGCCGATGAGCCGGGAGACCTCGCCGACGGGCAGCGGGGCGTCCGCGGACGTGTTCACAGCCATGCGCCCGAGGGTATCGGCCCCCACCGACAACCCAGGGCAGGCGGACCAGCCCGTCCGGGGCCGCGGCCGGGGCCCGGGGGCGGCGACCCCGGCCCGCCGTCGGCGGCCGCACCCGGCCTTACGATGGGACCCATGACCGCTTCGCCTGGCCGCCGTGTCCTGCTCGCCGCCCCCCGGGGCTACTGCGCGGGTGTGGACCGCGCCGTGATCGCCGTCGAGAAAGCCCTGGAGCAGTACGGCGCTCCCGTCTACGTCCGTCACGAGATCGTCCACAACAAGTACGTCGTGCAGACCCTGGAGAAGAAGGGCGCGATCTTCGTCGAGCGGACGGAGGAGGTCCCGCCGGGCAACATCGTGATGTTCTCGGCGCACGGCGTCGCCCCCGTCGTCCACGAGGAGGCCGCGCGCGGGAGGCTCGCGACCATCGACGCGACGTGCCCGCTGGTCACCAAGGTCCACAAGGAAGCCGTCCGCTTCGCCCAGGAGGACTACGACATCCTCCTGATCGGGCACGAGGGCCACGAGGAGGTCATCGGCACCTCCGGCGAGGCCCCTGACCACATCACGCTGGTCGACGGCCCCGAGGACGTCGCCAAGGTCGAGGTGCGCGACCCGTCCAAGGTCGTGTGGCTCTCCCAGACCACCCTCTCCGTCGACGAGACCATGGAGACCGTCGACGCCTTGAAGGAGAAGTTCCCGCAGCTGCTCTCCCCGCCGAGCGACGACATCTGCTACGCCACGCAGAACCGTCAGCTCGCGGTGAAGCAGATGGGCGCCGAGGCGGACCTGGTGATCGTCGTCGGCTCCCGCAACTCCTCCAACTCCAAGCGGCTCGTCGAGGTCGCCAAGCTCGCCGGCGCGCGCCAGGCGTACCTCGTGGACTTCGCGAGCGAGATCGACGAGGCCTGGCTGGAGGGCGTGACCACGGTCGGCGTCACCTCCGGCGCCTCCGTCCCGGAGGTCCTCGTCGAGGAGGTCCTGGGCCGGCTCGCGGAGCGTGGCTACGGCGACGTCGAGCTCGTCAAGGCCGCCGACGAGCACATCACCTTCTCGCTGCCCAAGGAACTCCGCCGCGACCTGCGCGAAGAGGCCGCGGCGCTGGTCGCCGGGCGCGGCGGGAGCGGTGCGCAGGACCCGTCGGCGACGTGAGGGCCGGGTGAGGACGGACCGACCGGCGCGGTGACCGTCAGTCGGTCGTCGTAACGTGGAGCCATGCAGATCTTCGGCGTGGACATCGGTGGATCCGGGATCAAGGGTGCCCCTGTGGACCTGGACAGGGGCGATCTGGCCCAGGAGCGCCACAAGGTGCTCACCCCGCACCCGGCGACGCCCGACGGCGTGGCCGACGGCGTGAAGCAGGTCGTCGACCACTTCGGGTGGACGGGGCCGGTGGGGCTCACCTTCCCGGGCGTGGTCACCGGCGGCTCCACCATCCGTACGGCGGCCAACGTCGACAAGAGCTGGATCGACACGGACGCGCGGGCCCTGTTCGGCGAGCGGCTGGGCGGGCTGCCGGTGACGGTCGTCAACGACGCGGACGCGGCGGGCGTCGCCGAGGTCGCCTTCGGCGCCGGCCGCGACCGCAGCGGCACGGTCATCCTGCTGACGTTCGGCACGGGCATCGGCAGCGCCCTCTTCGTCGACGGCGTCCTCGTCCCCAACACCGAGCTCGGCCACCTCGAGCTGGACGGCCACGACGCGGAGAAGCGCGCCTCCAGCAAGGCCAAGGAGGACGGCGACCTGACGTGGGAGCACTGGGCGGGCCGGGTCCAGAAGTACCTCGCCCACGTGGAGATGCTGTTCTCGCCGGAGGTGTTCATCATCGGCGGCGGCGTCAGCCGCAAGGCGCAGAAGTTCCTGCCCTTCGTCGAGGGCATCAGGGCGGAGATCGTCCCGGCCCAGCTGCAGAACAACGCCGGGATCGTGGGAGCGGCGATGCGGGCGGCGAAGGAGAGCTAGCGCGCGGGCCCGCCGGGCTCACCGCCGGGTCGCGGGGCGGCTTCCCGCCCGGCGGCGCGCCCGGCCCGCCGCACCGATCCGGCGCACCAGCATCACCAGGGCCGCCAGCAGCGTCCCCCCGTACAGCCAGCCGACCTCCGTGGCGAGGGCGGTGACCAGACCCATCAGCCGGGAGCCGAACCCGTCGCCGCCGTCGGCGACGGGCAGCAGCCCCACGGCGAAGGCGATCGGCACGACGACGGGCGCGGACAGCGGTTCGGCCCGGCGCACCCACAGGCCGGTCAGCAGGCACACCGGCAGGAACAGCACGCTGTACACCGCGAGCGACGAGCCGAACAGCACCTGGTCCACCCAGCCGACCAGCAGCATCGCCGCCCCGCTGAACAGCCCGCCGCCGAGCCCCGTGAGCCGGGGGCCGGGCGTCCGCCGCACGGCGTCCGGCGGACGCGGAACGGACGCCCCGGGCGACGCCGCGGGCCGGGGGAGCCCGGCAGACCGGCCGGCTTTCGGCGGGGCGCCGGAGCGCGCGGCGGAACGGGTGCCCGCGCCGGCGGAGGAGCCCCGCCTCGGCGGTCCCCCGGGCCGGGCGGTCCGCGGAGCGTCGGCGGTCCGCCCGGCGGCGTTCCCGCCGCCCGCGCCCCGGCCGCGTCCGGCGCCCCCACCCCGTCCGGCGCCCCCGCCGCGGCCCGCCTGCGGCGGGAGGGGCGGCGTCCCGCGTCGCGTCCCCTGCTGCGGCGAGCGCGTCCTGTGCTGCTCCATCGGTCCAACTTAGGTCTGTTTATGTGCTGAATCCGGAGCGGGACACGCCGGGGGAGAGACCTCAGCCGTGCGTTCGACAGGTCCGCCGGGCGGGGCGCGCGCACCCCGTAAACTGGTGGATCGGCCGCCCTCCGGCCCCCTGACCCTCTCACTACGGGAAGTCGCAACGTGTCGCTCACGATCGGAATCGTCGGTCTGCCGAATGTCGGCAAGTCGACCCTGTTCAACGCCCTGACCAAGAACGACGTGCTGGCGGCCAACTACCCGTTCGCCACGATCGAGCCGAACGTCGGCGTGGTCGGCGTCCCCGACGCCCGGCTGACGAAGCTGGCGGAGATCTTCTCGTCGCAGCGCGTCCTCCCGGCGACCGTCGACTTCGTCGACATCGCGGGCATCGTGCGCGGCGCGAGCGAGGGCGAGGGCCTCGGCAACAAGTTCCTGGCCAACATCCGCGAGTCCGACGCGATCTGCCAGGTCATCCGTGCCTTCAAGGACGAGAACGTCGTCCACGTCGACGGCAAGGTCTCGCCGAAGGACGACATCGAGACGATCAACACCGAGCTGATCCTCGCCGACCTGCAGACCATCGAGAAGGTCCTGCCGCGCCTCCAGAAGGAGTCGCGCATCAAGAAGGACGTGGCGCCCAAGGTCAAGGCCGTCGAGGAGGCCAAGGAGATCCTGGAGAAGGGCGACACGCTCTTCGCGCACGGCATCGTCCAGGGCACCGAGCGCAACGAACTCCTCCACGACCTGCACCTGCTCACCACCAAGCCCTTCCTCTACGTCTTCAACGTCGACGAGGACGAGCTGGTCGACGAGGCCTTCAAGGAGGAGCAGCGGGCCCTGGTCGCCCCCGCCGAGGCGATCTTCCTCAACGCCAAGCTGGAGGCCGACCTCGCCGAGCTCGATGAGGCGGACGCCCTGGAGCTGCTGGAGTCGGTCGGCGCCGAGGAGCCCGGCCTCGCCACCCTCGCCCGCGTCGGCTTCCGCACCCTCGGCCTCCAGACGTACCTCACGGCCGGCCCCAAGGAGTCCCGCGCCTGGACCATCAAGAAGGGCGCCACCGCCCCCGAGGCCGCCGGTGTCATCCACACCGACTTCCAGAAGGGCTTCATCAAGGCGGAGGTCATCTCCTTCGACGACCTGGTCGAGACCGGCTCGGTCACCGAGGCCCGCGCCAAGGGCAAGGCCCGCATGGAGGGCAAGGAGTACGTCATGCAGGACGGGGACGTGGTGGAGTTCCGCTTCAACGTGTGAGCGGTTTGTCGCCGTGAGCTGAGCGGTTCGTCACATGTGCGGGTCGGAGGGGGCCGGGCTTGGTGAGTCCGGCCCCCTCTGCGTTCCCGTGTCGACGTGGTGCGGACTCCTGCCCGCTCCTCGGCGGGGTGAGCCTGTCGAGGTCCAGGCTGATCTCGACAGGCACAGGCCGCTTCAGGGTGCCCCGGAAGATGCCGGCGGGCGCGTAGGCGCCGGCCGGTTCGTCGAGTTCATAGACATGGACGACGGGGGCGCCGTCCTCGTCCTCGATGCACCAGTGGTGCGGGATGCCGGCCTCCGCGTACTTGCGGAGCTTGACCGTGCGGCCCCGGTGCGCGGACTCGGGTGAGACGACCTCGACGACGAGTCGCACCTCATCGGGGGTGAACCAGGTGCGGTCGCCGTCGTGGGCGGCCGCCTCACGGGCCGTCCTGAACCCTCAGGCCTGCCGTCCGTGCCGATCCTGTGCTGACTCGGATCTCCCAGAAGCCCGTTTCCGCAGGTGAGAGCGTTGTGGTGGACGTTCCGCCTCACGTGTGGCCGATCGGTCCACCTCGGCCGCGCTCCGGGCAGGTGATGTCCGGGCGGTCCGGGGCCGCCGGTCCCCGGCGGGGCCGTCGCGCCTACGGCTCGGGATGCGCCGCTCCGCCCGCCACGGCCAGGCGGCAGGCCCGGGTGTAGGCGCGCACGAGGGGACGGTGGTCGTCCTCTCGGCGCCGGGCCAGGACGTAGTGGGCGGGGGGCACGCCGCGGACCGGGCGGGTGACCACGCCGCCCAGGGTGAGGAGCGGGACGTTGCCCCTGGCCACCAGGCAGACGCCGAGGCCGGCGAGCAGCGCCTCGTAGGTCTCCTCGGTGCCGGCGATCTCGGCGCCGATCACGGGCGGGCGCCCGGCGCGGGCGTCCAGGGCCAGCCAGTGGTCGCGCAGCGGGCCGGCGCTCTCGGGGAGGGCGAGGAACGGCTCGTCCAGCAGGTCGGCGAAGTCGACCTCCCGGCGGGCGGCCAGGGGGTGGCCCTCCGGGAGGGCGACGTGGACGGGTTCCTCGGCGACCGGGGTCCAGGCGTAGCGGTCCTGGTCGGGCAGCGGCAGCCAGACGAAGGCGACGTCCGCGTCGCCGTCGGCGAGGCCGGCGGTCGGGTCCTCCCAGTTCACCTGGCGCAGCCGGACGACGGTGCCCGGGTGGTCGGCCGTGAAGCGGGACCGGATCGCGGGCAGCAGACCGCCGCGGCCCGGGCTGGTGCTCATCCCGACGACCAGCGTGCCGCGTTCCGCCGTCCGCGCCCGCTCCACCGCGGCCGCGCCCTCCGTCCAGGCGTCCAGCACCCGCCGGGCGTGCGGCAGTAAGGCCGTCCCCGCCGCGGTGAGGGTCACGCTCCGCCGGTCGCGCCGGAACAGCTCCACGCCCAGCTGCCGTTCCAGCGCCCGGATCTGCTTGCTCAGCGCGGGCTGGGAGACGTACAGGCGCTCGGCGGCCCGCGTGAAGTGCAGTTCCTCGGCCACCGCGGCGAAGTAGCGCAGGTCCCGGACATGAACGTCGGTTGTCATGACCATCGGCTATCACCGAAAGCCTTGGACGGGCAACCGCCGTACGCAGCAGGCTCGTCGGTGGAGCGTCGGCGGATCGGACCGCCGGACGCCGACAGGACGGGGAGCGACATGAACAAGGTGTGGCTGGTGACGGGCGCGAGCAGCGGTTTCGGCCGGGCGATCGCCGAGGCGGCGCTGGCCGAGGGCGATGTGGTGGTCGGCGCGGTCCGGCGGCCCGAGGCGCTGGCGGACCTGGTGGCCGCCCACCCCGACCAGGTGGAGGCGCTGGGGCTGGACGTCGCCGACACGGCCGCCGCCGAGGCGGCCGTACGGGACGTGGTGGCGCGGCACGGGCGGATCGACGTGCTCGTGAACAACGCGGGCCGGACCCACGTCGGCGCCTTCGAGGAGACCACCGAGGCCGAGCTGCGGGCGCTGTTCGACGTGCACGTCTTCGGCCCGGCCGCGCTCACCCGGGCCGTCCTGCCGCACATGCGGGAGCGGCGCTCGGGGGCGATCGTGCAGATGAGCAGCATGGGCGGGCAGATGTCGTTCGCGGGCTTCTCGGCGTACAGCGGGACGAAGTTCGCGCTGGAGGGCCTGAGCGAGGGGCTCGCCGACGAGGTGCGGGACTTCGGGATCAAGGTGCTGATCGTGGAGCCGGGCGCCTTCCGCACCGGGCTGTTCGAGCCCGGCCGGGCCGGGGCCAGCGCCGACAGCGGGGTCTACGCCAAGGTGAGCGACACCCGCGGCTTCATTTCCGGCGGCGACGGCAGCCAGCCCGGCGACCCGGCCAAGGCGGCCGCCCTGATCCTCGCCGCGCTCGACGCGGAGGACACCCCGCTGCGCCTGCCCCTCGGCGACGACGGCGTCACGGCCGTGCTCGGCCACCTGGACGCCGTGCGGGCCGACGTCGCGGCCTGGGAGAAGCGGACCCGGGCCACCGGCTTCGACGACTGAGCGCCGGCCGGGGAGAGGTGGCGCGCCGGCCGGGTCGCGGTCGCCGGGGGACCGCGCGACGCGGCCGGCGTCGCGGGGGATCGGGGCACGGCTCCGGCCGGCGGCTCACCCGTCGACGGGAGGAACGAGCCGTCCTCGACGGCCGTGGTCACCGTGCGGTCGGCCCGTCCGCCGCCCGGATCGTCGCGTTCGCGACCCCGATACCGCCCCCGCTCGCGCCGCGCTTACCATGCGCCCAGTCGTACGTCGGTTCAGCGCCAGTCAGGAGCACGGTACCCGTGTCCATACCCCCGCCCCCCGGGCCGCAGCAGCCCCAGGACCCGTACCGGCCCCCGCAGTCGCAGGGGCCGTACGCTGCCCGGCCCCAGGGGCCGGTCCCGGGGGCGCCCCAGGGGCCGTACGGAGGGCCGCCGTACCCGATGTGGGGGCAGGGGTTCCTGCCGCTGAACCGGCCCGCGCCGGTCAACGGGGTCGCCATCGCGGCGCTCGTCCTCGGTGTGCTCTGCTTCCTGCCGGCCGTGGGGCTGGTCCTCGGCGTCATCGCGCTCGTGCAGATCCGCCGGCGCGGGGAGCGCGGCCGGGGGATGGCGATCGCGGGCACGGTGCTGTCCTCCCTCGGCCTCGCCCTGTGGGTGGTGATGCTGGCCACCGGGGGCGCCTCCGCCGTCTGGGAGGGGTTCAAGGAGGGCGCGAACGGCAACTCCGCCCTCTCGCTCGCCGAGGGCGACTGCTTCGACGTGCCCGGCGACACCTTCCGCGAGGACGTCTACGACGTCGACGAGGTGCCGTGCGCCGAGGAGCACGACGGCGAGGTCTTCGGCACGATCCCGCTGCCCGGGAACGACTACCCGGGCGACGACCAGGTCGGCGACACGGCCGAGGACCAGTGCTGGAGGCTCCGGGACGGGTACGCGATGGACCCCTGGGCGCTGGGCGACGACGTCGACGTCTACTACCTCACGCCCACCCGGGAGAGCTGGCGCTGGGGCGACCGCGAGATCACCTGCGTCTTCGCCGACGCGGACGAGCGCGGCACCCTCACCGGCTCGCTGCGCGCCGACGAGACGACCCTCGACGCCGACCAGCTGGCGTTCCTGAAGGCGATGGCCGCCGTCGACGAGGCGCTCTACGAGGAGCCCGAGGAGTACGCCGAGGAGGACCTGGACGTCAACCGGACCTGGGCGGGCGAGACCGGCGACGTGACCGGCGAGCAGGCCGAGGCGCTGGGCGGGCACACCTGGCCGGCCGGGGCGCGGGCGCCGCTGGCCGCCCTGGTGAAGGACATGCGGGACGCGAGCGCGGAGTGGACGAAGGCGGCGGACGCCTCCGACCCGGACGCCTTCTACGAGCACTACGACAACGCCTACGACTACGTCGACGGCGCCAGCACCGTCACGGCGCGCGAGGCTCTGGGGCTGGCCACCACCCCGCCGACCTACGACGAGGACGCCGACAGCGGGAGCGGCGGCGGCGACGAGGGCGGCCTGGATGTGTGATCACGCCCATAGCGGGGAGAAAGCGCCTGGGTAAAGCCTCCCCCCGAGATAAGTCATCACATCGAGTGATTCTCTGGCCTTCGCTTGCACGGCACAACCCACGGTTGCCAGGCTGTCGCTGTCTGTACAACCTGATGGGAGCGGCCAGTGACATTCGGTGAGCAGCCGGCGTACCTGCGCGTCGCGGGTGATCTCCGCAAGAAGATCGTCGACGGCTCGCTGCCACCGCACACCCGCCTCCCCTCCCAGGCCAGAATCCGCGAGGAGTACGGCGTCTCCGACACCGTCGCCCTGGAGGCGCGCAAGGTGCTGATGGCCGAGGGGCTCGTCGAGGGCCGCTCCGGATCCGGGACGTACGTCCGCGAGCGGCCCGTGCCGCGCCGGATCGCCCGCTCCGGCTACCGGCCCGTCGGCGGCGCGACGCCGTTCCGGCAGGAGCAGGCGGACGCCCGCGCGCGCGGGACCTGGGAGTCCGGCAGCGAGCAGACCGAGGCGAGCCGGGCCGTCGCCGAACGGCTCGGCATCCAGGCCGGTGAGCGGGTGATGCGCACGAAGTACGTCTTCCGGGAGGGCGGCGAGGCGATGATGCTCTCCACCTCCTGGGAGCCCCTGGCCCTCACCGGCCGCACGCCCGTCATGCTGCCCGAGGAGGGCCCGCTCGGCGGCATGGGCGTCGTCGAGCGGATGCGCGCCATCGACGTCATCGTGGACAACGTCACCGAGGAGGTCGGCGCCCGCCCCGGCCTCGCGGAGGAACTGCTCACCCTGGGCGGTGTCCCCGGCCATGTCGTGCTGGTCGTCCAGCGCACGTACTACGCGTCGGGGCGCCCGGTCGAGACGGCGGACGTGGTGATCCCGGCGGACCGGTACCGCGTCGCGTACCACCTTCCGGTGAAGTAGCCGGGCCGCGCGGGACCCGTCGGCCAGGGGGCGCGCACGCCCCTCCTCCTTCCCGCGCCGCGTCGTGCGAGGCGCCCTCCGGGTCCCCCGGGCGGCGGGGCTCCCCGGCTGCGGGGGCGGGAATCCGGGCCGTCGCCGGGGCCGCGGCGGCCCGACGGGTGGCGCGGTGCGTGAGGCAGCGCACACCCTTCCGGCAACTGCCTCCGGAAACCGCCCTCCGCGGGGCCGGTGGCGCGCCGTCGGAATCCGGTCGATTTCCCTCGTTCCCGCAGGTCGCCCGACGGATGAGCGACACGCCGCCGACCGGAGACGTCGCGCCGCGCACACGGCGCGTTCGGTCCCGTGCGCCCCCTCCGTCTTGGCCGGTTGCGTACCTGTTCGTGAAAAGGCGTGTTCGCTGCGTAAAGGTTAGGCGTACGCTCGGGCATATGCGGATTGCGGTTTCCTTAGAAGGTGGGGCGCGAGGCGTGCCGCGGACGGGATCCGGCTGGTGCTGGGGGAGAAGGGGGCGTGGGGCGTGATGAACGACAGCACCGTCTCGCTGCCCTGGCTCGTCGTGCGGCAGGACGACAACGGCAATCGCTACCGCATCGGCCGGTACGCGACGCGCGCCGAGGCCCAGAAGATCGCCGACAGCCTCGACACCCGCGGCCACAAGCAGCTCTACTGGGTCGAACGCATCGGCCAGGCCGGCGACCCCACCCGGAACTGACCCCGCGCCCCGCGCGGGCCCTCCCGCCTCCGGCCCCGGGCGTCCCCGCAGAGGCCTCCCCGGCGGTCCCGTAGGCTCCGGCCCATGACGGAACGGACCGTGGTGGTCGGCGCCGCGCTGCTCGACGGCGACCGCCTGCTCGCCGCGCGCCGCAGCGCGCCCCCCGAACTGGCCGGACGCTGGGAGCTGCCCGGCGGCAAGGTGGAGCCGGGAGAGCGGCCCGACGCGGCCCTCGTGCGCGAACTGCGCGAGGAACTCGGCGTGACCGCCGAGGCCGTCGCGCGCGTGCCGGGTGAATGGCCCCTGAGGCCGCCCTACGTCCTGCACGTCTGGACCGCCCGCCTGCTCCCCGGCTCCCCGGCCCCCGAGCCCCTGGAGGACCACGACGCCCTGCGCTGGCTCACGCCCGACGAGATCTGGGACGTGGAGTGGCTCGACCAGGACGTGCCGGCCGTGCGGGAGACGGTCGCCCGGCTGCGGACCGGGGCGCGCTGACCCCGCCGTCCCGGTACGCCGTCGGCGCCACGGCGCGCCCCTCCTCGCGGTAGCGCTCTCCGTATATCGGGTATGGGCCCATTAACCCCACGAAACCGGACATGGGTGCACCTCGCTGGCCCGGGAAGTGATCGGCGTGATCGACACCGAAGGCAACTGCGCCGAGTGGACCTTCCCCGCGGATCCCGGCGCGGTGCGCACCGCCCGCGGCGCGGTGCGGGGACAGCTGCACGGCTGGGGCATGGAGAGCGTGGGCGACCTCGCCGCCCTGCTGGTCAGCGAGTTGGTGACGAACGCCCTGCGGCACGCCACCGGGCCCATCGGCGTCCGCCTGGTCCGCCCCGCCCGGCTGGAGGGCGTCCTGCTGGTGGAGGTCTCCGACCCGCTGCCTGACCCGCCCCGCGAACGCGCCGCCCGGCCCGACGACGAGGGCGGGCGCGGACTGCAACTGGTGGCCTCCTCGGCGCGCCGCTGGGGCACCCGGCCCGGAGGCACCGGCAAGACGGTGTGGTTCGAACTGGCCGTGTCCGACTGAGGCGGCCGCCCCGCCCGCACGAGGGAGGGGGCCGGTGCGCGCGCCCGTCGGCGACCCGTGCCGGAAGGTGTGGTTCGACCACGTGTCGGCTGGTTAGAAGACTGGAAGTGTTGTCACGGAACGGTCCGGAAAGCGCCTGGACCGTGCTGTGATCGTGAACACCGTGTCGTGCGGCGCCGTAGTGCTGGATACTGCGGGCAGCCGCTTCCGGTGACCGGTGCCGGGCGCGGTGAGCTGGAGGGGACGGTTCGCGTGAGCGAGATACCAGCGAAGGCCACGGAGTCCGAGGACCCGTCGGACGGCGCGAGGGCTGAGGCCGCGGGCGCGCTCGCAGCCGATTCCGCACGCACCCTCGCCGGCGGCGAGGGCACGGCGCCGACCGGGGACGCCCTGTGGCAGAGCAGTCCGCCCGGCTCGATCTACGACTACATCAGGGTCGCGTCGTTCTCCATCGGCCCCGACGGGCTGGTCACCCAGTGGAGCCTGCGGGCCGAGCAGATCTTCGGCATCCCGGCGCAGCGGGCGGTCGGCATGGACCCCATCGACGCGTTCATCGACCCGGACCTGAGGGAACGCGGCCAGCGCAAGATGGCCGAAATCCTCGACGGCCGGGAGTGGACCGGAGTGGTCCCCTTCCGGATGCCCGACCCCGCCGACGGGCGGCGCGGCGAGGACGGCCTCGCCGAGGTGTACGTCATGCCGACGCGCACCCAGGACGGCGAGAAGGCCGCCGTGTGCATCGTCGTCGACGTCCGCACCCTGCGCAGCATCGAGACCGACCTCGCCGCCTCGCAGGCCATTTTCGGTCAATCCCCGTTCGGTTTCCTGCTGATCGACCCCGAGCTGCGGGTCCGCCGCGCCAACCAGCGGTTCGCCTCCCTGTTCGGCGGCGGCCCCGACGACCACCGCGGCAAGGGCGTGCACGACTACCTGCCCCGGTCCGAGGCCGACCGGGTCAGCGCGACCCTGCGCCGCGTCCTGCAGACCGGCGAGTCCATCACGGACATGCACGTCACCGGCTACCTGCCCGGGTCCGACGAGCGCCGCCACTGGTCCGTCAACCTCTACCGCGTGCACAGCGGTTCCGGCCGCCCGATCGGCATCGCCTGGCTCGGCATCGACATCACCGCCCGCCGTGCCGCCGCCCGCGAGGCAGCCGCCGCCCGGCGCAATCTCGCCCTCCTGAACGAGGCGGGCGCCCGCATAGGGAACTCCCTCGACCTGGAGACGACCGCGCGCGAACTCCTCGACGTGGTCGTGCCCGGCTTCTGCGACCTGGCCACCGTCGACCTCTACCAGGGCCTCCTGGCCGGCGACGAGACCCCGCCCGGACTCGCCGACGGCAGCGCCGAACTGCGCCGGGTCGCCTTCGCGTCCGCCGTCTCCGACGCGCCCTTCGCCGGCACCGGCGCGCCCGTCGCCGTCGGCGCCGTCCACCACTACCCGTTCCACTCGCCCTGCGCGGACGCCCTGCGCACCGCCCGCCCGCAGACCGTCCCCGGCGAGGACGGCGGCCTCGTGCAGTCCACGCTCGCCGTCCCGATGGTCGCCCACGACACCGTCGTCGGCCTCGCGCAGTTCTCGCGGACGAAGGGCAGCGAGCCGTTCGGGGACCGGGACCGGGACCTGGCGGTGGAACTGGCCGCCCGCGCCGCCGTCTGCATCGACAACGCGCGCCTGTACCGGCGGGAGCACGAGCGGGCGTTGATACTGCAGCGGTCGCTGCTGCCGCCCGGCGACCCCGTCGCCTCGGGCCTCGACATCGCCTGTCGCTACCTGCCCGGCAACGCCTCCACCGACCGCCCCAGCGAGGTCGGCGGCGACTGGTTCGACGTCATCGAACTCCCCGGCCACCGCACGGCGCTGGTGGTGGGCGACGTGATGGGCCGCGGTCTGCGCGCGGCCGTCGCCATGGGCGAACTGCGCACGGCGGTGCGGACCCTGGCGCTGCTGGACCTCGAACCGGCCGAGGTGCTCTCCGCGTTGGACGAGATCGCCCGCGGGCTCGGCACCCCCGGCGGCGTCCAGCAGGCCACCCGGGCCGCCCGCCGCCCCCGCGAGGCCGACCTGTCCGAGGTGTACCTCGCGACCTGCGTCTACGCCGTCTACGACTCCGTCACCCGGCGCTGCACGTTCGCCAACGCGGGCCACCTGCCCCCGGTGCTGGTCGAACCCGGCGAGGCCGCCCTGATGCTCGACGTGCCGCCCGGCATGCCGCTCGGCGTCGGCGGCGAGCCCTTCGAGGAGGTCGAGGTCGAGCTCCCCGAGGGCGCGCTGCTCGCGCTCTACACGGACGGTCTCGTCGAGTCCCGCGACCACCCCCTGGACGAGGGCCTCCAGGCCTTCGTGGGCGCGCTCACCGACCCCTCCAGCCCCCTCGAGGACGTCTGCGACCACGTGCTCCACACGCTCGACACGCACCACGGCGAGGACGACATCGCGCTGCTGATGGCACGTGTGCAGGGACTGCCCGCCGAGTCCGTCGGCGACTGGACCCTGCCCCGCGAGCCGCGCAGCGTGGGCCGCGCCCGGGAGTACGCGCGCGCCCAGCTCCTCGCCTGGGACCTGGAACCGCTGGTCGACACGGCCGAGCTGCTGGTCAGCGAGCTGGTGACGAACGCCCTGCGGTACGGCGAGGGCGAGATCAGGCTGCGCCTGCTGCTGGACCGCACGCTGGTGTGCGAGGTCTGGGACGCGGGCCTGGTCCAGCCGCGCCGCCGCCGTGCCCGTGACACGGACGAGGGCGGCCGCGGCCTCCAGCTCGTCGGTCTGCTCTCGGCGGCGTGGGGCTCCCGGCGCACCCCGCGGGGCAAGACGGTGTGGTTCGAACTGCCCCTGCCCGACGGGGAGCACGGCCTCACCGATCCGGCGGAGGCGTTGCTGAGTCTGTTCTGACGTCCGGCGGACCGGAGTCCGCCGGAGGGCCGTCCCCCCGGCCGCCGGAGGGCAGGAGGCCACCGAGGACGGCTCCGGCGGCGCCGGCCGGGACCCGCGCGCCGGGCGCCGCGGTCGTCGCGCCGGGCGCCGCCCCCGCGTACGGGTTCCCGCGCACCCGCACGTCCTGTTCCGCCAGCTCCCGGGCCTCCAGGGCGAGGACGTCGGCGCGCGGACGGTCCCCCGGGGCGCCGGACGACAGCAGGCGCCGGGCCTCCGCCAGGCGGGTGCGGGCCGCGGCGTCCACCGCGCCCCGGTGGGTCGTGACGAAGGCGTCCGCCGCGGCGGTGGCGGCGCGGGCGGTGAGCAGCGCGGCGGCCGGGAGGACCCCGGACCGTCCCGAGGCGAGCGGCGCGGTGGCGCGCACGATCCGGCGCAGCACGCCGACCGGGTCGTACGGCTGCCCGGCGGTCACTTCCCGGCGCACGGAGGCGAGGACGGAGTCGGCGTGCGACAACCGGTCCGGGGGCCCGTCCCCGGACGCGGCCCGGGCGCGCGCCGCCGCCAGCTCCGCCTCGGCGCCGGTCAGCACGGCCGGAACCATCGACGCGGCCTCCCGCAGCTCGGCGGCGAGCCGCCGCACGCCGTCCAGGAAGACGGCCGCCTGGGCCGTCGCGCCCTCCGCGGCGCGCAGGCGCCGGGCGGCTTCCTCCCGGCGTCCCGTGTCGTTTGCCTGCCGGGCCTGGTTGAGACAGTCGGTGGCGAAGAGCAGCCGGTCCTTGGCCTGTTCGACGTGCCCGGTGACGGAGGCGGTCGCGGTGGCCGCGTACCGCGCCCGCAGCCCGGCGAGGACCGCGTCGACCGCGCCCGTACGCCCCGTCAGCTCGCGGAACCGTGTCTCCGCCACCTCCAGCGCCTCGCCCACCCCTTCCTCGAGCCCCCGCAGCCGGCCGAGGTCGCCGGCCGCCGCGTCCAGCCGGCGCCCCGCCTCCTCGCACCTCCCGACGACCCCGGCGAGCGCGTGTCGCCGGGCCGCCTCCTCCCCGGGCACGCCCTCGTCGTAGCGCTGCCGCATCAGGAAGGCGGCCGTCAGCTCGCCCTCCGCCTCCCGCAGCGCGGAGGCGAACGGAGCCACGGCCTCCGGTCCGAACCGGGCCTCGGCGAAACCGAGTTCCTCGCGGGCGGCGCGGACACGGTCGTCGGCCTCGACGAGGGCCGCGCGGGCCCGCTCGTCGAGGTCGGCCGGCCGGGGCGCGGAACGGGACCGCGACGGGGCCGCCGTCCCGCCGGGCGTGGTCCGGCCCCGGGTGCGGCGGACCCGGCGTACGTACCCGTAGCCGGCGGCGGCGCCCGCGGCGCCGACCGCCACGAGCGGCAGCACCAGATCGGCCGTGGACGTCCCGTCCTCCGCCGGCGCGGCGGACACGGGGCGGGTGATCGCAACCGCGGCGCCCGTTCCCGGCGTCGTCCCGGGTGACACCAGCCACACGACCCCCGCCGCACCGCCCAACGCGGCATGAGCCACCCGCGCGCGCAGCCGCGACCCGGCACGCCGTGGCCGGCCTCGGAACAAGGACGACGTCACCTTTCGGAGCGTAGGACCGCCGGTGCGGCCACGCGACCGGGATGCGTCCGAGGCGGGGGCCGTGCGACAGGCCGACACGGAAGGGGACACGGGGATGGAGCGCTCGCCGGCAGGGGAGCCGGAAAAGGCCCGCGCCGCGACACCGCGGACGGACGGGACGACGGAGCCGGCCCGGGACCCCGAGGCCGCCGCGCGGCCGTCCCCGGACCCCGGGTCCGTGCCGCGGCCCACGCCGTCCCGCGCGTCGGAGCCCGAGTCGTCGCCGGCCCCGGCCCCGGCGCCCGCACCCGGCACCACACCGGGACCCGAGGTCGCCCCGGACCCCGAAGCCGCGTCCGCGCCGGCCACGGCGCCCGCGTCCGCACCCGGCACCACACCGGGACCCGAGGTCGCCCCGGACCCCGAAGCCGCGTCCGCGCCGGCCCCGGCGCCCGCGTCCGCACCCGGCACCACACCGGGACCCGAGGTCGCCCCGGACCCCGAAGCCGCGTCCGCGCCGGCCACGGCGCCCGCACCGACCACGGCGCCCGCGTCCGCGTCGGCCCGCATACCCGAGTCCGGGTCCGAGCCCGCGCCCGCGTCGGCGCGCGCATCCGCGCCCCCCTCCGACCCCGCTCCCGAGCCGGTGTCCGCTCCCGAGCCGGTGTCCGCTCCTGAGCCGGTGTCCGTCCCCGAGCCGGTGTCCGTCCCCGAGTCGGAGTCCACCCCCGAGTCGGTGTCCGTCCCCGAGTCGGAGTCCACCCCCGAGTCGGAGGCCGCCCCCGAGTCGGAGGCCGACGCTTCCGGGCGTCCGGACGACGGCGCCGGTGCCGGCCGTGGTGGTGGCGGCCGGGGGAGTGGCGGCGAGGAGGGCGGAGGCGGCGGCGAGCCGGCGGGGCGCGCGCGGTCGCGGCGGCGGTGGGTGCGGCGGGGGCTGCTCGCGGTCGGCCTGCTCGTCCTGCTGCCGCTGCTCGCCTCGCTCACCGCCCTGCGCGTGAACTACCTGGGCGACCCGGACGAGAGCGCCCGTACCCGCGGCAAGGACGCCATCTGGCTGGGGCACGCCTGGGTCGACGGGCGCAAGAAGGACGCCGACGTCACCGCCCTGGCCGCCCGGCTGAAGGGGACCGGCTTCCGCGACCTGTACGTCCACGCCGGCCCCCTGGAGCACGACGGGACGCTGCCCGGGTCGGCGTACCCGAACGCCCGTTGGTTCATCGACGCCGTCCACCGCGAGATGCCCGGGGTCCGGGTCCAGGCCTGGCTCGGGGACGTGCTCGCCAGTGAGGGCTCCCGCGGCATGCGGCTGGAGCGCGCGCGGACACGGGACGCCGTGGTGCGGTCGACCCGCGAGATCCTCGCCGCTGGCTTCGAGGGCGCCCACTTCGACCTGGAGCCCCTGCACTCCGACGACCGGGACTACCTCACCCTCCTCGACGCCCTGCGCTCCGTCACCGCGGCACGGGGAGCGCTGCTCTCCGTCGCCGCGCACCAGATCGACCCGCTCCCGTACCTGCACTCGGTCCGGGGGACCCTCACCGGCCACCCGAAGTGGTGGTCGCAGGAGTTCTTCGGCCAGGTGGCCCGCCGCGTCGACCAGATCGCCCTCATGTCGTACGACACCATGCAGCCGCTGGAGAGCACGTACGGCGGCTATGTCGCCCAGCAGACCTCGCTGGCCCTGGAGGTCACCCCGGACACCACCGACCTGCTGATGGGCCTGCCCTTCTACCACGAGAAGGGCTTCGGCCACTGGGAGCACGCGGAGACCGTCGCCGCCGCCGTGCGGGGCGTCCGCCTGGGCCTGTCCCGCACGGACGTGGACCGCGCGAACTTCGGCGTCGCCGCCTACGTCGACTTCGCGGCCACGGAGTCCGACTGGACGTCGTACGAAAAGGGCTGGGTCCGTTGACCGCGGCCGGGGAGACTGGGCCCGGTGACCCGACGACAGCACCTCGCCGCCGCCGACTTCGTCCCGCTCGCCCGTGAGGCCGTCGGCGGCCACCGGACCCTCGCCGCCGCCACCCGTCTCACCGGGGGCAGCCGCAAGGGCGTCTACCGGCTCGCCTTCGACGACGACTCCACGGTGATCGCGTACGTCTGGTCCCCGCAGGAGGACTACTGGGCGCGGCCGGCCTCCGACGTCACCGACAGCCTCTCCGACGCCACCGGCCCGGGCCTGTTCCGTTCGGCGCACGCCCGGCTGACGGCCCTCGGCGTCCGCGTCCCGCGCCTGCTGCTGCTCGACGAGGACGCCGTGCACCTGCCGGCGTACGCGGCGGTCGTCGAGGACGTCACGGGCGGCACCCTGGAGGACGCCCTGCGCGACGACCCGGCCAGGGCCCGCCCGGCCGTCCGGCGGCTGGCGGAGACGCTGCGCGTGCTGCGGTCGTGCACCGCCGCCGGCCACGGCGAGGTCACCCTCGTGGAGGAGGGCGGGACGCCGCTCGCCGCCGACTGCGCGCAGGCCACCGCCGACCACGCGCTGCGCGACATCGACGAGCTGTGCGTGCGCGACCCCCGGGTGGCGGCCGTCCAGGACCGGCTGCGGGAGCGGGTGCGGCGGTTGCGGCACGCCCTCGCCCCGCGCGACACCTGCTCCCTCGTCCACGGCGAACTCGGCCCGGACCACGTCCTGCTGACCCCCGGCGGCGAACCCGTGCTGATCGACATCGAGGGCTTGAAGTACTTCGACGCGGAGGGGGAGCACGCCTTCCTGGAGCTGCGGTTCGGCCCCTGGTACGACATGCTGCGCGCCCCCGGTCTGGACGAGGACCGCATGGCCCTCCACCGCCTGGCCGTGCGCCTCTCCCTCGTCGCGGGCCCCTTGCGCCTGCTGGACGGCGACTGGCCGGACCCGGCGCCGATGCGGGCCGTCGCGGAGGCGAACCTCCGGTGGGTGCTGGCGTCGGCCGGGCGGGACGGGACGGCGCCGGGGGCGTAGCCGCCGGGCGGGATCAGCCCGGGGAGGTCCGCCGCCTGATCCGGTTCCCGAGCCACACGAGTGGGTCGTACTTGCGGTCCACGGCCCGTTCCTTCAGGGGGATCAGCGCGTTGTCCGTGATCCTGATGCCCTCGGGGCAGACCTCCGTGCAGCACTTGGTGATGTTGCAGTAGCCGAGCCCGTGCTCGTCCTGGGCCGTCCTCCTGCGGTCCAGGCCGGCCTCCTCCGCCGCGTCCAGCGGGTGCATGTCCAGCTCGGCGATCCGCATGAGGAAGCGGGGGCCGGCGAAGGCCTCCTTGTTCTCCTCGTGGTCGCGCACGACGTGGCAGGTGTCCTGGCACAGGAAGCACTCGATGCACTTGCGGAACTCCTGCGGGCGGTCCACGTCCTCCTGGAACATGCGGTACTCGCCCGGGCCCACCCCGGCGGGCGGTACGAACGCCGGGACCTCGCGCGCCTTGCGGTAGTTGAAGCCGACGTCCGTCACCAGGTCGCGGACGACCGGGAAGGCGCGCAGGGGCGTCACGGTGATCGTCTCGTCCCGGTCGAACACCGACATGCGGGTCATGCACATCAGGCGGGGCCGGCCGTTGACCTCCGCCGAGCACGAACCGCACTTGCCCGCCTTGCAGTTCCAGCGGACGGCGAGGTCGGGGACCTGGGTGGCCTGCAGGCGGTGGACGATGTCGAGGACGACCTCGCCGTCGTTGACCTCGACCCGGAAGTCCTCCAGGCCGCCGCCCCGCGCGTCACCCCGCCACACCTGGAAGCGGGCCTCGTAGCTGCTCATTCGTACAGCTCCTCTTCGGCGAGGTACTTGACCAGCTCCTCCTTCTCGAAGAGGGCGAGCAGGTCGGGGCGGATGGGGTCGGTGGTCTCGCGGGTGAGGGTGATCCGGCCCTGCGCCGGGTCGGCGGCCGCCGGATCGGTGAGCCGGCACAGCAGGTTCACGTTGCGCCAGGCACGGTCCATCGCCGGGTGGTCCTCGCGGGTGTGGCCGCCGCGCGACTCGGCGCGCTCCAGCGCGGCCCGCGCCACGCACTCGCTGACCAGCAGCATGTTCCTCAGGTCCAGGGCGAGGTGCCAGCCGGGATTGAACTGGCGGTGGCCCTCCACCCCGGCCCGCCGGGCCCGGACCCGCAGTTCCGCGAGTTTCCTGAGGGCCTGGACCATCTCGCCCTCGCGACGGATGATGCCGACGAGGTCGTTCATGGTCTGCTGGAGTTCCTGGTGCAGGGTGTACGGGTTCTCCGGCGGCGCCCCCGCCGGCTCGGCGCCCTCGGCCGAGAACGGGCGCAGCGCCTCCGCGGCGGCCGCGTCCACCTGGGCGTCGTCCACCGCCGGGCGCGCGGAGGCCAGGGCGGCCGCGTGCCGGGCCGCGTGCAGTCCGGCCCGGCGGCCGAACACCAGCAGGTCGGAGAGGGAGTTGCCGCCGAGCCGGTTGGAGCCGTGCATCCCGCCGGCCACCTCGCCGGCCGCGTACAGTCCCGGCACCCCGCGCGCGGCGGCCGTGTCGGAGTCGACGGCGATGCCGCCCATCACGTAGTGGCAGGTCGGACCGACCTCCATCGCCTCCGCCGTGATGTCGACGTCCGCCAGCTCCTTGAACTGGTGGTACATCGAGGGCAGCCGGCGCTTGATGACCTCCGCGGGCATCCGCGTCGACACGTCGAGGAAGACGCCCCCGTGCGGGGAGCCGCGGCCCGCCTTCACCTCGGCGTTGATGGCGCGGGCGACCTCGTCGCGCGGCAGCAGCTCCGGCGGCCGCCGGTTGTGGTCGGGGTCGTCGTACCAGCGGTCGCCCTCGTCCTCGGACTCGGCGTACTTGTCCTTGAAGACGTCGGGGACGTAGTCGAACATGAACCGCCTGCCCTCGGAGTTCCTGAGCACCCCGCCGTCGCCGCGCACCGACTCGGTGACGAGGATGCCCTTGACCGACGGCGGCCAGACCATGCCCGTCGGGTGGAACTGGACGAACTCCATGTTCAGCAGGGGCGCCCCGGCGAGCAGCGCGAGCGCGTGCCCGTCGCCGGTGTACTCCCACGAGTTCGACGTCACCTTGAAGGACTTGCCGATGCCGCCGGTCGCGATCACGACGGCGGGGGCCTCCAGGACGAAGAAGCGGCCGCTCTCGCGCTCGTAGGCGAAGACGCCGCAGACCCGGCCGGAGGGGTCCTGGAGGATCCGGGTGACCGTGCACTCCTGGAAGACCTTCAGCCGGGACTCGTGGTCGCCGGTCTCGCGGAAGTCCTCCTGCTGGAGCGCGACGGTCTTCTGCTGGAGGGTGCGGATCAGCTCCAGGCCCGTGCGGTCGCCGACGTGGGCGAGGCGCGGGTACTCGTGGCCGCCGAAGTTGCGCTGGGAGATCCGGCCGTCCTTCGTGCGGTCGAACAGGGCGCCCCAGGTCTCCAGCTCCCACACCCGGTCCGGGGCCTCCTGCGCGTGCAGTTCGGCCATCCGCCACTGGTTGAGGAACTTGCCGCCGCGCATCGTGTCGCGGAAGTGGACCTGCCAGGTGTCGTGCTCGTTGGCGTTGGCCATCGCCGCCGCGATGCCGCCCTCGGCCATCACCGTGTGCGCCTTGCCGAACAGCGACTTGCAGATCACGGCCGTACGGGCGCCCCGCTCGCGGGCCTCGACGGCGGCGCGCAGGCCGGCGCCGCCGGCCCCGACCACGACGACGTCCCACTCCTGCCGGTCCACCACGGACATCAGTCAGTCCCCACTCGTCTAGAAGAAGCGCGGATCGTCGAAGGCGCCGGACGCGACCAGGTAGACGTAGAAGTCGGCGAGCGCCACGCTCACCAGCGACGCCCAGGCGAGCTGCATGTGCCGGGCGTTGAGCTTCCCGATCCACTGCCACATCCGGTAGCGCACGGGGTGCCGGGAGAAGTGCCTGAGCTTGCCGCCGACGATGTGCCGGCAGGAGTGGCAGGAGACCGTGTAGGCCCAGATCAGCACGATGTTGACCAGGAAGACGAGGGTGCCGAGGCCCATGTGGCCCCAGGCGTAGTGCTCGTCGCGGAAGGCGAGCACGGTGTCGTAGGTCAGGATCCCGGCGACCAGGAGGGCCGCGTAGAAGAAGTACCGGTGGACGTTCTGCAGGATCAGCGGGAAGCGGGTCTCGCCGGTGTACCTCTTGTGCGGTTCGGCCACCGCGCAGGCCGGCGGGGACGCCCAGAAGCCCCGGTAGTACGCCTTGCGGTAGTAGTAGCAGGTCAGGCGGAAGCCCAGCGGGAAGACCAGGATGATGATCGCCGGGGAGATGCCCCACCAGCTGCCGAAGACCTCCCAGTTGGGGCCCGCGCGCATGGGCGCGCAGCGCTCGGCCAGGCAGGGCGAGTAGAACGGCGACACGTACGGCGCCGCGTAGTAGTGGGCGTCGGCGAAGGCCCGCCAGGTCGAGTACACGACGAACGCCAGCAGGCCGGCGGCGGTGGCCGCGGGGGCCAGCCACCAGCGGTCGGTGCGCAGGTGGGGCGCGGCGATCGCGGCGCGCGCGGGGGAGCGCACGCCGCGGGACGGATGGGGGTCGGTGGCGGGAGGTTCCGTACCAGTGGCCACTTCATGACTCCGGTCGGCTCGGGACTCCGGACGGTTCAGGGGGCACGGCGGTCACGGGCGCCGAGTCCCTCGTCGTCCGTGTCGATCCAGAGGGAGTCGTCGTAGGGGGTGTCGGGGATGGTGACGAGGTCCGGGCGCTGGACGGCGGCGGGAGTGGTGGCCGCCGCGCGCAGCAGCGCGACGCTCTCGCGCAGGTGGTCGGCGTCGGTGCGGACGCGGCGCATGTCGAGGCCGCCGCGGCCGAGGTGCTGCTCCAGACGGCCCACGGACCGCGCCAGGTCGTCGAGGCAGCGCTGGACCGTTGTCAGATCGTCGTGCACGGACATGACGTGACCTCACTTCCGCGGGCCCTCGGGCCCTGGACGGCGACGCTCATGCGCCTGAGAGTGTTGCGCGTCACACCTGCGGATGTGAAGGCGTGTGCAGCGATTGGCCGATCGCACGCCCTCCGCGCACGCCTGGACGCGCTCTGTGTGCGCCGGGGGAGGCGTTGCTCCGCGCGAGTGGGCTTGTGGGGCCCCGCCGCCGTGTCGCCCCCGGCAGGCGAACCCTTTCCTCTTCAGTGGGCTGTAGATCAGATCAACACCAAAATAGCGCCATAGGTGAACATAACGCACTCCTGCCATCGGCGGCAGCGGCCCCCCGGAGGTACCTGAGATGTCCCACGACGGCGTCGGACTGCGCGCGGTCACGCGCGCGGTCGCCTTCCTGACCGCGGGCGCGCTCGCCGTCCCGGTGCTGACCGCCTGCGGCGCGGACGACCGGGCCGGGAAGCCGCTGGCCGCCCAGGACATCGCCCGGGCCGCCCGCGACCGGGTCGCCGAGGGCGGCACCCTGCGCTGGGCGGTGGACTCCGTGCCGGAGACCTTCAACACCTTCCAGGCCGACGCCGACGCCACGACCACCCGGGTCGCCCAGGCCGTCCTGCCGTCGATGTACCGGGTGGACGCGAACGGGCGGCCCGCGCGCAACGCCGACTACCTGGAGTCCGCCGAGGTCGTCGAGACCGAGCCCAAGCAGGTCGTCCTCTACCGGCTCGACCAGCAGGCCGTGTGGAGCGACGGCCGGGAGATCGGCGCCGCCGACTTCGCCGCCCAGTGGCGCGCCCTGTCCGGCAAGGACAGCGCCTACTGGACCGCCCGCAACGCCGGCTACGACCGCATCGAGAAGATCGAGCGCGGTGCGAACGACCTCGAGGTCCGGGTCACCTTCGGCCGCCCCTACGCGGACTGGCGGTCGCTGTTCTCCCCGCTGTACCCGAAGGACGTCATGGGCACGCCCGACTCCTTCAACGACGGGGCGCGGCGCAAGCTCCAGGTCACCGCCGGGCCGTTCGCCGTGAAGCAGGTCGACCGGGGGCAGGGCCGGATCCGGCTCACCCCCAACCCGCGCTGGTGGGGACGGCCCGCCAAGCTCTCCGAGATCGTGCTGACGTCCGTGAAGCGCGACCGGCGGGCCGCCGCGCTCGCCGCCGGGCAGATCGACCTGGCCGAGATCGACGTGGCCGCGGTCCAGCGCATCGACGGCGCCGCCCAGGGCGGGGCGGGACCGCTGGCCGGCCCCGGCGGCGGCCGCTCCGCCCCGAAGGCGCCGGGCTCCCGGGTCCTCGCGGACGACTCCGGCGAGGGCACGGCCGAGGACGAGACGTACGCCCGCAAGGAACTGGGCAAGGCGGTCGCGACCTGGGAACGCGAGCAGAAGGCGCTGCGCGACTTCGAGGTGCGCAAGTCGCTGGAGCCGGCCTACACCCAGCTCGCCCTGAACGGCGCCGACGGCCCGCTCGCCGACGAGCGGGTGCGCCGGGCGGTGGCCCGCGCGCTCGACCGCGAGGAACTCGTCGAGACGGTGCTCAAGCCGCTGGGCCTGCCCGCGGTGCCCGTCGGCAGCCACCTCGCCCTGTCCGGGCAGGAGGCCTACGCCGACGGCAGCGGAGCGCTGGGCGGCCAGGACACCAAGGAGGCGCAGGCGCTGCTCGCGGACGCCGGCTGGGTCCCCGGCGGCCCGGTCGAGGAGCGGGGGAAGACGGAGAAGGCGGCCGGGTCCGAGGGCGAGAGGCCGCGGGGAGGCAGGGCCGGACAGGACGCCGCCGAGGACGACGACGGCACGTACATCGTCGGCGAGGACGACAAGGCGCCGGGGCGCGGGCACGAGGACCACGGCAGCCGGCTCGCCCAGGACGGCAAGCACTCCCTCCGCCGGCAGGGCGCGCCGGGCGCCTACGCCCCCCGGGGCACCGCCGCCCCGGCCGGCGCCGCGCGCGGGACGCTGGCCAAGAACGGCAAGGCGCTCACCCTGCGGTTCGTCCTGCCGTCCGGCCCGGGCGCGCAGCCGCTGCACGCGGTCGCCGGGCGGATCGCGCGGATGCTGGGCAGGGTCGGCATCCGCACCGAGCTGACGAAGGTCTCCGACGAGAGCTACTTCAAGGACCACATCGCCTCCGGCGAGTACGACCTCGCGCTGTACTCCTGGCCGTCCTCCGCCTTCCCGGCCACCGACGCCCGGCCGATCTACGCCAAGCCCGTGCCGGCCGCCGACGGCTCGCTGAGCGTCGAGCAGAACTACACCCGGGTCGGCACCGACCAGGTCGACCAGCTCTTCGACCAGGCGATCTCGACGCTGGACGAGGAGGAGGAGCGGTCCCTGCTGCGCAAGGCCGACGCCCGGATCTGGGCGGCTGCCGGATCGATTCCCCTCTACCAGCGCCCCCAGCTGACGGCGGCGAGGAAGAACGTGGTCAACGCCGGGGCCTTCGGTTTCCAGACGCCGGTCTACGAGGACATGGGCTTCCTGAAGAAGGGCGCGAGGATCGCGCCGAGTCCGGCCGGGGGGTGAGCCGGCGCGGGGGGTGACGTGCGCCTCGTGGCCCTGTGGAGGTCGTTCCCCGTCGGGCCACGTACCATGGGGTGAGGCCGTGGCATGTCAAGCCCGGCAGGGCCCGCGTAACACGGACGTACGCAGCAGGGCCGTCCTCACACTCCGGGAGAACGCCGCTTTATGGCCACGCGCCACGACATTCGCAACGTAGCCATCGTCGCCCACGTCGACCACGGCAAGACGACCATCGTCGACGGCATGCTGAAGCAGGCCGGCGCCTTCGCCGCGCACCAGCTCGACTCGGTCGACGACCGCATGATGGACTCGAACGACCTGGAGCGTGAGAAGGGCATCACGATCCTCGCCAAGAACACGGCGGTGAAGTACCACCCCAAGGACGGCGGGGAACCGATCACGATCAACATCATCGACACCCCCGGCCACGCCGACTTCGGCGGTGAGGTCGAGCGCGGTCTGTCGATGGTCGACGGTGTCGTGCTGCTGGTGGACGCCTCCGAGGGCCCGCTGCCGCAGACCCGCTTCGTGCTGCGCAAGGCGCTGCAGCAGCGGCTGCCGATCATCCTGTGCATCAACAAGACGGACCGGCCGGACTCCCGGATCGACGAGGTCGTCAACGAGACCTACGACCTCTTCCTCGACCTGGACGCCGACGAGGACCAGATCGAGTTCCCGATCGTCTACGCCTGCGGCCGTGACGGCGTCGCCTCGCTGACCAAGCCGCAGGACGGCACGG
Organism: Streptomyces sp. NPDC017936; assembly: GCF_044328485.1. NCBI lineage: Bacteria > Bacillati > Actinomycetota > Actinomycetes > Kitasatosporales > Streptomycetaceae > Streptomyces > Streptomyces sp. NPDC017936. The sequence continues at coordinate 362,629 of NZ_JBIRHK010000004.1, read as the reverse complement.
TGCCGGGCGACTCCGACAGCCTGGAGCCGTTCTTCTCGACGATCCTGGAGCACATCCCGGCCCCGACCTACGACGAGGACGCCCCGCTCCAGGCCCACGTCACCAACCTGGACGCCGACAACTTCCTCGGCCGCATCGCGCTGCTGCGCGTCCACCAGGGCGAGCTGAAGAAGGGGCAGACCGTCGCCTGGATGAAGCGCGACGGGTCCGTCACCAACGTGCGCATCTCCGAGCTGATGATGACCGAGGCGCTCACCCGCAAGCCCGCCGAGAAGGCCGGCCCGGGTGACATCTGCGCGGTCGCCGGCATCCCGGACATCATGATCGGCGAGACCCTGGCCGACCCGGAGAACCCCGTCGCGCTGCCGCTGATCACGGTCGACGAGCCCGCGATCTCCATGGTCATCGGCACCAACACCTCCCCGCTGGTCGGCCGTGGCGGCACGGGCAAGGGCGCCGACGCCAAGTCGGCCGTGAAGGACCGCAAGGTCACCGCCCGCCAGGTCAAGGACCGTCTGGACCGCGAGCTGATCGGCAACGTCAGCCTCCGCGTCCTGGACACCGACCGGCCGGACGCCTGGGAGGTGCAGGGCCGCGGTGAGCTGGCGCTGGCCATCCTGGTCGAGCAGATGCGCCGCGAGGGCTTCGAGCTGACCATCGGCAAGCCCCAGGTCGTCACCAAGGAGGTCGACGGCAAGGTCTACGAGCCCGTCGAGCGCATGACGGTCGACGTGCCCGAGGAGCACATGGGCGCGGTCACGCAGCTCATGGGCGTCCGCAAGGGCCGGATGGACAACATGTCGAACCACGGCTCCGGCTGGGTGCGCATGGAGTTCGTCGTCCCGTCCCGCGGCCTGATCGGCTTCCGGACCGAGTTCCTGACCCAGACCCGCGGCACGGGCATCGGGCACTCCATCCACGAGGGCCACGAGCCCTGGTTCGGCACGCTCCAGACCCGCAACAACGGCTCCCTGGTCGCCGACCGCTCCGGTGCCGTCACCGCGTTCGCGATGACGAACCTCCAGGAGCGCGGCGTGCTGTTCGTCGAGCCCGGCACCGAGGTGTACGAGGGCATGATCGTCGGTGAGAACTCCCGCTCCGACGACATGGACGTCAACATCACCAAGGAGAAGAAGCTCACCAACATGCGGTCCTCGACGGCCGACGTGGCCGAGTCGATCGTGCCGCCGCGCAAGCTGTCGCTGGAGCAGTCGCTGGAGTTCTGCCGCGACGACGAGTGCGTGGAGGTCACCCCGGAGGCGGTTCGCATCCGCAAGGTGAACCTGGACGCCCGCGAGCGCGCCCGCGCCGCGAGCCGCGCCAAGCACGGCTGACCGGCGGCCGCACGAGCCGCCGGCACCGCGTCACCGAGCCCGGGTACCCCCTCTTGGGGGTGCCCGGGCTTTTCGCAACCCGTTTTCCGGGGCGGTCGGCGCCCCCGGTGTCCGGAATGCGGAGTTTCTCGCCCGATAGCCAGGTAACACGTCCGTTTCGCGGCCTTCTCGCGCCAGACACTTTGTCCGAATTTTGGAAGATCCAGGCGTGAGCTGTGACTGAATTGAGATTTAAAGACAGTGGTCGGCACCTGGCGCATGGCAGATAGTTAGCCGCGTAGCGCTCGGGTCAATGGGTCTCGCGCTGTGGGGACAGCGCCGACTCACGAGCACCAGGGGGTGTCTGACCCTCCGTCAGGGGTGTCGGAGGACAGACGAGCGCCCCCTCCTGCCGGTGAACACGTGATGTCACAAGGAGGAGTTCCATGCCGTCCATGGCCGGTCCATCCGTTCCCGCCCCCGACGACCGTCACTGAGCTCGCGTCCGGCCGCCGCGTGCGGCCGTTCGACTACGCGCGTCCGGCTGCGGGTTCGCCCGCCGGTTCCGGCGCGCCCTGACGTCCCTTCCCGCACCGTCCGGTGATCGCGCGCACCCTGCCGCGGCCGCCGGTTCGGCGCACCCACACCTGTGAGATGGGCGAACCGTGACAAGTCCTACCGACATCGAGGGCGGCGGTACGTCGGTCGTCGTCGACGGCGACCACGTGCCGCGGCCGGACCCCGGGGCCGCGGTGGTCGCGGGCCGGTCCCCGGGCCGGCTGATGTGGATCCGCTTCAAACGCGACCGCACGGGCGTCGTGTCGGCCTGCGTCGTGGCGTTCTTCTTCCTGATCGGACTGCTCGCCCCGCTGATCTCGAAGCTCTACGGCAAGACCCCGTACACCGTCTACGCCGACGAGCGGCCGGAGTTGTTCGACAGCGCGGGTGTGCCGGTGCAGCCCAACGGGGGCATCAGCGGCGAGTTCTGGTTCGGCCTCGAACCGGGCAACGGCTACGACGTCTTCATCAAACTGCTCTACGGCATCCGCAACTCCCTGGGCATCTCGCTGGCGGTCACCGTCGCCACCGTGCTGACGGGCATCGTGCTCGGCGTCGCGGCCGGCTATCTCGGCGGCCGGACCGACTACCTAATCAGCCGTCTGATCGACTTCCTGCTCGCCATCCCGGCCCAGCTGTTCTTCATCGCGAGCATGCCGGTCGTGGTCTCCCTGTTCGTCAGCCCGCGCGACGAGACACCCGTCTACGTCCGGGTCGTCGCGCTGATCGCGGTGCAGTGGTTCCTCGGCTGGATGAGCCTGGCCCGCATCCTGCGCGGCACCAGTCTCGCCCTGCGGGAGCGGGAGTTCATCGAGGCCGCCAAGGTGAGCGGGGCGCCCCCGGGCCGGATCATCCGCAGGGAGATCCTGCCCAACGTGGTCACGCCGATCCTGGTGCAGGCCACCTACATGCTGCCGAACTTCGTGACCGCGGAGGCCGGCCTGTCCTTCCTCGGCGTGGGCCTGGTCGAACCGACCCCGGACTGGGGCCAGATGTTCTCCAAGGCCGCCACCGAACTCGTGATGCAGAACGACATCACCTACATGTTCTTCCCCGGCGTCTCGATGATCGTCTTCATCGTGGCGTTCAACCTGCTCGGGGACTCGGTCCGGGACGCCTTCGATCCCAAGACGGCCCGCTGACCAGCACGTCGGGGCGTCCTCGCCCCACCTTCCGGCCGGCCCGCACCGCGCCGGCCCGCACACCGGACAGCACTTCGTCGGCACCTGTGAACACACGGATGGGTGGGAATTGAGTGATGGGTAAGCGTGGACGCCGCGCGTACGGCGCGCTCTCACTGCTCGCGGCGGGAGCCCTCGTGCTCTCCGGCTGCAGCGAGGGCGGCAGCAAGGAAGGCAGCGACAAGGGGGACAAGGAGAACGCCGAACGGCAGCAGTCGTCCATCGAGTTCGGCGACGCCAAGGCCTCGGCCGGCCCGGCCGCGGAGATCCCCGGCGCCAAGCCCGGCGGCACGGTCACGGTCCTCCAGCGCGACAGCTACGCGCACCTCGACCCCGGGCAGATCTACGTCTCCGACGAGATGGCCCTGTCGCAGCTGATCCACAGAGGCCTGACCGGCTACAAGGCCACCGGCGACGACGGCAAGGGGCACGTGGTCGTCGGCGACCTGGCCACCGACAGCGGGACCACCTCGGACGGCGGCAAGACCTGGAAGTACACGCTCAAGGACGGGGTCAAGTGGGCCGACGGCTCCGCGATCACCTCCGCCGACGTGCGCCACACCTTCGAGCGCCTGTTCGCGCCGTTCATCTCCCAGGGCCCGACCTACATCCAGCAGTGGCTGGCCGACACGCCGGGCACCGGATACCGCGACCTGCTCAAGGGCGGTCCGTACGGCGGCAAGCACCTGCCGGACACCGTCCTCCGGACACCGGATGCCAAGACCATCGTCTTCACGTTCAAGAAGGCCAGGCCGGACCTGCCGTACGCGCTGGCCATGGCCGGCTACTCGATCGTCTCCCAGAAGAAGGACACCAAGGAGCGGTACGACAAGGCCCCGATGACGGCCGGCCCGTACAAGATCCAGGAGTTCAAGTCCGGCAAGTCCATGACGCTGGTGAAGAACTCCCACTGGGACCCCGCCTCCGACCCCATCCGGCACCAGTACGTCGACCGGTTCGACATCGCGTTCAACAAGCAGTACGAGGACTCCACCAAGGCCATCCTCGACGACTCCGGGGCCAACGCGACCGCGATCAGCTTCAACAACCAGGTCGACGCCGGCAACCTGTCCAAGGTGCTCGCGGACCCGGCGCTGAAGCCCCGCACGGTCTCCGGCTACCAGCCGTACGTCGGCCAGATCAACATCAACCTGAGCCACCAGGAGATGCAGGACAGGACCGTCCGCGAGGCCATCGCCCACGCGCTGCCGATCACGCCGTTCGTGCGCGCCTTCGGAGGCACCCAGGCGATGGAGGTCGCCGGCGGCCTGATCAGCCCGACCGTCTCCGGCTACGACCCGTCCTTCGACCCCTTCGGCAAGAAGAAGAAGCCCGCCGGTGACCCGGCCAAGGCCAAGGAACTGCTGGAGAAGGCCGGCAAGACGGGCCTGAAGCTGACCTTCGGCTACATCAACACCCCCGAGGGCCAGCAGTACTCCACCGCCATGGCCGCGGGCCTGGAGAAGGCCGGCTTCGACGTGCAGCGCCAGGAGATCCCGGCCGAGACGTACTACGACCAGGTCAGCAAGGTCGACAACAACTTCGACATCTTCCACACCGCGTGGGGAGCCGACTGGCCGAGCGCCTCGACCGTCATCCCGCCGCTGTACGACGGGCGCCAGATCCAGGACGGCGCCTCGAACTACTCGCACATCGACGACGAGAAGGTCAACGCCGACATCGACAAGGCGAGCGTCGTCACCGACCCGGTCAAGGCCGCGGAGGCGTGGAACGCCATCAACGAGTACATCGTGAAGGACGTCGTCTCCAACGTTCCCACGGCCTACTACAAGCAGACCCAGATCGCCGGTTCCCGGATCGGCGGCCTCGTGTACGACGACGTCATCGGCGGCGTCGACCCGCGCCGGCTGTTCGTGAAGTAGCCCCTTGCGACCGCGGCGGCCCCCCCCCCCCCCCCCCCGGCGCGGGGGGGGGGGGGGCCCCCCGCCCCCCCCGCCCCGCCCCCCGCCCCCCGGCCGGGGGGGGGGGCAAGCCCCGGGCCGCCAGGGCCGGCGGGG
>NZ_JBIRHK010000004.1:275117-357549 GCF_044328485.1 Streptomyces sp. NPDC017936 | reverse complement strand
GGGGGGGCGGGTTGGGGGGGCGGGGTTGCGGCGGCGGTCTGGGGGGGGGTCCCCCGGGGGGGTTTTTGTTTTTGTTGGCCCGTGGCGCCGGGGGCGCCGGCGGGCCCCGGCCGGGGGGGGGGGGGGGGGGGGCGCCGCACGGCCCACGAGTCCGAAAGCTGCCACTGAGATGCTGCGCTTCCTCCTCCGCCGGACCATCGGCTCGCTCGTGATCCTGGTCCTGCTGACCGTCCTCGCCTTCCTGCTCTTCTTCGGCATGCCCCGCGACCCGGCGCTGCTGATGTGCGGCAAGACGTGCACGCCCGGGGCACTGGAGAACATCCACCGCACGCTCGGCATCGACAAGTCGGTCCCCGAGCAGTTCTGGATCTTCCTGCAGGGGCTCGTCACGGGCCGGGACGACTTCGCCCAGGGGCCCTGCCCCGCCCCCTGCTTCGGCTACTCGTACCACACCAACGAACAGGTCTGGTCGACCCTGCTGGACCGGCTGCCGCTCACCGTCTCGCTCGCGTTCGGCGCCAGCGTCGTCTTCCTCCTCGTCGGGCTCGGCACCGGCATGCTGGCCGCCTGGCGGCGCGGGACGGTCGTCGACAAGACGTTCACCGCGGGGTCCATGGTGCTCAGCTCGATGCAGATCTACTTCCTGGGTCCGCTCGCGCTCGCCGTGCTGGTCTACCAGACGCACCTCTTCGACGAACCCCGGTACACCGACCTCACCGAGGATCCCGTCGCCTGGTTCACCGGGCTGGTCATCCCCTGGGTCGTCCTGTCCACCATCTTCGCCGCCCAGTACACCCGCATGGCCCGCTCCTCGATGATCGAACAGCTCCAGGAGGAGCACGTCCGCACCGCCCGCGCCAAGGGCATGAGCCGGCGGTACGTCTTCTTCCGCTACGCCTGGCGCGGTTCCCTCATCCCCCTCGTCACCATCCTCGGCATCGACCTCTCGTCCCTGCTGGGCGGCGCGATCATCACCGAGTACACCTTCGGACTGCCCGGACTCGGGCATCTGGCGGTGGAGTCGGTGCAGTTCAGCGACCTTCCGCTGCTGCTGGGCGTGATGCTCTTCGCCGCCGCCGTGATCCTGCTGTGCAACATCGTCGTCGACGCCCTGTACGCCGTGATCGACCCGCGCGTGCGGCTGTCCTAGCCCGCCGTTGAGGAGCACTGTCGTGACCACTGTGACCAAGGAGGCCGGCGCCCCCGTCCCGGCCGGCCCGGGCGGGTTCCTGTCCGTGCGGGACCTGCACGTCAGCTTCCGCACCGAGGACGGCGTCGTACGGGCCGTCGACGGGCTCTCCTTCGACCTGGAGCGGGGCCGCACGCTGGGCATCGTCGGGGAGTCCGGGTCGGGGAAGTCCGTCACCAACCTGACCGTCCTCGGCCTGCACAACCCGATGTTCACCACCGTCGAGGGCGAGATCCTGCTGGAAGGGCAGGAGCTGACCACGGCCCGCGAGGCGGAGCTGGAACGGCTGCGCGGCAACAAGGTCGCGATGATCTTCCAGGACCCGCTGACCGCGCTCTCCCCCTACTACACGGTGGGCCGGCAGATCGCCGAGCCCTACCGGAAGCACAAGGGGGCCTCGAAGAGGGCGGCCTGGGAGCGCGCGGTGGAGATGCTCGCCAAGGTCGGCATCCCCCACCCCCGGCAGCGGGCGAAGGACTACCCCCACCAGTTCTCCGGCGGCATGCGCCAGCGCGCGATGATCGCCATGGCCCTGGTCTGCGACCCCGACCTGCTGATCGCCGACGAGCCGACCACCGCGCTCGACGTGACCGTCCAGGCGCAGATCCTCGACCTGCTCAAGGACCTCCAGCGGGAGTTCGGCTCGGCGATCGTCTTCATCACGCACGACCTCGGGGTGATCGCCGAGATGGCCGACGACGTCATGGTGATGTACGCGGGCGGAGCGGTCGAACGCGGCTCGGTCGACGAGGTGCTGCGCGCCCCCCGGCATCCGTACACCTGGGGCCTGCTCAACTCCATGCCGCGCCTCGACTCCGACCCGGGCGCGCCCCTCGTGCCCATCCCGGGCACCCCGCCCTCGCTGCTCACCCCGCCCCCGGGCTGCCGCTTCCACCCCCGCTGCACCTTCCAGGACCGGGTGGGCGGCGGCCGGTGCGTCACCGAACGCCCGCTGCCGGGGCCGGACCGGTCCTCCGCGTGCCACCTCACGGCGGAGCAGAAGCGCACCCTTTTCATCGAAGAGATCAAGCCCCGGCTGGGCTGACGCCAGGAGGACACGTGACGAAAGAGGACCTCGTCCTGCCCGCTCCCCGCCGGGCCGCGGCCGGCGACGCCGGGGAACCGCTGCTGGAGGTGGCCGGGCTCACCAAGCACTTCCCGGTCAAGGGCGGCTTCCCGGTCCGGCGCACGGTCGGGCAGGTGCAGGCCGTGGACGGCATCGACCTGACCGTGCACGTCGGCGAGAGCTTCGGCCTGGTGGGGGAGTCGGGCTGCGGCAAGTCCACCACCGGCCGGCTGATCACCCGGCTGCTGGAGCCGACCGCCGGGACGATCACGTACCGGGGGCGGGACATCAGCCACGCCTCGCGCAAGCAGCTCGCTCCGGTCCGCTCCGAGATCCAGATGATCTTCCAGGACCCGTACTCGTCGCTGAACCCGCGGCAGACCGTCGGCAGGATCATCTCCGGGCCGATGGAGATCAACGACATCAACCCGGACGGCGGGCGCGAGAAGCGGGTGCGCGAGCTGCTGGAGATCGTCGGTCTCAACCCGGAGCACTACAACCGCTTCCCGCACGAGTTCTCCGGCGGCCAGCGCCAGCGCATCGGCGTCGCCCGCGCCCTGGCGCTCGAGCCCAAGCTGATCGTGGCCGACGAGCCGGTCTCCGCGCTCGACGTCTCCATCCAGGCGCAGGTCGTCAACCTGCTCCAGAAGGTCCAGCGCGAACTCGGCATCGCGTTCCTGTTCATCGCCCACGACCTGGCCGTCGTCCGGCACTTCTCGCAGCGCGTCGCCGTCATGTACCTCGGCAAGATCATCGAGGTCGGCGACCGGGACTCCCTCTACACCCGGCCCCGTCACCCGTACACCCACGCCCTGCTCTCCGCGGTCCCCGAGGCCCGCGTCACGGACGCGGAGGGCGCCCCCCGGGAGCGGATCCGGCTCGCCGGCGACGTGCCCTCGCCCATCAGCCCGCCGTCCGGCTGCCGTTTCCGCACCCGCTGCTGGAAGGCGCGGGACCTGTGCGCCGCGCAGGAGCCGCCGTTGGTCCGGATCACCGGCAACGCGGAGGGGCACCTGACGGCCTGTCACTTCCCGGAGGAACCGACGACCGAGGGGCGGGAGGAGGACATCGTGCTGGATCCGGCGCTGGCGGCGCTGGAGGAGGAGCAGACGTAGGCGGGGCGCCGGCGGCTGTGCCGGCACGGGCCGTGGGGGCGGGGCCCGCCGGCCTCCCGCGGCCGCCTAGCGCGGTGAGGTCCGCAGCGGCGCCGCCACCGTGATGATCTCCGGGCTCGTCGCCGTCAGCGGGCCCCGGTCCCAGTCGCCGTACTGCTCCACCACCCCGAGTCCGGCCCCGGCGAGGAAGCCGGACAACGCCTCGGGGGCCAGGAAGCGCAGGGTGGCCCGGCTCGACCGCGGCCGGTCCCAGCGGGCGGAGGCGAAGGTCTCGGTGAAGGTCACCCGGTCCCCGGCCGGTTCGCCCTCCACCTCGTGCCACACCCGCACGGCACGGCCCTCGGTGTCGGTGACCTCGCGGACCCGGTCCGGGGTCCACCCCTCCCAGGCGCGGGCGCCCGGGTGGCGCGTCTCGAAGACGAACCGTCCGCCGGCGCCCAGGGCGGCCCGCACGGCCAGCAGCGCGGCGCGCAGTTCCTCGTCGCCGAGGAGCACCTGGAAGGCGTGGCCCGTCATCACCACGAGGTCGAAGTCGCCGTCCCACAGGCGGGCGCGGAGATCACCGAGCACCCACTCCACACCGGGCGCCCGGCGGCGGGCCTGGACGAGCATCGCGGCCGCCGGGTCGAGTCCGACGAGCCGTCCCGGGTGACCGCCGGCGGCGGCCCGCGCGAGCAGCCGGCCCGTGCCGCAGCCGACGTCGAGGACCGTCCGCGCGGACATCACCAGGTCCAGATAGAAGTCGTCGTCCGGCCCCCACGGATTGATGCTGTCGTACAGCGCGGCGAGCGCGAGATCCGCGAACGAATGATCGACCACCGCGGCAGTCTGTCACACCCGGACGGGACGCGGCACAAGATCGACAGCTTCCCGATTCTCCCTCGACAACCGTGCCCGCGGCGGTACATGCTCCTGCGCGATGACGACGACCAGAACCGACGACATGCCCGCCGAGTGGGACGAGCGCACCCAGCTCACCACCTTCCTCGACTACGCCCGCGACACCGCACGCGCCAAGTGCGAGGGCCTCTCCGACGAGGACGCCCGCAGGGCGCCCCTGTCGACCTCGCCGCTGATGACTCCCGGCGGACTGATCAACCACCTGCGCTGGGTGGAGTACTACTGGTTCCAGGTGGTGTTCCTCGGCGAGGACGACGAGGGTCCCTGGACCGACGAGGACCCCGACCGCGAGATGCGCGTCGCCGCGGACTTCCCGCTCGCGCACCTGCTCGCGGAGTACGCCGAACAGGCCGAGCGCTACCGCGGGCTGGTCGCCGAGCACGACCTGGACGCCAGGGCGAAGCGGCCGGTGAGCGACGGCCGGCGGGTGGACCTGCGCTGGATCCTGCTGCACCTGATCGAGGAGACGGCCCGGCACAACGGCCACCTGGACATCCTGCGCGAACTCGTCGACGGCACCACCGGCGTCTAGCCGGGGAAGGCCCGGCGGCCCGGCCACCGGATGCGACCATCCGCCGAGGGGCCGTCGGGCGTGCGCCGAAAGACCGCTGAAAGACGAATGAAGGAGTCCGGAAAGGCGGCTCCGCCAAGGTGGTCGGTGCGGGGCGGGCGCCCGACGGGGGACGTGGGGCGCGCCCGCTCCGCCTCGCGGCCGGACCCGCTGTGGCCGGCGCGCTCCCGGAGCGCCGCGAGACGGAACGCGCGCCCCACCGGGCGGCGCGTCCCTTCCGCATGCCGGTCCGGCGTTGCCCGTCCGACGGCCCTGGACTACGTTCTGTGAATGCTCACCCCCCGGCTTCGGTTCCGTCTGCTCGGCCCTCTGGAAGTCGAGATCGAAGGGCGGGCCGTCGCGCTCACGGGCCGTCAGAGAGCCCTGTGCGCAGTCCTTTTGCTGCACGCCAATCACGTCGTGTCCGTCGACCGGCTGGTGCGTTCCCTGTGGGACGGCCGCCCGCCCGGCGCCGGCGCGGCCCGGGTGCGGGCCCTGGTCGCCGAGGTCCGGCGCGCCCTCGGACCCTCCGGACCGTCCCTGCTGGTCACCCGCCGGCCGGGCTACGTCATGCCCGCCCGCCCCGACGAACTCGACCTGCTCGCCTTCGAGGACCTCGTCCGGGACGGTTCGCTCGCCGCCGCCGCGGGCGACTGGACCACCGCCCGGGGCCTGGGGGAGCGGGCGCTCGCCCTGTGGCGGGGCGAGCCGCTGTCCGACCTGTCCGAGGCGGCCGTGGGGGCGGCCGAGCGGCAACGCCTGGGCGAACTGCACCTCGTGGCCCGTGAGGGCGTCGCGGAGGCCGAGATCGAGACCGGCCGGCACCGGCAGGCGATCGCCGAACTCCTCCGGCTGACCGCCGCCCATCCGCTGCGTGAGCGTCCGCACGCCCTGCTGATGCGCGCCCTGTCGCAGGACGGCCGCACCGCCGAGGCCCTGGAGCTGTACACGGCGCTGCGCCGCCGGACGGTGGACGAGCTGGGCATGGAGCCCTCGGACGAGATCCGCGCCCTGCACCAGCGGCTGCTGGGCGGCGGTCACCGGCCGGCGGCGTCCGGACCCGCGCGGGTCCCCGCCCCGACCGCCGCCGCGTCCCCCGCCCCCGATCCCGCTCCCGAGCGTCGCGTCCCCCGTCAACTCCCGCCCGCCCCGCGCCGGTTCGTCGGCCGCGCCGAGGAGCTCGACCGCCTCGACGACGGTCTGCGCACCGCCGAACCGCTCGCCCTGGTGGTGGGCCCGGCCGGCGTCGGCAAGAGCGCCCTGGCGCTGCACTGGGCGCACCGGGTCGCCGACCGCTTCCCCGACGGACAGCTCTTCCTCGATCTGCGCGGGTTCGACCACGCCGAGCCGATGACCCCCGAGGAGGCGCTCCCGCTGCTGCTCCAGGGGCTGGGCTGCGCGCCGCGCGACATCCCGCTCGGCCCGGAGGCGCAGACCGCGCTGTACCGGACGCTGATGGCGGACCGCCGGATGCTGGTGGTGCTGGACGACGCGGCCGACGCGGCCTCCGTACGGCGGCTGCTGCCCGCGTCCCAGGGCTCGCTGACGCTGGTGACCAGCCGCGACAAGCTCAGCGGGCTGGTCACGCTGGACGGGGCGTACCGGGTCACCTGCGACGTCCTCGACCACGCCACCGCCCTGGAGCTGATCAGCCGCGCGGTCGGCGCGGACGCCGTCGCCGCCGACCCGGAGGCCGCCGCCCGGCTGGTCGACCTCTGCGACCGCCTGCCCCTCGCCCTGTGCGTCGCCGGCTCCTGGATCGGCGACCGGCCCGGCAGCATCCGCGCCTACGTCCGCGACCTCGCCGACCGCGGCCGGCTGGCCCGGCTGCACGTCGAGGGCGAGGAGTCCGTCGCCGTACGGGCCGCGCTCGACCTGTCGTACGGGGTGCTGCCCGACGAGGCCCGCCGGGCCTTCCGCTCGCTCGGGCTGCTGCCCGGCACCGGCCGGTCGGTGGCGGCCGCCGCCGCCGGCGCCGGGCTCGACGAGCCGCACACGGCCGACCTGCTGCGGCTCGCCCAGCGGGTCCACCTGCTGCGGGACGTCGAGCACGGCCGCCCGGCCTGGCACGACCTCGTGCACGAGTACGCCCGCGACCGGGTCGCCGCCGAGGACGGACCGCGGGAGCGGGAGGCCGGAGTGATCCGCGTCCTCGACCACTACCTGCAGAGCGTCGTCAACGCGGCGGCGACCGCGGGCCTCTACGTCATGCGCGCCCGCCCCGACCCCGTCGAGGGCTCCCGGCCCCGGGAGTTCACCGGCACGGAGGAGGCGTACGCCTGGTTCGACGGCGAGTGGGACGACATCGCGGCCGCGATCGGCCACGCCGCCGAGAACGGGCCGGCGCGCTACACGTGGTGGCTGGTCGACGCCCTGCAGGACCTCTTCCACCACCGCCGTCCGCTCGCCGACTGGATGCGGCTGGCCACCCTCGCCCGCGAGGTCGCCGAACGCTCGGGCGACGAGCGGGGCCAGGCCGCGATGTGCATGTCCGTGGGCCACGCCCGCTGGCGCGACGGCGACCTGCGGGGGGCCCTCGTCGAGTACGAGGCGGCCGAGGGCCTGGCCCGCCGGGCCGGCTGGCGCTACGGCGAGGCGGCGAGCCTGCAGGGCAAGGGCGTCACCCTGAAACTGCTGGGCGAGCCGGTGCGCGCGCTGCCCTGCTACGACCGGGCGCTCCTGCTCTACCGCCGGCTGGGCAACGTCAAGAACGAAGAGATCATGCTGATCAACACGGCGTCCCTGAACCTCGCCCTGGGCCGCCTCCACGAGGCCGAGCAGGCGGCGACCACCGCCCTCGGACTGATCGGCGACCAGGTCCACCACAACCGTGCGATGGCCCTCGTCAACCTAGCGCTCGTCCGGCAGAAGCAGGCCCGTTTCGAGGAGGCGGCCGCCGCGCTGCGCACCTGCTTCAGCGTCTGCCGCGACTCCGGCTCGACCTACGCCGAGGCGGTCGCCCTGGAGGCCCTGGGCCGGGTGCGGGCCGACGCGGGCCAGGACGCCCGCGCCCTCCTCGCCTACGAGGACGCCCTCGCCGTCTCCCGGCGGGTGGGGAACCGCAACTGCCAGGTCGACGCCCTCGCCGGGCTCGCCGGCCTCAAGCTGCGCGCGGGCCGGGCGCGGGAGGCGGCCGACGACCTCGACGCCGCCTTCGAGACCGCCGAGCGCACCGGCCACCGCGCGGGCCTCGTCGAGGTCCTGCTGGAACGCGCCGCCCTGGCCCGCGCCCTCGGCCACCCCGCCGACGCCCTCGACCACCTGGACCGGGCCGCCCGGCTCGCGGCCGACGGCAACCCCCTGAACCTCCCGCGCGTCCGCATCGCCACCTCGGTGACGCTGCTGGAGACGGGGGAGCCCGAACGGGCCCGGGAGGCGGCCGAGGAGGCGGCCGCGCTGGCCCGCGACTCCGGCCAGCGCCTGCTGCACGCCCGCGCCGCCCTCGCGCTGGCCGACGCCCACCAGGCCCTGGACGGGGACGGGCCGGCCCGGACCGCCCGCGAGCGGGCCACGGCCCTCTTCGCGGAGATCGGCCTCCCACCCCGCGAACCGTCCCCCGCGCCCCACCACCGCCCCCGCGACCTCCCCCCGGACGCGGCCTCCCGCCTCACCCTCTACCTCACCGAACACTTCGACACCTGACCCCACCCGCACCACCGCCTCGGCCCGTACCGGCCGGACGCGATCACGGCGGCCCGCGCCTGCGGACGCGCCCGCCTCGGGGCGGGCCCGTCCGCACCACCGCCTCGGGCCCGTATCGGCCGGACGGGACCGCCTCTCGGCTGTCCCTGGCCGAGGCCCGGCCAGTAGGGACCCGGCCGTGCCGCGCCGGCCGAGTCGCGTCCCGCCGGATGCGCGCGGCCGGATGCGTCTCCAGCCGAGTCGCCCCCCGGACGCCCGCCCGACGCCGAGTCGCCCCCGGACGCGCCTCGGCCGGGTCGTGGCGGTGGGGTCAGGCCGCCGGTGCCGGGGTGGGCGGGCGCAGCAGCAGGTCCGGGGCGCCCGACAGGATCCGTTCGTGCAGGGCGCGCAGCTCCGGGCCCGGTTCGCAGCCCAGCAGGTCCGTCATGCGCAGGCGCAGCGTGCGGAAGCAGTCCAGCGCGTCGGCCTGCCGCCCGCCCCGGTACAGGGCGAGCATCAGCAGACCCGTGACCTTCTCGTCGAACGGGTGCATCTCGGCCAGCCAGTGCAACTGCGGCAGGCACTCCTCGTGACGGCCCGACCGCAGGTACAGCTCGGTGCTGCCGACCAGCGCCTCCCGGTGCTCCCGCCGCAGCGCCACCCGCGCGGACTCCGCCCACGCCGTGCGCACGTCGGACAGCGGCTCGCCCCGCCACAGGTCCAGGGCGCGGCCGTACAGGCCGAGGGCGGTGCCGGTCTCCCCGGCGCGCACGGCGTGCTGCGCCCGCCGGACCAGCGCACGGAACCGTGCGGTGTCCACGCGCTCCTCGTCGATCGCGAGGACGTACCCGCCGCGCCTGCGGGACAGCTCGAAGCCGTCGCCGTCGGGTCCGGCGGGACCCTCGGGCCGCAGCGCCTTGCGCAGCCGGGTGGCCTGGATGTACAGCGCGTCCCGCGGATGCTGCGGCCTGCGCTCCGGCCACACCCGCTCGATCAGCGCCTCGTCCGACACGAACGTGTTGGGGGCCCAGGCCAGCGCCGTCAGGAGCAGCCGTGTGCCGTGCGGAAGCGGCAGCCTGTCGCCGGAGCGGGTGCGTGCCTCGACGCAGCCCAGCAGGTGAATGTGCATGGCGTTCCCCGTAACCCGTTCCTGAACCACTGGAGACACCACTGTGCTCGCCCGGTGTTCGGCTGCCGCACGGATCGTGCACGGACGGCGGGGACGGGACCCGGGGACGGGAGAAGGCCCGCGCTGGGTGGGCGCGGGCCTTCGTTCCCCTGGACCGGACGTTCATGGGCTCGGGTCAATGGGCCGAGAAAGTCCGCTCCGGAAGGGGGCGGCTGACGGAACCGGGGTGTGTCAGGCCGCCGCCTCGGGGTCCTTGGCGAGACGCGGAGCCGGCACGGTGGCCTCGGTGTCCGCCGTCTCGGGGTAGTGGCAGGCCGTCAGGTGGCCGGGCTTGTTGCCCTCGACCTGGACCAGCGGCGGGGCCTCGGTCGCGCACTTCTCCGTCGCCTTCCAGCAGCGGGTGCGGAAGCGGCAGCCGGAGGGCGGGTTGATGGGCGAGGGCACGTCACCGGTCAGGCGGATGCGCTCACGGGCCGGCGCGTTCTCGTCCTGCACCGTGGCCTCGGGCACGGCGGACAGCAGCGCCCGGGTGTACGGGTGGCGCGGGTTGCCGTACAGGTCGTCGCGGTCGGCGATCTCCACGATCTTGCCGAGGTACATGACGGCGACGCGCTGCGAGAAGTGCCGGACGACGGCCAGGTCGTGGGCGATGAAGACGAACGCGATGCCGAGTTCGCGCTGGACCTTCTGGAGCAGGTTGACGACCTGCGCCTGGATGGAGACGTCGAGCGCGGAGACCGGCTCGTCGGCCACGATCAGCTTGGGCTCGAGCGCCAGGGCGCGGGCGACGCCGATGCGCTGGCGCTGGCCGCCGGAGAACTCGTGCGGGAAGCGGTTGTAGTGCTCCGGGTTGAGACCGACGATCTCCAGCAGCTCGCGCACCCGCTTCTCGCGCCCGCCGTCCGGGTTGATGTCGTTGATCTCCATCGGCCCGGAGATGATCTTGCCGACGGTCTGCCGCGGGTTCAGCGAGGCGTACGGGTCCTGGAAGATCATCTGGATCTCGGAGCGGACCGGAGCCAGCTCCTTGCGGCCGGCGTGGGTGATGTCCCTGCCCTGGTACGTGATCGTGCCGCCGGTGGGCTCCAGCAGACGCGTGATCAGCCGCCCGGTCGTCGACTTGCCGCAGCCGGACTCGCCGACCAGGCCGAGGCTCTCGCCCTCGTGGACCTGGAAGTCCAGCCCGTCCACCGCCTGCACGGCGCCGACCGTGCGCCGGATCGGGAAGCCGCCCTTGATCGGGAAGTGCTTGGTGAGCCCGGAGACGTCCAGGAGGGGAGTGGTGCTGCTCATGGTGGTGAAATCCCGTCTCTTGTACGTCAGTTGGCCGTGCTGCCGGCGAGGTCGCCGAAGTACTCGCGGCGCTGGTCGGCAGTCAGGTGGCAGGCGCTGCCGCGCCCGTCCACGAGCTTCAGGAGCGGCCGCTCCGTGGAGCACAGCTCCCCGTCGACCTTGTCGGCGAAGGCGCAGCGCGGGTGGAAGCGGCAGCCCGACGGCGGGTTCAGCAGCGAGGGCGGCGACCCCGGGATCGGGTTGAGCGGCACGTCCACCGGGTGGTCCAGGCTCGGCATGGAGCTGAGCAGGCCCACGGTGTAGGGGTGCTGCGGGTCGCGCAGCACCTCCTCCTTCGTGCCGCGCTCCACGCACCGGCCGCCGTACATCACGAGCACGTCGTCGGCGATGTCGGCGATCACGCCCAGGTCGTGCGTGATGAAGATGATCGCGGTGCCGAACTCCCGCTGGAGGTCCTTGAGCAGGTCCAGGATCTGGGCCTGGACCGTCACGTCGAGGGCGGTCGTCGGCTCGTCGGCGATCAGCAGCTCCGGGTCGCAGACCAGCGCCATGGCGATCATCGCGCGCTGGCGCATGCCGCCGGAGAACTGGTGCGGGTAGTCGTCCACCCGGACGTCCGGCTGGGGGATCCCGACCCGCCGCAGCATCTCGATCGCCCGCTCCCGGGCCTCCTTCTTGGAGGCGCCGGTGTGCTTGCGGTACGTCTCGCCGATCTGGGTGCCGATGGTGTGGTACGGCGACAGCGAGGCCAGCGCGTCCTGGAAGATCATGGACATCTTGTTGCCGCGCAGCCGCTCGAGCTCCTTCTCGGTGGCGGTGAGCAGCTGCTTGCCGTCCAGCAGGATCTCGCCGTCGATCGTGGTGCGGTGCGGGTCGTGCAGGCCGAGGATCGTCAGGTTGGTGACGGACTTGCCGGATCCCGACTCACCCACGATGCCGAGCGTCTGGCCCTTGGCGAGGTCGAAGGAGAGCCCGTCGACGGCCTTGACGGTGCCGTCCTCGGTGGAGAAGTGGACCTGAAGGTCCCTGACGGAGAGGAAGGGCTGCGGATCGGTGCTCGTCACGGGGGACGCTCCTGGGGGGTGATGCGAGAGGTCGGGGGTGGGCGGAGGTCAGGCGAGCCGGATCCGCGGGTCGATGAGCGCGTAGACGGCATCGACGATGATGTTGAGGAACACGATCGCGCCCGCCGCGAGGACGGTCACGCCCAGCAGCATCGGCAGGTCGCTCTGGTCCACCGACGCCACCGCGAGCCGGCCGATGCCCGGCAGGCTGAAGGTCGACTCGGTGATGATCGCGCCGCCGATCAGCGTGCCCAGGTCGATGCCGAACACCGTGACGATGGGACCCATCGCTCCCCGCCAGGCGAACCGGAAGAAGACGTTCGACCGGGACAGGCCCTTGGCCCGGGCCGTGCGGACGTAGTCCTCGCTCAGCTGCTCGACCAGCTGGGAGCGGGTCATACGGGTGTAGTTGGCGGTGAAGATGATGGCGAGGACCAGCCAGGGCAGCAGCAGCCCGGAGAACCAGGCGACCGGGTCGTCCGTCAGCGGGGTCCACTGCGGCTGGTCGAGCCACCCGAGCTTCGCGACGAAGAAGAACATCGCGATGTAGCCGATGAAGTAGATCTGCAGCGAGGAGCCGAGCAGCGAGACCGAGCTGGCGAACTTGTCCAGGAACTGGCCCTGCTTGAGGGCGGCGACCATGCCCGCGCCGATGCCGAGGACCAGGAAGACCACGGCCGCGCCGAAGGCGAGCGACAGGGTGGTCGGCAGCCGGTCCATGATCGTGTCGAAGACCGGGACGTTGTTGGCGAACGAGTAGCCGAAGCAGGGGGCGTCGCAGTGCCCGAAGCCGGTGTAGTCGCGGCCGACGAAGATGCCCTTCAACCAGTACCAGTACTGCACCGGGATGGAGTGGTCGATGCCCAGGTTCTTCCGGATCTGCGCGAGTGCCTCCGGCGTGCAGTTCTTGCCGCAGGACATCATGGCGGGGTCACGCGGCACGGCATAGAAGAGCCAGAAGGTGATGGCGCTGATGATCAACAGGATGACCAGCGCGCCGGTGACTCGGCGGACAAGGAAGCGGAACATGAGGCGTGACTTTCCGGACGGGGCGCCGTCGCCGGGGACAAGTAGAGGGGGGTGGGCCGCAGGGGGCGGCCATGTGGATGACCGCCCCCGTGTGGTCGTGCGCGCTTACTTCTTGGCGTAGAGCTTGCAGAGCGCGACGCAGGTGTTGGCGTTGTCCCACAGGACGTTGCCGACCTTGGATCCGTACAGGTAGTTACGGATCTTGTGGTAGTCCGGGACGACCGCGGCCAGCTGCAGGATCATCTTGTCGACGTTGCCCCAGGCCTTGTTGGCCTCCTCCACGTCCGCGATCTGGGCCGCCGCGTCGATCGCCTTGTTGACGCCCGGGTCGTTCAGCTGCGCGTAGTTGCTGCGGCCGTCGCCGATGTTCTTGCCGTGCCAGGTCGGGCGGAACTCCGAGTAGCCGTTCGGCCAGTCCGGGCTCCAGCCGGCGGCGAACAGGTCGAACCCGTTGTCGATCTTGCCGATCTGCGTGTAGAAGGTCGACTTGTCGACCTGCTTGTTGACGACCGTGAAGCCGGCCTCCTCCAGCGCGTTCTTGATCGCGACGGCGACCTTCACCTGGGTGTCCGACTGCTGGTAGGCGATGACCAGCTTCTGGCCGACCTTGCCGGCCTCCTTCAGCAGGGCCTTGGCCTTCTCGGGGTTGCCGCCCGGCTTCTTGTCGACGCCGTACAGGTCGAACTTGGTGTAGCCGGGGGTCACCGGGCTGAAGATCGTGGTGGCGATCTCCGTGGTGGCCGGGCCGCCCTGGATGGTCTGGATCTGCTGGTGCGGCCAGGCGTAGTTGATGGCCTGGCGGACCTTGAGGTCCGTGACGCGGGTCATGTTGATCGGCCAGTAGTAGGTGGCCGTGTCGACCGCGGTGAGGACGCGCTTCTTCAGGTCGGCGTTGGTGAGCACCTGGGCGATGCGCTCGGGCGCGACCTCGTTGAAGATCGGCACCGCGTACTGGTCGTTGCCCTTGTCCGCGATCCAGCGGTCGGTCGACGCCAGCAGCTCGTAGCCCATCTGGAAGACGTACTTGTCCGGGTAGGCGTTGCGGATCGAGTCGGTCTTCGGGTCCCAGTGCTCGTTGCGCACGAAGGTCATCGACTTGCCGATGCTGCGGCTCTCGATCTTGTACGGGCCGCAGGAGAACGGACGCTTGTCGTACTTCTCCTTGGTGTCCTGCTTCTTGGGCACCAGGGAGTAACCGCGCATCGCGAGCGTGTAGTTGAAGTCGACGCGGGCTTCCTTGAGGCGGAAGGTGACGGTCTTGCCGTCGACCTCGATGGAGCTGAGGCTCTTGCCCTCGTAGGGGCCCTTGTACGTGTCGCCGCCCTCGAGGAAGTCCTGGACGTAGCGCGGGCCCTCGGTGACGAAGGTGGCGAAGAGGCGCTCGAAGGTGTGGCGGACGTCGTCCATGGAGACGTCCGAGCCGTCCTCCCACTTGACGCCGTCCTTGATGGTGAAGGACCAGGTCTTGCCGCCGTCCTTCATCGTGCCGGCGTCGGTCGCGACGTCGCCGACCAGGGTGGCGTTGCCCTTGTCGTCCAGCTTGTAGCCGGTCAGACCACGCATGACCGGCACGGTGATGGCGGCCTCGGTCGAGACGTAGATCTGCGCCGGGTCCATGTGGTCCATGTCGAACTGCTGGAGCGAGTAGATCGTCCCGCCCTTGACCGCGCCCTTGACCTCGGGAGCCGGACCGGTGGAGTCGGCCTTGGTGCCCACCGGGATCTCGATCGTCTTGGAGCCGGTGACCTTGGGGGCCTTGTCCTGCGAGGAGCCCCCCTCGTTACCGCTGCTGCAGGCGCTCAGCACCGAGGTCGACGCCGCGGCGACGCCGGTGGCGATGAGGAAGTTTCTGCGCGAGAAGGACATCGCAATCCTGCCTTCGAAAGTGAGTGATGAGAGGGATCCGGCACCCCGGCGCCGTTGCCGTGGTCCTGAAAAGGGCCGGAGTCAGCGCTTGGACTTCGGGTCGAGTGCGTCTCGCACCGAGTCACCGAGGAGGTTGAACGCGAGCACGAAGATCACCATGGACAGGCCCGGGAAGAGCATGAAGGTGAGGTCCTCGGTGTAGAACTGGGCGCCTCGCTGGATCATGACGCCCCAGTCCGGCGTCGGGTCGATCATGCCGACACCGAGGAAGGCGAGGCCCGCCTCCGCGGTCACGTAGGCCGGGAGCATCAGCGTGGACTGGATGATGATCGGCGTCCACAGGTTGGGCAGGAGTTCCTTGAAGACGATACGCCGCGGTGATGCGCCCGTGACCTTGGCGGCCTCGACGAACTCCCGCTCGCGCAGGCTGAGGACCTGGCCGCGCAGCAGCCGGGCGATGGAGGCCCAGCCGAAGGCGGACAGGACGAGGATCAGGGCGGTGGCCCGCAGCCAGGTCGGGATGTTCTCGTCGGGTGCGACGAAGAGGCCGAAGACGACCGGCATGAAGGCGATGAAGAAGAGGGTGGACGGGAACGACAGGAGGATGTCGATGACCCGGCCCACGAGGTAGTCGGTCTTGCCGCCGAGGTAGCCCGCGGTGACGCCGATGACCACGCCGAGGAGGGTGGTGAGCAGGGTGGCGGCGACCGCGAGACCCAGGGAGGTGCGGATCGCGTAGAGCAGGAACGTGAAGACGTCACGGCCCAGCTGGGGCTCGATGCCGAACCAGAACTCCGAGCTCATGCCGCCGTTGGGGCCGGCCGGGTAGGAGAACATGTTGAGCAGCTCGGGCCGCTTGCTGGCGTACGTGGTGTACGGGTCCTTGCCGTACAGCGTCGCTATGAGCGGAGCGGCGAGCGCGATCACGAAGAAGAAGATCACGATGCACGCCGATATGACGCCCGTGCGGTCCCGCTTGAAGCGGGTCCACGCCAGCCGTCCGGGCGAGCGGCTCTCGTTGCCCTGAGAGGTGGAGGGCGAAGGCGACTGCGCGACGCTCTCGTCGGTCACCTCTAGCGGGGCAGCCGCTGATGGAGTTGGGGGGGTCATGGTGCTCCTGGCCCAAGGGAGGGTCTGATGACTCCGCAGGGCACTCCCCTACGGGCTACGCGGGACTTTTTCAACGCAATTCGTTCAAGGTCAATAAATTCTGGTCCGCCTTGGCTTTCTCTTTACCTTCTTTGTCGGGTCTTTACCATTCTGTAGCTACGCGTGTAGCGCGCCGTAATCGTTTCGTGTCCATATTCGGGCCAACTGGGCGAAACGGACAACGAGTTCGATAACCGGACGCCGGGGTGTCGGAATGCGTACACCTCCGGGTCGCAATCCAACGGTTCGGCAACGGATCCCGTCGATCCGTTGCGTCTCGCCGCGAAGATCCATTGTGGCCTGCGTAGAAGATCCTTTTCGACCCCCTGACAGGTACCTGCACGGAGGGGGGTGCGGGGTCCGGGCGTCGCTCCAACGGCCGCCGGACGAGCGCCGGACGGACGCGGTGCGTGTGCGTTATGCCCCGTCACCGTTGATATTGGCCGATAACGGAGTGATCAGGTAAAGGCGCGGTCAACGAGGAGGCATCCATGAGAGGAGCCACGCACGCCCGGTGGGCCGTCTGCGCGGCGGCCGTGACGCTCGCGGCGACGGGCTGCGCGGGCGCGGGCGGCGCCGGCGCCGACACCACGGCGGTGCTCAGCTCCTCCTGGGCGGATCCGCAGAACCCGCTGGAGCCCGCCAACACCAACGAGGTGCAGGGCGGCAAGGTGCTGGACATGATCTTCCGGAACCTGAAGAGGTACGACCCGGAGACCGGCAAGGCCGAGGACATGCTCGCCGAGAGGATCGAGACCTCGGACGCCCGGAACTACACGATCACCGTCAAGGACGGCTGGACGTTCAGCAATGGCGAGAAAGTGACGTCGAAATCCTTCGTCGACGCCTGGAACTACGGCGCGAGCCTGGAGAACGGCCAGAAGAACGCCTACTTCTTCCAGTACATCGAGGGCTACGACAAGACCCACCCGAGCGGCGGCAAGCAGAGCGCCGACACCCTCTCCGGTCTGAAGGTCGTCGACGACCGCACCTTCACGGTCCGGCTGAGCCAGAAGTTCTCGGGCTTCCCCGACACCCTCGGCTACAACGCCTTCGCCCCGCTGCCCCGGGCCTTCTTCACCGACCACGCCGGCTGGCTGCGCAAACCCGTCGGGAACGGCCCCTACGTGATCGAGTCCTACACCAAGGGCTCCCAGATGGAACTGAGGACCTGGCAGGACTACCCCGGCCCGGACAAGGCGCGCAACGGCGGGGTGACCCTGAAGGTCTACACCGACAACAACACCGCCTACACCGACCTGATGGCCGGCAACCTCGACCTCGTCGACGACGTGCCCGCCTCCCAGCTCAAGAACGTCAAGAACGACCTGGGCGACCGCTACCTCAACACCCCGGCCGGCATCATCCAGACCCTGGCCTTCCCCTACTACGACCCGCGGTGGAACACGCCGGGCTCCGCCAAGGTCCGCACCGGCCTGTCCCGGGCGATCGACCGCGAGCAGATCACCCGGACGATCTTCCAGAACACCCGCACCCCCGCCACCGACTGGACCTCCCCGGTGCTGGGCGCGGACGGCGGCTACAAGGCAGGCCTGTGCGGGGACGCCTGCGAGTACGACCCGGCCGCCGCGCGCAAGCTCATCGAGGAGGGCGGCGGCCTCCCCGGCGGCCGGCTCACGATCACCTACAACGCGGACAGCGGCTCCCACAAGCAGTGGGTCGACGCCGTCTGCAACTCCATCAACAACGCCCTCGGCAAGGACGAGGCCTGCGTCGGCAACCCGGTCGGCACCTTCGCCGACTTCCGCAACAAGATCGCCCAGCGGAAGCTGAGCGGCCCCTTCCGGGCGGGCTGGCAGATGGACTACCCCCTCATCCAGAACTTCCTCCAGCCGCTCTACTACACCAACGCCTCCTCCAACGACGGCAAGTGGTCCGACGAGGAGTTCGACCGGCTCGTCGACGAGGCCAACGCCGGCCAGGGAGTGGAGACGTT
This sequence comes from Streptomyces sp. NPDC017936, assembly GCF_044328485.1. Lineage (NCBI taxonomy): Bacteria > Bacillati > Actinomycetota > Actinomycetes > Kitasatosporales > Streptomycetaceae > Streptomyces > Streptomyces sp. NPDC017936. The sequence continues at coordinate 339,621 of NZ_JBIRHK010000004.1, read as the reverse complement.
CCAGCGGGCGGAGGAGGTCGTCCGCGACAACATGGCCGCCATCCCGCTCTGGTACCAGAACGGCAGCGCGGGCTACTCGCAGCGGCTGTCCGACGTGCGGCTCAACGCGTTCTCCGTCCCCGTCTACGACGAGATCAAGGTCAGCTGACCCGCCATGGGGCGGTATGTGATCCGGCGCCTGGTCCAGATGGTCCCGGTGTTCGCCGGCGCCACGCTGCTGATCTTCCTGATGGTGAACGTGATGGGCGACCCCGTCGCGGGACTGTGCGGCGACCGGCAGTGCGACCCGGCCACCGCCGCCCGGCTGAGGACCGAGTTCGGCCTCGACCAGCCGGTCTGGCGGCAGTACCTGACCTACATGGGGAACGTCTTCACCGGCGACTTCGGCACGGCGTTCAACGGCCAGCCGGTGACCGAGCTGATGTCGACGGCGTTCCCCGTCACCGTCCGGCTGACCCTCGTCGCCGTCCTCTTCGAGACCGTCATCGGCGTCACCCTGGGCGTCGTCACCGGACTGCGCCGGGGCCGCCCGGTCGACACCGGCGTCCTGCTGGTCACCCTCGTCGTCATCTCCGTCCCCACCTTCGTCACCGGCCTGCTGCTCCAACTGCTGCTCGGCGTCGAGTGGGGATGGATCAAGCCGTCCGTGTCCCCGGCGGCGACCCTCGGCGAGCTGGTCGTCCCCGGCCTGGTGCTGGCCTCCGTCTCCCTCGCCTACGTCACCCGCCTGACCCGCACCTCCCTCGCGGAGAACAGGCGCTCCGACTACGTCCGCACCGCCGTCGCCAAGGGCCTGCCCCGGCGCCGGGTCGTCACCCGGCACCTGCTGCGCAACTCCCTGATCCCGGTCGTCACCTTCATCGGCACCGACATCGGCGCCCTGATGGGCGGCGCGATCGTCACCGAGCGCATCTTCAACATCCACGGCGTCGGCTTCCAGCTCTACCAGGGCATCCTCCGCCAGAACACCCAGACCGTCGTCGGCTTCGTGACCGTCCTCGTCCTGGTCTTCCTGGTGGCCAACCTGCTCGTCGACCTCCTGTACGCCGTACTCGACCCGAGGATCCGCTATGCCTGAGCAGCCGTACGACCTCGACGGCGCCCTCGCCGGCGGCGGCGCGGGCGAGCTCGCCGTGAGCGGGGGGACGGTTCAGGAACGGGCGCCGGCCGGACCGGAGGGCGCGGGCGCGGAGACGCGGGCCGAGCCCCGCTCCCTGTGGTCCGACGCCTGGCGGGACCTGCGGCGCAACCCCGTCTTCGTCGTCTCCGCCCTGGTCATCCTCTTCCTGGTCCTCATCTCGCTGTGGCCCTCGCTGATCGCCCCCGGCTCCCCGCTCAGGTGCGACCTCGCCAAGGCCCAGGAGGGCCCCGGGCCCGGCCATCCCTTCGGCTTCGACGGCCAGGGCTGCGACGTCTACACCCGCACCGTCCACGGCGCCCGGACGTCCGTCACCGTCGGCGTCCTGGCCACCCTCGGGGTCGCCGTCCTCGGCAGCGTGCTCGGCGGGCTCGCCGGGTACTTCGGCGGATTCGGGGACGCGGTCCTGTCCCGGATCGGCGACGTCTTCTTCGCGATCCCGGTCGTCCTCGGCGGCCTGGTCCTCCTCTCGGTCATGACCAGCGACACGGTCTGGCCGGTCATCGGGTTCATGGTGCTGCTCGGCTGGCCCCAGATCTCCCGCATCGCCCGCGGCTCGGTCATCACCACCCGGCAGAACGACTACGTCCAGGCGGCCCGCGCCCTGGGCGCCTCCCACTCCCGCGTCCTGCTGCGGCACATCGCGCCCAACGCCGTCGCCCCGCTGATCGTCGTGGCGACCATCGCGCTCGGCACGTACATCGCGCTGGAGGCGACCCTGTCCTACCTCGGCGTCGGCCTGAAGCCGCCCACCGTCTCCTGGGGCATCGACATCTCCGCCGCCTCCCCCTACGTCCGCAACGCCCCGCACGCCCTGCTGTGGCCCTCCGGCGCGCTCGCGGTCACCGTCTTCGCGTTCATCATGCTCGGCGACGCGGTACGCGACGCCCTCGACCCGAAGCTGAGGTGACGGCCGGATGCTGCTCGAAGTACACGACCTGCACGTCGAGTTCCGCACCCGCGACGGCGTCGCCCGCGCCGTCAACGGCGTCGGCCTCGGCGTGGACGCGGGCGAGACCCTCGCCGTGCTCGGCGAGTCCGGCTCCGGCAAGTCCGTCACCGCCCAGGCGGTCATGGGCATCCTCGACACGCCGCCCGGCCGGATCACCGCCGGCCGGATCCTCTTCCGGGGCCGGGACCTGCTGACGCTCCGGGAGGAGGAGCGCCGCCGGGTCCGGGGCGCCGGCATGGCGATGATCTTCCAGGACGCGCTGTCCGCCCTGAACCCCGTGCTCCGGGTGGGCGACCAGCTCGGCGAGATGTTCGTCGTGCACCGGGGCCTGTCGAGGAAGGAGGCGCGGGCGCGGGCGGTCGAGCTGATGGACCGGGTGCGCATCCCGGCCGCGCGGGAGCGCGCCGGGGACTACCCGCACCAGTTCTCCGGCGGCATGCGCCAGCGCATCATGATCGCGATGGCGATCGCCCTCGAGCCGGCGCTCGTCATCGCCGACGAGCCGACCACCGCCCTCGACGTCACCGTCCAGGCCCAGATCATGGACCTGCTCGCGGAGCTGCGGCGCGAGTACCGCATGGGCCTGATTCTCATCACCCACGACCTGGGCGTGGTCGCCGACGTCGCCGACCGCATCGCCGTGATGTACGCGGGCCGGATCGTCGAGTCCGCGCCCGTGCACGACCTCTACAAGGCGCCCGCCCACCCCTACACCCGGGGCCTGCTGGACTCCATCCCGCGCCTGGACCGCAAGGGCCGGGAGCTGCACGCCATCAGCGGTATGCCGCCCAGCCTCCTGGCCGTCCCGCCCGGCTGCGCCTTCCACCCGCGCTGCCCGATGGCCCGGGACGTGTGCCGGACGGACGTGCCGCCCCTGCACGCCGTGGACGAGGACCGGGGCAGCGCCTGCCACTTCTGGAGGGAGTGCCTCCATGGCTAGCCCCGCGACGGCCGAGCCGGTCCTCGAGGTGAGCGGGCTCGTCAAGCACTACCCGCTCACCCGGGGCGTCCTCGTCAGGAAGCGGATCGGCGAGGTCCGCGCCGTCGACGGCGTCGACCTCGCGCTCGGCCGGGGCGAGACCCTGGGGATCGTGGGGGAGTCGGGCTGCGGCAAGTCCACGGTGGCGAAGCTGCTGGTCCACCTGGAGAGGCCGACCGCGGGACGGATCCGCTACCGGGGCGAGGACATCACCGAACTGTCCGGCAGGGCCCTCAAGGCCGTCCGCCGCAACATCCAGATGGTCTTCCAGGACCCGTACACCTCCCTCAACCCCCGGATGACGGTGGGGGACATCGTCGGGGAGCCCTACGAGATCCACCCGGAGGCGGCGCCGAAGGGCGACCGGCGCAAGCGGGTGCGGGAACTGCTGGAGGTCGTCGGCCTCAACCCCGAGCACGTCAACCGCTACCCGCACCAGTTCTCCGGCGGCCAGCGCCAGCGCATCGGCATCGCCCGCGGGCTCGCCCTGCGCCCGGAGGTGATCGTCGCCGACGAGCCGGTCTCCGCGCTGGACGTCTCGGTCCAGGCCCAGGTCGTCAACCTCCTCGACCGGCTGCAGAGCGAGTTCGCGCTGTCGTACCTCTTCATCGCGCACGACCTGTCGATCGTGCGGCACATCTCCGACCGGGTCGGGGTGATGTACCTCGGGCGGATCGTGGAGACGGGCACCGACACCGAGATCTACGAGCACCCCACGCACCCCTACACCCAGGCGCTGCTGTCCGCGGTGCCCGTGCCGGACCCCCGGGCGCGGGAACACCGGGAGCGGATCCTCCTCTCGGGGGACGTGCCCTCCCCGACGAACGTCCCCTCCGGCTGCCGCTTCCGCACGCGCTGCTGGAAGGCGCGGGAGCGCTGCGCGCGGGAGGTGCCGGCGCTCGCCGTCCCGGAGGGCTTCCGGGGGGAGAGCGACCCCGCGGCCCACGACTCGGCGTGCCACTTCGCCGAGGTGCTGCCGGCCGGCGGCTCCGCCCCGCGGCGGGCCGACCCGCCCGGCGAGCCCCCGCGGGAGCGGGGCGATCACCACGACGAGCGCGCATAACAGCGCATTTGTGCAGCAACCGCGTTAACACGCAGGCAACTTGGCCGACCCCGTTCCGATATACGGACGCGTCAGGCTGAACAGCGTACGGCCGTGCGGGTGCCGTGAACGGGCCGGGGCGCGCCATGTCGCCCCGGCCCGTTGCCGTGCGCCGCCCGCTCAGCCGGCGGTGAGGCCCAGGGAGCGCTTCAGGAAGTCCACCTGGAGCAGCAGGAGGTTCTCCGCGACCTGTTCCTGCGGCGTCATGTGGGTGACCCCGGACAGCGGCAGCACCTCGTGCGGGCGGCCGGCGGCCAGCAGCGCGGAGGACAGCCGCAGGGCGTGCGCGACGACCACGTTGTCGTCGGCCAGGCCGTGCACGATCATCAGCGGACGGTGCGGCTCGGCCGGGGCGGAGAGCCCCTCGTCGGTGACGAGCGAGTTGCGGGCGTACGCTTCCGCGGCCGCCGCCGGGTCGCCGAGGTACCGCTCCGTGTAGTGGGTGTCGTACAGCCGCCAGTCCGTGACGGGAGCGCCCGCGATGCCCGCGTGGAAGACGTCCGGGCGGCGCAGCACCGCCAGGGCCGCCAGGTAGCCGCCGAAGGACCAGCCGCGGATCGCCACCCGGGACAGGTCCAGGGGGTGCGTTCGCGCCAGATCCCGGAGCGCCTCGATCTGGTCGTCGAGGGCGACCGTGAGGTCCTGGTGGATCGCCTTCTCCCAGCCGGGGGAGCGGCCGGGCGTGCCCCGGCCGTCCGCGACGACCACCGCGAAGCCCTGATCGGCGAACCACTGCGAGGTCAGGTGCGCGTTGTGCGCGGCGAGCACCCGCGGCCCGTGCGGCCCGCCGTAGGGGTCGAGGAGGACGGGCAGGCGCGCCTGCGAGGTGTCACGGGGGTAGTCCGTAGGCATAAGCACGGCGCACGGGATGCGGCGTGCGCCCCCCTGGACCAGTCGTACGCGGGGGGACAGACCGGGATCTTCCGCGTGCGACCGGACGGTCGCCACCGGCTTCCCGTCCCGCAGCACCCGCACCTGGCTGCCCGGCCGGTCCGGCACCGCCGACACCAGCACGGTCACGCCCCCGGAACGCACCGCGGAGTGCACCCCGGGCTCCTGGGACACGCGCTCGACGCCGAGTTCGCTGACGCGGTAGACGTGCACCTCGCCGATGTCCGGCCGCTCCGCCTCCTCCCCGGCCGACGCGGAGACCAGCACGTCGTCGGCCGTCACGTCCAGCACCGCCCGCACGTGCAGCTGTGCTCCCGTCAGGGGCCGTTCGCCGACCGCGAGGACCCGCGCGCCGCCCTCGTCCGCGATCCGGACGAGCCGGCCCGAGGGGCTCCAGCACGGCACCCCAGGGAAAAGATCCAGCCAAATCCGATCTTCGTCGGCGTGCACCATCCGGGTCGCCCCGGAGTCGGTGTCCACGGCCAGGAACAGCTGACTTCGCTGGTCGCGCGCCTGGACGAGCAGCAGGGGCGCACCCGCCGCTGACCAGTGCACTCGCGCCAGATACGGGTAGCGCGACCGGTCCCAGACGACCTCGGTGCGCACCCCTTTGAGGTCGATCAGGAACAGCCGGACGTCCGCGTTCGCCGTCCCGGCCGCCGGATAGCGGACGTGTTGTGGGTCACGTTTCGGCTGGGCCGGATCCGAGATCCACCACTGCTCCACCGGCGTGTCGTCCACCCGCGCCACGAGCAGCCGGTCGGACTCCGGGGCCCACCAGAACCCCCGGGCGCGCCCCATCTCCTCGGCCGCGATGAACTCGGCCAATCCATAGGAAACCGACGCCGACTCCGGTTCGGCGAGCGCCAGGTCGCCCTCGCCCTCGGCGCCCACCACCCGCAGCGCGCCCCGCGCGACGTACGCGACCAGGCGCCCGTCGGGGGACGGACGGGGGTCGATCACCGGTCCGGCGACGGGCAGTTCGCGTGCCGTGCCGGCCCGCAGCTCCGCCGCGAAAAGCCGCCCTGACAAGGCGAAAGACGCCAACTCGACGGCCCCGTCGGTGGCGTAGCCGATGATCCCCGCGCCGCTCTCACGGCTGCGTTCCCGGCGCGCCCGTTCCTCGGGCGAGAGGTCCTCCGAGGCCCCGCCCAGGAGGGCGCGCGGGTCGGCGGCCACGCGCTCCTGTCCGTCCTCCGGGTCGAGCACCCAGAGCGCGTTGGCCCGGTCGGTGCCGGAGCGCGAGCGGAGGAACACGACACGGGAGCCGTCGGGGGCCACCGTGAACGAACGCGGCGCGCCGAGCGTGAAACGCTGGGTGCGGGCGTGCCGCCGGGGGAAGGAGTCGAGCTCGGTCGTCATGCCCTGACCATATTGGCCATGCGCCCCCTTGTGCGGCTGTGCGCCACTCGATGCGCACGTACTCATAGTTATGATCACTAGCGCTGAGTGGGTATGAACCTGCTGGCTGTTGTACGGATTGACAAGTTCCCTCGCTCTGTTTCCCCCACGTCCCCGGGTTCTTGGAGGTGAGCCGCCGTGGCACTCTCGATTTCGGCGGTGGTGCTGCTGGCGATCATCGTCTTCTTGCTGATCAAGAAGTCAGGACTGAAGGGCGGTCACGCGGTCGTCTGCATCCTGCTCGGCTTCTACCTCGCCTCGTCGACGATGGCGGGGACGATCAACGATCTGACGACGAGCGTGGCGAGCATGATCGGCAGCATCAAGTTCTGACGCGACCGCGTCCCGGGTTCCGGTGCCCGCCCGCCCGGAACCCGCACGCGCCGCCACGATGCGCGCCTTCCCCGGATCCGGATCCGTAAGCCGGTGGATCCGGAACGGGTGCGGGGCGGGTGCGCGTGGACGGCGCCGGCAACGGGCTGCCGCCCGGGGCCGGGGCCGAGCGGACCGTCAGCCCCCGGACGCGAACGGCACGAAGCCGGACCAGGCTTCCGGCGAGAGCCGGAGGCGGGGGCCAGCGGTGCGCTTGGAGTCGCGGACGTGGACGGTGTCGGGTGCGATCGCGACCTCGACGCAGTCGTTCGGGTTGCTCGTGTCGCTGAAGCTGCTCTTGAACCACACCAGCTCGAAAGAGTCTTCGGCAGAGGCCTTGCGGATCATGTTTCTCCCAGCAGTCGCTCGACGAAGGCCTGTGACTCCCGTGCGGTCAGAGCCTCGGCCCGGATGGTCCCATAGCGGAGTTCGAGGATCCGGAGTTGCCTCGGGTCATGGACCGGGCGGCCGTTGAACTCGTCGTCCATGCGCCCGACCGCCGTGCCGTCACCGAACTTCAGCACCTGGATCCGTCCTCCCGTACCAGGGTGGTCCCAGCGGTCCAGCGGCATCACCTGAATATCGACGTTCCGCAACTGGGCCACCTCGAGGAGGTGTTCGAGTTGCTTGCGGTGCACCATCCTGCCTCCGATCGGGCGGCGCAGTGTCGTCTCCTCCAGGACGAAGCTGAGCTCAGGGGCCGGTGAACGCTCGTAGATCGCCTTCCTGGCCATACGCGCGGCCACCGCCTGCTCCAACTGGTTCTCCGGGGGTGTGGGGCGCCGCGTCAGCAGCAAGGCCCGCGCGAAGTCCTCCGTCTGCAGGAGGCCGTGCAGGGCGTGGCTGCCGTACGAGAGCAGTTCGACCGCCTTCGCCTCCAAGTCCGCCAGATCCCGCACCTTCCTCGGATACCGGACCTTCTCCACGTCCCCCTTCATCGCCGACAGCAGGCCACCCGCCCCCAGCACCTCGTCCGCCCTGTCCAGGAACTCCGGCCGGGGGATCCGCTTGCCGCTCTCGATCTTGTAGACGAGGTCCTCGCCGTACCCGACCGCCACCGCGAACTCGCCGACCCGCATCCCGGCCGCCTCCCGGCGGAGCCTCAACTGCCGTCCCACCGTGGCGACCACGGCGAGCGCCCAGTCGTCGTCCGGGTCCACCTCCCACCCCGGCTCGTCCGTCTGATCCGCCTCGGTCCTGACCCGCGCGGCCTCACCGTTCACCGACATGCGCGCCCCTCCGTAGTGCCGCGTCGTACCGTCGTGCCCCGCCCGCGGGAGCCGCGCCGACAGTCCGGACAGCGCTGGACAAGCCTTGGACGGTGGCTCTACGTAGTGGGGTGATCACCCACCACGGTAGGTCCGAGCGGCCACGCTGAGTGACGTGAATCAGGAAACTCAGGACATCACCGGGTCCAGGACCCGGCCCGAACCCAGCGGCGTGGTCCGCGACTTCACCGTGCTGCTGTCGTCCACCCCGCGTGGCGCCCGCCTCGCCCGCCTGCTCGCGGTGGACGCGCTCCGGAGCTGGGGGCTCCCGCACGAGAGGGCGGGCCACGTCGTCGCGGAACTGGCGGCCAACGCGGCCACTCACGGCCGCCTGCCCGGCCGCAGCTTCCGCCTCACGCTCCACGTGGTCGGCGCCACGCTCCGCATCGAAGTCACCGACACGCGAGGTGACCGGCTGCCCGCGCCCCAGGTGCCCGACGCCGTGGCCGAGTCGGGTCGGGGCCTGCTGCTCGTCGAGGCGCTGGCCGACCGCTGGGGAGTGATGGAAGGGCGGTTCCCGCGCAAGACCGTCTGGGCCGAACTCGGCCTCACATCACCGGAACCCGAGCCCTCGCGCTCCGGTGCCGTCGACGACTGAAAGACAAAGAATCCCGGGGGAAAACACCCCTGCCGAACCCCACCCCTCCCGCCCGTGGTCGCGCTCACTCGGGCGGGTGAACATCGCCGGACCGGCTGGATTCCGCGGCCCCCGAGGCCCGACGCTCAGCGCAACGCACCACCACGACCGCAGACATGAGACGGCCCCCGCCGGGACGGGCAATCCCAGTGCGAGGGCCTGACCACCGAGGAAGGTCCAGCTTCCCGATGGGTATCCAGAACCCTAGCGTGCCCTCGCACGCACAGGCCCGCGTTGCGGGCAACAAGCACCCGAACCGGCGGCCCGGCGCGACCCACCGCACCGGCGGAGGGCTCCAGCACGACAACACCCGCCACACCACCCGCTTCACGGTGATCGGCAACCACCTGGCCCAGCACCGGCAGCTCTCGCTCCTCGCCATCGGGCTCGGCACGCACCTCCAGTCGCTGCCGAAGGGCGCCCCGGCCGACATCAAGACCCTCGCCGCCCGGTTCCCCGAGGGAGCCACCCGCATCGCCGCCGCCCTGCGCGAACTGGAGACCCACGGCTACCTGCGCCGCGAACGCGTCCGCACCCCCACCGGCCGCATCGTGACCCGCACGGTCTCGTGCAACCAGCCGGCGGCGGCCCGCCACCACCCCGAGGCGCACGACCAGCCGGAGACCCGGACCACGGCGGCACCGCGGCGGCGGGAGGCGGGTGAGGACGGCGGAGCGCACCCCACGCGGGCGGCGCGCGAGAAGCGAGCGCCCCGCAGGCCGCTCCCCGACGTGCCGAGCCCCGCGTACCCCGCCCCCGCCCTCCTCCGGTCCGCCGCCGACCTCCTCGCGGACCTCCACCGCCACGACCCCCGGCTGCTCCTCTCCGCCTGCGACACGGCCCACCTGACCCCCGGCGTCGCCGCCTGGCTGGAGCGGGACGCCACCCCCGCCGCCGTACGCCACGCCCTGACCGCCGCCCTGCCGGCCGAGGGCGTACGCCGTCCCGCCGCTCTCCTGGCCCACCGCCTCGCCGCCCAGCTCCCGCCCCCGCCCCCGTTCCGGGCGCCGGCCGCTCCGCAGCCGCCCGTGTACCCGATGCGGAACTGCGACGGCTGTGACCGCGGCATCCGCACACCCGCTCCCGGCGGCCGCTGCCGCGACTGCCGGGAGCGGTCGGCCGCGGCCCTCTGAAGACCCACCCGAGCAAAGGAACCACATGGTCAACTCGCCGCACGAGGCGATGCACCGCATCTTCCAGGAGTACCCCGGCCTGTTCACGGGCGTCTCCAAGGTCCTCGGCCTCCCCGTCATCCAGCCCACGGCTGTCACCGTTCTGCCCACCGACGTCACGGAGAGCCAGCCCGTCGAACGCCGTGTCGACACACTGCTGCGTTTCGACGGAGACGCCCCGCTCCTGCTGGCCGTCGAAGCACAGAACGCGAGGGACCCGAAGAAGCCCGCCAGCTGGGCCTACTACCTGTCCTACCTGTACACGAAGTACAAAACCCCACCCCTGCTGCTGGTGGTCTGCCAGGACCGGACAACGGCCGAGTGGGCTGCCCGAACCGTGCGCATCGGTCCTGAACGGTGGGCCGCGCTGACACTGCGCCCGCTCGTGGCCGGTCCGCACAACATGCCCCGCATCACCGACCCGGACGAGGCGCGCGCCGATCTGGCACTGGCCGCGTTGTCGGCCATCACGCACGCGAAGGATTCCGGCGTCGATGGGATACTGAAGGCCCTGTCCACCGCTCTGCGCGACGTTCCCGAATCCGTCGCCGATCCCATCGTCGAATTCACCGCACGAGGCCTGGACAGCGTTCGCCGGGCCGCAGATTTCTGGAGGAACCTGGTGGCCGTGGACCTCTCCTTCTACAAGTCGTCCATCTCCGAAGAGATCCGTGCCCAGCGGCGCGCGGAGGACATCCTGCTCGTCCTGGAGGCGCGTGGTCTCGACGTCTCCGACGCGGTCCGCGAGCGCATCGCCGGCTGCGACGACCCCGACCTCTCGCGCGAGTGGCTGACGCGGGCGATCACCGTGGACTCCGCCGAGGGCATCTTCGCGGAGCGGGAGGACAGCGCCTGAGCCCTCGGGGGCCGGCGGACCTCTGACCGCCGCCACTGGCTCCCGCTGCCGGTGGCGGCGCCGCGCCTCGTAGGGTTGGCCCCATGACGGAACTGCCCGACCGGCGTCTGCTGCTGGTGCACGCGCACCCGGACGACGAGTCGATCAACAACGGCGCGACCATGGCCCGCTACGCGGCCGAGGGCGCCCGGGTGACGCTGGTCACCTGCACGCTCGGGGAGCGCGGCGAGGTCATCCCGCCGCACCTGCGGCACCTCACCGGCGCCGCCCTCGGCGAGCACCGCCTGCGCGAGCTCACCGACGCCATGGCCGCCCTGGGCGTCGGCGACTTCCGGCTGCTGGGCGGCGCGGGCCGGTACGGCGACTCCGGGATGATGGGCGTCCCCGACAACGACGACCCCGCCTGCTTCTGGCAGGCCGACGTCGACGAGGCCGCCGCCGCGCTGGCCGAGGTGATCCTGGAGGTGCGCCCCCAGGTCGTCGTCGCCTACGACGAGCAGGGCGGCTACGGCCACCCCGACCACGTCCAGGCCCACCGCGTCGCCCTGCGGGCCGTGGACCTCGCGGCCGAGGCCGGCTGGACCGTCCCCAAGGTCTACTACAACCGCGTCCCGCGCTCCGTCGCCGAGGCCGCCTTCGCCCGGCTCCGCGAGGAGCTGCCCGCCCTGCCCTTCACCAGGAGCGCCGCCGTCACCGACGTACCGGGCGTGGTGGACGACGAGCGGATCACCACCGCCGTCGACGGCGCCGCGTACGCGGCCGCGAAGACCGCCGCGATGCGCGCGCACGCCACCCAGATCGAGGTCGCCCCCGACGGCCGCTCCTTCGTCCTCTCCAACGAACTGGCGCAGCCGCTGTTCACCACCGAGTACTACGAGCTGGTGCGCGGGACGCGGCCGCAGGAGAGGGAGAGCGACCTGTTCGCCGGGACCGAGGGGGTGGCCTGATGTCCGACCGCGGACCGATGCTCGCCCAGCCCCTGCGGCCGCCCTCCGGCGGACGGGCCGCCGCCTGCCTGGGCCTCCTGCTGCTCGGCGCGGTCACCGGCGTCGCCGGGGCGCTCGTCCAGTCCGGCTGGTTCCCGGGCGGGCTGCTGCTCGCGCTCGCGGGCGCCGCCGGCCTCTTCCTCGGCGGGGCACGCGCCCTGGGCAGCCGGGCCGGGGCCGTCGCGCCCGCCGCCGGCTGGATGATCGCCGTCGTCCTGCTCACCTCGGGCCGCCCCGAGGGCGACTTCCTGTTCGGCGCGGGAATCGGCTCCTACCTCTTCCTCCTCGGCGGCATGGCCCTGGCTGTGATCTGCGCCACCCTCGGCCCGGGGCGGCAACCGGTCGGCGACGACGTCCGACTTGGCAAGTGACGTACCACTTCGCCGTGGCGTGGCCGTGCGAGTCCGGTGTGGGTTTCAGCGGCGGTCGCGGGATACGCGTCAGAAGTGGCCAGTATGGTGGTGCGCGCCGCCGAGCTGCCCGTGAGGTCGTGGCGGGCGGCGGAGCCAACCTGGAGAACCTGCCTTGAGTCGTGAAACTGACAGTCCGTCCTCCGGGCCCAACGGGCGCGGGGGAGCCGCATACCCCTCGGGCACCCCGCCCTACGGCATCCCGGTGGTGTCCGACGGCGGCGCGGACGCCGGTCGTTCGGCCGCGCGGCCGGAGGAACGCAAGACCGAGACCACGCTGACGACCCGGATCCGGATCAACATCCCCGGGTCGCGGCCCATTCCGCCGGTCGTCGTGCGCAAGCCCGTCACGGACACGGAGGCCGCGGGCGACGGCGGCGCCGAGCCGCAGGCGGCGGGCTCCGCCCCGGCGGCGGGCGCCGCGCCGGCGTCCGCACCCGCCGGCGGCTCCGCGTCCGCCGCGGGCAGCGCCGAGACGCCCGCCGAGCAGGCGCCGGCGGCCGACGAGAAGACGAGCGACTGGTTCGCGCCGCGCAAGTCCTCGCCGGGCAAGGGCGGCCAGGGCGGCGGCCCCGCCAACGGCGCGGGGACCGCGGCCGGTTCCGGCGCCGGCACCGGCCCGGGCACGGGCGCCCCCGGCGGCAACGGCGCCGGTGCGCCCGGCGGCGCGCGTCCGGGCGGCGCACGCCCCGGCGGTGCCGTCGGCTCCCCGTCCGTGCCGGGCGCCCCCCGCCCCGGCGGCACGAACGGCGCCGGGCTGTCCGGTGCCACCGGCGGTCCCGTGGCTCCGGGACACGGCGGCGGCACCGGCTCCTTCGACGTGACCGAGGCGCTCGCCGCGGGCCCGCTGAACGGCGGCGCGCGTCCGGCGCAGGACGGCGGCGCCGAGCCGCGCCGCGACGACCTGGCGTACTTCCCGGACGACGGCGGCCGGAACGGCTTCACCGGGACCGACGGCCGGGGCGGCGTCCCCGGCGGTCCCGGCGCGCCCGGCGGCCCCCACGACTTCAACGGGCCGGACGGCCCCGGCGGCAGGGGCGGCCCGCAGGGCCCCGCCGGCCCCACCGGCGGCCCGGTCACCGGCGACGGCCCGATGGTGCCGCCGGTCAACGGCGCCGCCACCGGCCCCGTGGGCGCACCGTACGCACCCGGCGCCCCCGCCGGCCCCGGAGCCCAGGGCGGCCCCGGCACCGGCCGTCCCCCCGGCGGCGGGCTCAGCGACGACACCGCGATCCTCACCCCGCAGAAGCCGGTCTCCGAAGGCGGCCCGGGCGCCGGCTACGGCCGCCACGACAACGTCTCCGGCCAGACCGTCACCAGCGGCATCCCGATCGTGCCCCCGCCCGGCCAGGGCGCCGGCCCCGGCGGGCCGTTCGCGCCGGGCGCGCCGGGTGCGCCGGGTGCGCCCGCCGGCGGACCGCGGCAGCCCGACCCGTCCGGCCGGAACGCGCCCGCGGCCGCCCCGCAGAAGAAAAAGAAGAAGGGCCGCAGCAAGCTGGTCCTGCTCGGCGGCCTGGTGGTCGTCGGCGCGGCCGGCGCCTACGGCGCCGGGCTGCTGATGAACCACTCCGACGTGCCCAAGGGCACCACGGTGCTCGGCGTCGACATCGGCGGCACCCGCGACGACGCCGTCAAGAAGCTCGACGGGGCCTTCGACTCCCGGGTGGACCAGGCGCTGAAGCTGTCCGTGGGCGGCGACACCGTCACCCTCAAGCCCGACCAGGCCGGCCTGCAGTTCGACATGCAGGCCACGGTCGACAAGGCCGCCACGAGCGACTACAACCCCGTCTCGGTGATCGGCTCGCTGTTCGGCCGGCACCGCGAGATCGAACCGGTCATGCCGGTCGACGAGGAGAAGCTCAAGGCCGCGCTGGAGAGCGCCGCGGGCGGCTCCGGCTCGTCCGCCGACGGCACGATCAAGTTCGAGCGGGGCAAGGCCGTCGCCGTCTACGGTAAGGCGGGCAAGGGCATCGACGCGGCCAAGGCCCAGACGGCCGTCGTGGCCGCCTACCGCACGCAGGTCGAGGGCGGCGCCGCCACCGCGGTGCAGGTGCCCACGACCACCAGGCAGCCCACGGTGTCCGACGCCGAGGTCGACCGGATGATGAAGGAGTTCGCCGAGCCGGCGATGTCCGCCTCCGTCACGGTCCAGACCGACGCGGCGCACGCCGTCCGGTTCAGCCCGGAGAACTCCCTCTGGAAGTTCCTCGAGGTCAAGGCCGTCGACGGCAAGCTCGTCGACAGCTACGACGAGGCCGCCCTGAAGGAGCTGTACGGCGGCACCTTCGACGGCGTCAAGATCACCCGCGCCACCGGCCAGAAGACGGACGTCACCGTGCAGGACGTGATCGGCGCCCTGCGCCTGGCGCTGAAGAGCAAGACCGACCGGGTCGCCGTCATCGACACCGACCCGAACTGACGCGGCACCCCCGTGAAGGGCACCCGGCGCCCCGCCGGGTGCCCTTCGCGCGTCCCGGGCGCGAACTCCCGGCTCTTTCGGCGCGCACCGGTGTCACACCCCCGGCATGACATCCGTCATGCGGCACCGCGGACGTCCGACACTGCCGCCGGACCGGCCCCGGGCGCGACGATCGACGTATGACGACAACAGCACCGGTGGTCGAATTCGACCGGGTGAGCAAGGACTTCGGGGACGTGCGGGCGGTGGACGGGCTGAGCCTCGCCCTGCACCCGGGACAGACCGTGGCGCTGCTCGGACCCAACGGGGCCGGCAAGTCGACCACCCTCGACCTGCTGCTCGGCCTCAAGTACGCCGACAGCGGCGCGGTCCGCGTGTTCGGCGCGAGCCCCCGCGAGGCGATCGTCGCCGGCCGCGTGGGCGCGATGCTGCAGAGCGGCGGGCTGATGGACGAGGTCACCGTCGCCGAACTGGTCCGCCTGGCCTGCTCCCTGCACCCGAAGCCGTACCGGCCCGGTGACGTGCTGGCCCGCGCCGGCATCACCCGGATCGCCGACCGCAAGGTCGACAAGCTCTCCGGCGGCCAGGCCCAGCGCGTCCGCTTCGCCCTCGCCACCGCGGGCGACAGCGACCTGATCGTCCTCGACGAGCCCACCACCGGCATGGACGTCACCACCCGCCGGGCGTTCTGGGCCACCATGCGCGAGCAGGCCGACCAGGGCCGCACGGTCCTGTTCGCCACGCACTACCTGGAAGAGGCCGACGCGATCGCCGATCGCGTCCTCGTCCTGCACCGGGGCCGCCTGCTCGCCGACGGCACGGCCGCCGAGATCAAGGCCAAGGCCGGCGCCCGGCGGATCTCCTTCGACCTGGACGGCGACCCGGACGGCGCGATCGACGAGAGCGCCCTGCGGGCCCTGCCCTTCCTCACCGGCCTCACCGTCTCCGGCCGGACCGTCCGCATCCAGTCCGCCGACGCCGACGCCACCGTCCACGCCCTCTACGGCCTCGGCCTGTACCCCCGCAACCTCGAGGTCGCCGGCCTCGGCCTGGAACAGGCCTTCGTCGCCCTCACCGCAGCCGAGGAGGCACGCACCGCATGAACGGCCTGATCACACTGGAACTCGTCCGCGCCCTGCGCAACCGCAAGTTCCTGTTCTTCTCGGTGATCTACCCGTCGCTGCTGTTCCTGCTCATCGCGGGCAGCGCCGACGGCACCACGAGGATCGACGGCACCGGACTGACCCTCCCCACCTACATGATGGTCTCGATGGCCTCCTTCGGCGCCCTCACGGCCGTCCTCATGGGCAACAGCGAGCGCATCTCCAAGGAACGCGCCGGCGGCTGGGTGCGCCAGCTGCGGCTGACCCCGCTGCCGGGCCGCGGCTACGTCCTCGCCAAGACCGCGAGCGCCGCCGTCGTCAGCCTGCCGTCCATCGTCGTCGTCTTCGCCGTCGCCGCCGCCGTGAAGGGCGTACGCCTGGACGCCTGGCAGTGGCTCGCGCTCACCGGCGCGATCTGGGCCGGCAGCCTCGTCTTCGCGGCCCTCGGCGTCGCCCTCGGCTACCTCGCCACCGGCGACGCCGTCCGCCCGGTCACGATGATCACCTACTTCGGGCTGTCGATCCTCGGCGGCCTGTGGATGCCGACGACCACCTTCCCGGGCTGGCTGCAGGAAGTGGCGCGGTGGGTGCCCACCCACGCGTACGCTGCCCTGGGTCAGGCCATCGAACAGAGCCAGGCCCCCCGCGTCCAGGACATCGCGGTCCTCGTCGTCTCCTTCGTCCTCTTCACCGGCGGCGCGGCCTGGCTGTACCGGAAGGACACGCTGAAGGCGTGAGCGGCATCGGCATCGGACAGCGCCCGGCCAACACCCGGCAGCGGGTGATGAAGCTCCTGTGGACCGGCATCTGGCTGGCCTACCTCAGCGCACCCGTCGGCGACCTGCTGCACGGCGGCCACGGCGACGGCGTCCGCGTGCTCGGCTGGCTCGGCCTGGTCACCTTTGTCGCCTGGTACTTCGCCCTGCTCCTGCGCGCCGGACGCGCCGAGACGAACACCGTGGTGCTCGGCTCGCTGGCCGTCCTCACCGCCCAGGCGACCGTCCTCGCCCTCACCCTCGGGCGGGAGTGGCTCGTGCTCTTCGTGTACGTGTCCGTCGCCTCCGGCGCGGCGCTGCCGATGAGGTACTCCCGCTTCGTCATCCCGGCCGAGGCGGCCTGGCTCACCGCGATCGCGCTCGCCGTGCCGGACGGCGGGGAGTTCCTCGTCGGGCTGCTGCTCCCGGCGCTCCTCGGCGGGTTCTCGATGTCCGGGGTGCGGGAACTCATCCGGACCACCGTCGCCCTGCGCGAGGCCCGCGCCACCGTCGCCCAGCTCGCCGCCAACGAGGAACGGCTGCGTCTCGCCCGCGACCTGCACGACCTGCTGGGCCACTCGCTGTCCCTGATCACCCTGAAGAGCGAGCTCGCGGGCCGCATGCTCCCGGACCACCCCGACCGGGCGGCCCGGCAGGTCGCCGACATCGAACAGGTCAGCCGGCAGGCCCTGGCCGACGTCCGCGAGGCCGTCACCGGTTACCGGCGCCCCCGCCTCGCCGCCGAACTCGCCGGCGCCCGGGTCGCCCTGACGACGGCCGGCATCACCGCCCGGATCCCCGCCGAACCCGACCTGGCCGGCGTCCCCGAGGACAGCGAGACCGCCCTCGCCTGGGCGCTGCGCGAGGCGGTCACCAACGTCGTACGGCACAGCGGCGCCGGCCGCTGCACGGTGGAACTCCTGCGCCGCCAGAGCCTCGACGGCCCGGTCCTCGAACTCTCCGTCGAGGACGACGGCTCCGGCGGCTCCGGCGACGGCCCCGGCAACGGCCTGACCGGTCTCACCGAACGCCTGGAGAAGGCGGGCGGCACCCTGGAGGCGGGCGGCAGCGCCAGGAACGGCTTCCGCCTGGTCGCCCGGGCCCCGGCCGCGACCGGCGCGGACATAGGATCCGGCGCATGACGACGTCCACGATCAAGGTCCTGCTCGCGGAGGACCAGTCGATGGTCCGTGAGGCGCTCGCCGCCCTGCTCGGCCTGGAGGACGACATCGAGGTGGTCGTCCAGGTGGCGCGCGGCGACGAGGTCCTCCCGGCCGCGCGGCGGCACGACGTCGACGTCGCCCTCCTCGACATCGAGATGCCGGGCGCGACCGGCATCGAGGCGGCGGCCCGGCTGCACGAGGAGTTCCCCGCGCTGAAACTGGTCGTCCTCACCACCTTCGGCCGCCCCGGCTACCTGCGCAGCGCCATGGAGGCCGGCGCCGACGCCTTCCTGGTCAAGGACGCCCCCGCCGCCCAGCTCGCCGACGCCGTCCGCAGGGTCCTCGCCGGCGAACGCGTCATCGACCCCACCCTCGCGGCGGCGGCCCTGGCCGAGGGCGCCAACCCGCTGACGGACCGGGAGCGGGAGGTGCTGAGGGCGGCGGCGGACGGCTCCACGAACGCCGAGCTGGCGGCGGCCCTGCACCTGTCCCGGGGAACCGTCCGCAACTACCTGTCGACGGCGATACAGAAACTGGCCGTACGCAACCGGGCGGAGGCGGTCCGCGTGGCACGCGAGAAGGGCTGGCTGTGAGCGCCGCACGGAAGGAGCCCCGTCGCGTCGGCGCCCTCCTCCGCCCCGCAGCCGCACGCACCGGCCCCCGCTCAGCCGCGCCGATCAGCCCCCTCGCTCCCGCGGCCCGCCGGACCGGCCCTAGTTGAGCCTCGCGCGCGCGGCCCGCGCCTGGTGGCGCAGGCGGTCGGCGGCCGCCTCGTCCACGGCCTCCACCACCTCCGCGTACGCCTCCAACTCCACCGCGCCCGCCACGAAGTCACCCCGCCGCACCAGCAACTGCGCCCGCTCGTACCGCAACCGCGCCGGATGCGAGGGCAGCAGCAACGACAACTCCACCGCCCACAGGGCCACATCCGTCCGCTCCGGCCGCGCCGCCGCCCACGCCCGGACGTTGTTCAGGATGCGCAGCACCACGTCCAGCGGCTCCGCCGGCACCAGCATCGACGCGTCCAGCGGGGCGCCCGTCGCCCCCGCCACCAGCACCTCCGCGTCACGCCCCGTCAGCACCCGCCCTCCGTCGAAGGGATCGACGAGCACCTGCGTCCCGGGAGGTCCGAACCCCACCACGAAGTGCCCCGGCAGGGCGACCCCGTACACCGGCGCCCCCGCCCGGCGCGCCACCTCCATCCACACCACGGACAGCAGGATCGGCAGCCCCCGCCGGCGCCGCAGCACCTCGTGCAGCAGCGAGGACTCCAGCCGCTGGTAGTCGGCGCCGGAGCCGCCGAACCCGTAGCGCTCACCCAGCAGTTCCCGCAACGCCGCCGCCCACGCCTCCGGCCCGCCCGGCCGGAACGGCAGCTGTCCGGCCAGCCGGTCCAGCTCGAGCTGCGCGGCGTCCATGCCGGCCTCGTCCAGCGTCGGGTCCGCCTCCGCCGCCAGCAGCAGGCACAGCACGGCCAGATCGGGCCGCTCGGCCCGCGCCTCCTCGGCGAACCGCCGCCGGTTCCCGGCGGATCCGGTCCCGCTCACGGCGCGCCCGCCGCCGGTTCCCGGTAGTGGTGGTACGCGTGGTGCGCGCCGAAGCCCATCCCGGCGTACAGGGCCCGCGCCCCCGCGTTGTCCTCCTCGACCTGCAGCCACGCGGCCGAGGCGCCCTCGTCCAGCGCGCGCCGGGCCAGTGCCGCCATCACGGTCGTCGCCAGGCCCCGCCGGCGCTGCGACGGATCCACCTCCACCGCGGCGAACCCGGCCCACCGACCGTCCACGACACACCGGCCGATGGCGGCCGGAGCCGCCCCCTCGTCGCCCGGCACGGACGCGAACCACACCGACGGCCCTCCCCCCAGCACCTGCAGGGCCACCTCGCTCACCCCCTTGCGCCGGTACCGCGCCAGCCACGCGTCGTCGGCCTCCCGGGTGAGCACCACGCCCCGCGCCTCCCGGTCCGCGACCGGCGCCAGCGCCCCGATCCACACTTCCGCGGTCACCTCCCGCACCCACCCGCGCCGCTCCAGCTCCGCGCACAGCGGCTCGTCGGTGCCCTCGGCGCCGGTCGCGGCCTGCACGTAGGCGGGCAGACCCCGCGCGCCGTACCAGCGCCGCACGGCGTCCAGGGCCTCGTCGAGCGGCACGCCGGGGTCACCCAGAGGGAGTACGGAGTTCGCGCGGCGGGTGAACCCGGCGGCGGCCCGCAGCTCCCACGTGCCGAGCCGCTCGCTCTCCACCGGCCGCCAGGCCCGCGCGCAGACCCGCGCGAGCTCCCCGTACGAGGCGGCCGGCCCCCCGCGCCGGGCCGGAGCCGCCGGCACCACCTTCCCCGCGACCAGCGAGGACTCGTCGATGCGGACGACCTCGCCGCCCTTTCGTGTGATCACCAGCACACCGGCGTCCCATGATGTGAGAACCCCCACCGTGTCGGTGAATTTCCCCCCGGTGGCGCCGACGTCGCTCAAGCGCCGTACCGAGACGCGTTTGCCCACGTCAGCAGTGGTGATTCGGACCACGAGGCGTCCGGTGGCCGAGAATTCCACAGGTCAGTTCACCCCTCCTGTTCGGATCATGCCCAGGAACGGAGATACTAGGGGCGGGCATCGACGACGCCGCGCTCCCGCGCGCCAGGCGGCGGGGCCTGTGGGAGGCCCGCCAGCGCCCTACCGAGGAGGAATCACAGCGTGACCTACGTCATCGCGCAGCCTTGTGTCGACGTCAAGGACAAGGCGTGCATCGAGGAGTGCCCGGTCGACTGCATCTACGAGGGCTCCCGGTCCTTGTACATCCACCCGGACGAATGCGTCGACTGCGGTGCCTGTGAGCCGGTCTGCCCGGTCGAGGCGATCTTCTACGAGGACGACGTGCCGGAGGAGTGGAAGGACTACTACAAGGCGAACGTCGAGTTCTTCGACGAGCTGGGCTCGCCCGGCGGCGCCAGCAAGCTGGGCCTGATCGAGCGCGACCACCCGTTCGTCGCCGCGCTGCCGCCGCAGGCCGAGTAATCACGCGAGCGGCCCGCACACCGTGCGCCGCCTCGGTCCCGTACGGCCCGGTCGACCCCGATCGCGCCGTACGGGACCGAGGCGTTCGCCGTGCGGGCCGCGCGCCGTAGCGAGGAAAGTGAGCCAGTCACCGTGTCCGCACTCTCCAGCCGTCTTCCGACCTTCCCCTGGGACAAGCTCGAGCCCTACAAGAAGACGGCCGCCGCGCACCCGGAGGGCATCGTCGACCTGTCGGTCGGCACCCCGGTCGACCCGGTCCCCGAGCTGATCCAGAAGGCCCTGGTCGACGCGGCGGACTCCCCGGGCTACCCGACGGTCTGGGGCACCCCGGCCCTGCGGGACGCGATCACGGGCTGGCTGGAGCGCCGCCTGGGCGCCCGCGGGGTCACCCACCACCACGTCCTGCCGGTCGTCGGCTCCAAGGAACTGGTCGCCTGGCTCCCCACCCAGCTGGGCCTCGGCCCCGGCGACCGGGTCGCCCACCCGCGCCTGGCCTACCCGACGTACGAGGTCGGCGCCCGTCTGGCGCGCGCCGGGTACGAGGTCTACGACGACCCGACGGAGCTGGACCCCGAGGGCCTGAAGCTCCTCTGGCTGAACAGCCCGTCCAACCCGACCGGCCGGGTGCTGTCCAAGGCGGACCTGACCCGGATCGTCGCCTGGGCCCGGGAACACGGCGTCCTGCTCTTCTCCGACGAGTGCTACATCGAGCTGGGCTGGGAGGCCGACCCGGTCTCGGTCCTCCACCCGGACGTCAACGGCGGCTCGTACGAGGGCATCGTCTCGGTCCACTCCCTGTCGAAGCGCTCGAACCTGGCCGGCTACCGCGCGGCCTTCCTCGCGGGCGACCCGGCCGTCCTCGGACCGCTGCTGGAGATCCGCAAGCACGGCGGCATGATGACGTCGGCGCCCACCCAGGCGGCGGTCGTGGCGGCCCTCTCCGACGACACCCACGTCCACGAGCAGCGCGAGCGCTACGCCGCCCGCCGCGCCCTCCTGCGCGACGCCCTCGTCGGCCACGGCTTCCGCATCGAGCACAGCGAGGCCAGCCTGTACCTGTGGGCCACCCGGGACGAGTCCTGCTGGGAGACGGTCGCCCACCTCGCCGACCTGGGCGTCCTGGTCGCGCCGGGCGACTTCTACGGCCCGGCGGGCGAGAAGTTCGTCCGCGTGGCGCTGACCGCGTCGGACGAGCGGGTGGGCGCGGCGGTCCGCCGCCTGGCCTGACCCGACCCGGTCCCACCCGGCCGGCCGTCGCTGCCGTCACCGCCGCGGGCCGTCGTTCCGGCGGCTCGGCGGGGTCCCCCGCCGAGCGGAGCCGGGAGCGGGGGAGGACGGGCCCGGCCCGCGGCGCCGGGTTCTCCGCGCCCGCCCCGGTCCCGCGGGCGCGGGCGACGGTCGGCACAAGGAGACGGGGCCCGGGGAAACGACCCCGGACCCCGCCGCCCCGCGACCCGGTGGCTCAGCCGAGCGGCAGCGCGGGCGCGCCCGGCAGCCCGACCCCGGCCGGCGACCCCGTCGGCAGGCCGCCCTTCGTGGCCGTCGACGCCGTGTCGCCGAGGACCCCGCCGGCGGACCCCGCCGCCTCGCCGGCCGCCTTCTGCGCCGCCGGCGTCGCCTTCTTCACGGCCTTGCCGCCGGCCTCGCCCGCGGCGGGCACCGCCTGCTCGACCACCTTGCCGCCGGCCTCGCCCGCGGTCCCGGTGACGTTCTGCGCGGCGCCGTCGACCGTGGTGCCGACGTTCGCCCCGTCCAGGGCGGTGAGACCGCCGAGGTCCGGGGTGGCGGGCAGGCCGGGGGCCGCACCGGCGGAGCCGGCCGCACCGACCCCGGCGGCCGCTCCCGCAGCGACGAGCAGCGCGGCACGGGCGATCCGGCGGGTCAGGGGGAGGGACATGATGCTCCTTGGACTGAGGGGACGGAAGATGACGCTGAACCGTCCGACGGCACCCGGTGGTCGACCGACCGGCTGTCGGCCCCCCGGTGCCCGGACGCAGTGACTACCGCTCGAAGCCCGCGAAGGTTGCGCACGGCCGGCGTAAAGAGTTGGCAATGCGTCGCATTATCGGCTGCGGATAAAAACGGGCAAACGGTGCCCGATATGAAAGTCCGCCGAACCCCGGAGCCCTTTTCCCACAAGGGATGTCGCGGACCCGGGGGTGAGGGCGCGAAAACCTGACCCCACGGCGTCCCGTGCCCGCCGCACATGACCCGCCCGGGCGAAGACCCGTACTACTGCGCGGTGACGATCCGTACGGCGCTCGTCCCGGCCCCGACCGCCGAGCCCGGGACCCCCGCGGCCTCCGCCCCACCGCTCCTGGTGGCCCGCCACCGGCTGTCGGTG
The DNA here is from genome assembly GCF_044328485.1 of Streptomyces sp. NPDC017936. Classification (NCBI taxonomy): domain Bacteria; kingdom Bacillati; phylum Actinomycetota; class Actinomycetes; order Kitasatosporales; family Streptomycetaceae; genus Streptomyces; species Streptomyces sp. NPDC017936. The sequence goes on along the minus strand of NZ_JBIRHK010000004.1, from coordinate 316,663 downwards.
TTCCCGGCGACCCACTGCCGGCCGGCGTAGGTCACGCGCTCGATGTGCAGGGCCGAGGCGTTGGCCACCGCCCAGTGGGCGAGCTGCCAGCCGCGCTCGCGGACACCGCGTCCGGCGGCGGTGCCGTCGGTGACCGGCAGCGTCACGGTCCGCCCGCTGGTCTCGGCGGCGGGCACGTCCGCGTCCGCGCCGGGAGCGGCCGTCTCCCGCGCACCGGCCCGGGCGGCGTCCCGCGCGTCCGTCTCCTGGCGCGCGCCGCTCCCGAAGTCCCGTGCGAGCGCCGCGCGCACCGCGTCCGGCCCCGTGGCCGTCGCGCTCTCCGGACGCCCCTCGCAGGTCAGCGTGGCCGCCGAGGCGCCCGTGAGCGCGGCGGCCAGCAGCGCGGCGTCCGGCTCGTGCTTGGCGTACGCCTCCGGGTAGCCGCTGCGCTGCACGCGCTGCGCGGCCACGGTCAGCGGCAGCTCGGTGTAGTCGGGCACCTTGACGAGGTGCTCGTAGAAGGCGCCGGCCGCGTAGGCGGGGTCGGTGACCTCCCGGGCGGTGCCCCAGCCCTGCGAGGGCCGCTGCTGGAAGAGGCCGAGCGAGTCGCGGTCGCCGTGGTCGAGGTTGCGCAGCGCCGACTCCTGGAGCGCGGTCGCGAGCGCGATGGTCACCGCCCGCTCGGGCAGGCCCCGCCCGGTGCCGACGGCCGCGATCGTGGCCGCGTTCACCGCCTGCTCCGGCGTGAACGCGTACGTCGTCCCGTCGCCCTCCGCGGAAACGACTCTGCACGCCGGTTCCCCGGCGCCACCGGTGACGTACTGGACCACGACGTAGCCCGTGACGGCGGACAGGGCCGCACAGGCCGCCCCGAAACGCAGGAGGCGGCCGCGGCGCTGGGAAGAGGGTGACGGCTCTGGCACGCGTACAAGGTACTGGAGAGTACGGAAGCTGGGGAGACGGCTGGGACGGGTGGGATCCCCCCGGCGCGCGGTCGGCGCGTTAGGGTCGACGGCATGGCCGAGACCCCGCTTGACCTCACCCTGGACGCCGCGCTGCTCACCGCGCAGCTCGTCGACTTCCCGTCGGAGAGCGGCACCGAGAAGCCGCTCGCGGACGCGATCGAAGCCGCCCTGCGCGGGCTGCCGCACCTGACCGTGCACCGGTACGGCAACAACGTCGTCGCCCGTACGCACCTGGGCCGTCCGGAGCGGGTGGTCCTCGCCGGCCACATCGACACCGTCCCCATCGCCGGCAACGTCCCCTCCCGGCTGGACGCGGACGGCGTGCTGTGGGGCTGCGGCACCTGCGACATGAAGGCGGGCGTCGCGGTGCAGCTGCGCATCGCGGCGACGGTCCCGTCCCCGAACCGGGACCTGACCTTCGTCTTCTACGACAACGAGGAGGTCGCCGCCGACCTGAACGGCCTCAAGCACGTCGTCGAGGCCCACCCGGAGTGGCTCGAGGGCGACTTCGCGGTGCTGCTGGAGCCGTCCGACGGCCAGGTGGAGGGCGGCTGCCAGGGCACCCTGCGGGTCCTGCTGAAGACCAGGGGCGAGCGGGCCCACTCGGCCCGGAGCTGGATGGGCTCCAACGCGATCCACGCGGCCGCCCCGATCCTCGCCCGCCTCGCCTCCTACGAGCCGCGTCACCCGGTGATCGACGGCCTGGAGTACCGCGAGGGCCTCAACGCGGTCGGCGTCACGGGCGGGGTCGCGGGCAACGTCATCCCCGACGAGTGCGTCGTCACGGTCAACTTCCGCTACGCGCCCGACCGCACGCCCGAGGAGGCCGTCGCCCACGTCCGCGAGGTGTTCGCGGACTGCGGGGTGGAGGAGTTCGTCGTCGACGACCACAGCCCCGGCGCCCTGCCCGGCCTCTCCCACCCGGCCGCCGCGGCCTTCGTCGAGGCGGTGGGCGGCACCCCGCGGCCCAAGTACGGCTGGACGGACGTCTCCCGCTTCTCGGCGCTCGGCGTGCCCGCGGTCAACTACGGCCCCGGCAACCCGCTCCTGGCGCACAAGCGGGACGAACGCGTCGAGACGGCGAAGGTCCTCGCGGGCGAGGAACGGCTGCGGGCGTGGCTCACGGCGTGACGGGAAGAGGGGCGAAGGGGGCTCCTGGGGCGCGTCCGTACCTGATGCCTCTTCACGCCGGACACGCCGACGTCCCCCGCACGTAACTCGCGTAGATCTACGCTGAGGTGGAACATCTGCAAGCGGAGGGAGCTCACATGGCCACCGGCAACCCCGAGGGCAAGAAGCAGCCACCGGAGGAACAGCGCCTGGGACCGGTCCTCCTCAGGCGCGACCAGGTGCAGCCGAGCACCACGGACCAGCGACTGCTGGACGAGCGCGCCCCCTCCGACTGGGTCCACACGGACCCCTGGCGGGTGCTGCGCATCCAGTCGGAGTTCATCGAGGGCTTCGGCACCCTGGCCGAGCTCCCCCCGGCCATCAGCGTGTTCGGCTCGGCCCGCACACCGGTGGACTCCCCGGAGTACGACGCGGGGGTACGGCTGGGCAGCGCCCTGGTCAAGGCCGGCTGGGCGGTCATCACGGGCGGCGGGCCGGGCGCGATGGAGGCGGCCAACAAGGGCGCCTGCGAGGCGGGCGGCGTCTCGGTGGGGCTGGGCATCGAGCTCCCCTTCGAGCAGGGACTCAACCGCTACGTCGACGTCGGCCTGAACTTCCGCTACTTCTTCGTCCGCAAGATGATGTTCGTGAAGTACGCGCAGGGCTTCGTGGTCCTGCCCGGCGGCCTCGGCACCCTGGACGAGCTCTTCGAGGCCCTCACCCTCGTGCAGACCCAGAAGGTCACCCGCTTCCCCATCGTCCTCTTCGGCACGGAGTACTGGGGCGGCCTGGTCGACTGGCTGAAGAACACCCTGGTCGCCCAGGGCAAGGCGGCCGAGAAGGACCTCCTGCTGTTCCACGTCACGGACGACGTGGAGGAGGCGGTGGGGCTGGTGTCCAAGGAGGCGGGGCGGTAGGACCCCTCCCGCGCGTCCCCGGCCGGGGAGCGGGCCGGGGCGCCCGCCTCCCGGCCGGCCGGAACCTCAGGCCAGTCCCCGCCGCGCCACCGCCGGCGGACGGTGCCCCGCGATCGACGCCACCATGTCCAGCACCTGACGCGTCTCCGCGACCTCGTGCACCCGGTACACCTGCGCCCCCAGCCACGCCGACACGGCCGTCGTCGCCAGCGTGCCCAGCACCCGCTCCTTCACCGGCCGGTCCAGCGTCTCCCCGACGAAGTCCTTGTTGGACAGGGACACCAGCACCGGCCAGCCCGTCTCCACCATCTCCCCGAGCCGTCGCGTCGCCTCCAGGCTGTGCCGGGTGTTCTTGTTGAAGTCGTGTCCGGGGTCGATCAGGATCGACTCCCTCGGCACGCCCAGCCCGGCCGCCCGCTCGGCCAGTCCCAGGGTCACCCGCAGGATGTCGGCCATGACGTCGTCGTACGCCACCCGGTGCGGGCGGGTGCGCGGGTCCGCGCCCCCGGCGTGCGTGCACACCAGCCCCACGCCGTACCGCGCGGCGACCTCCGCCAGACCGGGGTCCACGCCGCCCCACGCGTCGTTCAGCAGGTCCGCGCCCGCCTCGCAGACGGCCTCCCCGACCTCGGCCCGCCAGGTGTCCACGCTGATGACGACGTCCGGGAAGCGCCGCCGCACCTCGGCCACGAAGCCGACCGTCCGCCGCGCCTCCTCCTCGGCGGTCACCTCCTCGCCGGGCCCGGCCTTCACCCCGCCGATGTCGATGATCGCGGCGCCTTCGGAGACCGCCCGCTCGACCCGCGCCAGCGCCGGCTCGTCACGGAAGGTCGCCCCCTGGTCGTAGAAGGAGTCCGGGGTCCGGTTCACGATCGCCATGATCACCGGCTCGTGCGCGCCGAACTCGCGCCTGCCCAGCCTGAGCATCCTCTGTGACCTCTCCCAGTACGTTCCGGACATCCGCCGCCTGCGACCCTAACCGTCACACCCGCATGGCACGATCGGACCCTGACACATTCGACACCGAGCACAGCGAGCGTGGGGACCCACCGATGGTTATGTTCTTGTTCCTGGTCATCGCGCTCGCCGTCGTGGTCGCCGCGGTGACACTCGCCGTGGTGGGCGGCGGCGAGGGCACCGGCCCGCTCCCGGAGGCCACCCCGCAGCGGCTGCACGACCCGCTGCCCCCCGACCGCCCCCTGCACCGGTCCGACATCGACCGCCTCCGCTTCCCGCTCGCCGCCCGCGGCTACCGCATGGCCGACGTCGACGACGCCCTGAACCGCCTCGGCGCCGAGCTCGCCGAACGCGACGCCCGCATCGCCCAGCTGGAGTCCGACCTGGCCGGCGCCCGGCGGCCCGAGCCGCACGTCTCCATGGAGAAGCCCGGGCGGGAGGAGCAGAGGTGAGCGACGGCGCCGCCCTCGCGGGCCCGGACGGCGTCCCGCGCTGCCCCTGGGCCCTGTCCACGCCGGACTACGTCAGCTACCACGACGAGGAGTGGGGCCGCCCGGTCCACGGCGACGACGCCCTCTTCGAACGCCTCAGCCTGGAGGCCTTCCAGTCCGGCCTGTCCTGGATCACCATCCTGCGCCGCCGCCCCGGCTTCCGGGCCGCCTTCGCCGGCTTCGAGATCGCGTCGGTGGCCGCCTTCACCGACGAGGACCGCGAGCGGCTCCTCGCCGACCCGGGCATCATCCGCAACCGCGCCAAGATCGACGCCACCCTCGCCAACGCGCGCGTGCTGACCGACTGGGCCCCCGGCGACCTCGACGAGCTGATCTGGTCCCACGCCCCCGACCCGGCCGCCCGCCCGGTCCCGAAGACCCTCGCCGACGTCCCGGCGGTCACACCCGAGTCGACGGCCCTGTCCAAGGCGCTGAAGAAGCGGGGCCTGCGGTTCGTGGGACCGACGACGGCGTACGCGCTGATGCAGGCGTGCGGGCTGGTCGACGATCACCTGGAGGCCTGCGCGGCGAGGCGGGGCTGAGGCCCGCCCCGCCCGGCGGCCGCCGGCCGCCGGTCAGCGGCCCAGGTACTTCGGCGTCTCCTTGTTCACGAACGCCTGCACCGCGATCCCGTGGTCCTCGGACCGCCCCGCCCGCGTCTGCAGCTCGTCCTCCTTCTCCAGCGTCTCGGCCAGCGAGTGGGAGAACCCGTACGCCATCGCCTCCTTGATCGCCGCGTACGCCACCGTCGGCCCCTCGGCCAGCATCCGCGCCACCTGCTCGCCGGCGGTGCGCAGCGAGTCCGCCGGGACGATCCGGTTGGCGATGCCCAGCTCGTACGCCTCCTGGGCCTTGATGCTGCGCGGGAAGAGCAGCAGGTCGGCGGCGCGGCCGGGGCCGATCACGCGGGGCAGGGTCCAGGAGACGCCCGAGTCGGCGGTCAGCGCGACCCCCGCGAACGAGGTGTTGAAGGACGCCGTGTCCGCGACGATCCGGTAGTCGGCGGCCAGCGCGAACCCGAGGCCGGCGCCCGCGGCCACCCCGTTCACCGCGGCGACCACCGGCTTCGGCGCCTCGGTCAGCGCCCGCACGATCGGGTTGTAGTGCTCCTTGACCGTGCGCATGGTCTGGCCCGCGCCGGTCTCCCGGTCCGACACCAGCAGCCCGATGTGCTCCTTGAGGTCCTGGCCGACGCAGAACGCCCGGTCACCGGCGGCGGTCAGCAGCACCGCGCGGACGGCACCGTCCTCGGCCGCCGAGCGCACCGCGTCCCGCAGGGCCACCTTGGTCGCGATGTTCAGCGCGTTCATCGCCTCCGGGCGGTTCAGGGTGATCGTCGCGAGCCCGTCGCTCACCTCGTAGAGCACGGTGTCGGCCATGGAGTGTCCCCTCAGGTGTCGCCGATGCCGTCGTACCGGCCGGTACGACGGTCTCCGAAGGACAGCATGAAGGAAGGGGGCCGCGCGGGACGTGTGACCTGCGTCAAAGAATTCGGGGCGATTTCCGGGCGGCGGAAGTGCGTGCGGGCGCGAAGTATCGCAGCCACATCCCCGAATTGAGTGGTTTTGCTCGCGTGCGTTGCCCAAGCGATGCCGACTGATGTTGGTCATCGGGTCCTGAGATGCGGGATAATGGCTGGGAAGCAATGTGTTCGATGCCGGTGACGCGTGTCCCTCGCTGGACCGCGCGTGCCCTTCACGGGCCGTCGGCTTTGACGATGAGCTGGTTTCAGGAAGGGGAACGAGCATGGCGGCCATGAAGCCGCGGACGGGCGACGGCCCGCTCGAGGTGACCAAGGAGGGGCGGGGCATCGTCATGCGCGTTCCGCTCGAAGGCGGCGGTCGGCTCGTCGTCGAGCTGACCCCTGACGAGGCCGACGCGCTCGGCGACGCCCTCAAGAAGGTCGTCGGCTGACGCGCAAGCGACCATACCCTTTCAGTCGCCCCGGCACCCCCTCAGGGTGCCGGGGCGACTGTTTCGTCCCTCACACCCCTCACCCGGACGGACCCCGGTCGCCGCTTCACGGCGCGGGCGGCCCCGTCGGCCCGGTCACCGCTCCCCGGCGCGCGGCGGCCCCGTCGGCCGGCTCACCGCTTCACCGCGCACAGCAGCCCGTCCCCCACGGGCAGCAGCGACGGCACCAGCTCCTGGCTCTCGCGCACGGTGCGCAGCAGCTCACGGACCTTTATCACCTCGGTGGGCTGCGGGCCCGAGTCGACCGTGCGGCCGTTGGTGAAGACCCCCTCGAACACCACCAGGCCGCCGGGGCGCAGCAGACGCAACGATTCGGCGAGGTAGTCCATGACCTCCAGCCGGTCGCCGTCGCAGAAGACGAGGTCGTAGCCGGCGTCCGCGAGGCGGGGCAGGACGTCGAGCGCGCGGCCGGGGATGAAGCGGGCCCGGTTGCTGGCGAACCCGCAGGCGCGGAAGGCCTGCCGGGCGAACTGCTGGTGCTCGGGCTCGGGGTCGACCGTGGTCAGGACGCCGTCGGGGCGCATCCCGTGCAGCAGGTGGATCCCGGAGACGCCGGTGCCGGTGCCGATCTCCGCGACCGCCTTGGCGTCCACGGTGGCGGCGAGCAACCGCAGGGCGGCGCCCGTGCTGGGCGACACCGAGCGCAGCCCTGCCTCGCGGGCCCGGTCACGGGCCCAGTGCAGCGCTTCGTCCTCGGCGACATAGGCGTCGGCGAACGCCCAGCTCGTCTGCCGGTTGCCGGTAATGACCCTCTCCTGTCCCCGCTGGTTGCCTGGGCGTGACTGTATCCGTTGGCGCCGGGAACCCGCAGATGGGACCGGGCGTTTGAAGGGGTGGGAAGCACGACGGGGGGACACGGTTGAATCACGACGAGGGACGGGACGCGGAGCAAGTGCTGACGCAGCCGCATGAGCCGTGCCAGCCCAGATCAAATTCTCGTAAAACCGCTTATCCGGAGCTAACGGGCGAGGTGGCTATGGTAGGGGCTCCGCTGGACACCACCAGAGCCGACAGGGGAGGTGCGGCTGCGCCTGTGGATCGGGGAGGAGTGCTGCGGCGCTTTCTCGGGTCGGCGGGCAGGCCGAAATCCGTGAACGACACCGCTGACCACAGTCACGCCACCGGCCTCGCCGCCGGAGCCGACCGGACCGCGACCTTCTCCACCGACGCGGACGGGCAGGCGTGGACTCCGCCCACGTGGGAGGAGATCGTCAGCATGCACAGCGGCCGGGTCTACCGGCTCGCCTACCGTCTCACCGGCAACCAGCACGACGCCGAGGACCTCACCCAGGAGGTCTTCGTCCGCGTCTTCCGCTCCCTGTCGACGTACACGCCCGGCACCTTCGAGGGCTGGCTGCACCGCATCACCACCAACCTCTTCCTGGACATGGTCCGCCGCAAGCAGCGCATCCGCTTCGACGCGCTCGGCGAGGACGCCGCGGAGCGGCTGGCCAGCAAGGAGCCCACCCCGCAGCAGGTCTTCAACGACGCCCACTTCGACGCGGACGTCCAGCAGGCCCTCGACACCCTGGCGCCGGAGTTCCGCGCCGCCGTCGTCCTCTGCGACATCGAAGGACTGTCGTACGAGGAGATCGCCGCGACCCTCGGCGTCAAGCTCGGCACGGTCCGCTCCCGGATCCACCGCGGCCGTTCGCAGCTCCGCAAGGCGCTCGCGCACCGCTCGCCCGAGGCGCGCGCGGAGCGGCGCTCCTTCGTGGCCCGCGTGCCCGCTCTGGGAGGAGGGGGCGCGACCGCGTGAGTGGATCCCGACACAACCCCGCCGAGCGGCTGCTGGCGGAGCAGCACCTCGGTGACCGGCTCTCGGCCCTCGTGGACGGCGAGCTCGGTCATGACACCCGCGAGCGCGTCCTGGCGCACCTGGCGACCTGTCCCAAGTGCAAGGCGGAGGTCGACGCCCAGCGCCGGCTGAAGAACGTCTTCGCGGAAGTGGCCCCGCCCGCCCCCTCCGAGAGCTTCCTGGCCCGTCTCCAGGGGCTCCCCGGGGGAGGTGACACGGAGGGCGGCGGAATGCCGCTCGGGGGAGGATTCGGCGACCGCTTCGGCACCCGCGCCGAAGCGTCCGGAGTCTTCGGAGTGAAGCGGGACGAGCCGTTCGGCTTCGGCTACGTCCCCGCCCCCGAGCACGGTCCGGTGCTCACGCCCGCCGCGCAGCGCGGCTTCCGCGTCCACCCCGTCGGCCGTGACACCGAGCGCTCCCGCGGCCTGCGGTTCGCCTTCGTCGCCGCCGGCGCGGTCTCGCTGGCCGCGATCGCGCTGGGCGGGGTGAACACCGGCGCCGCGCCGGTCGACACCGACGCCCGCGGCGGCTCCGGAAGCAACGTCACACCGGCCCGCACCCCCGCCACCGGCTCCGCGACGGCCCCCGACAACCAGCGCCGCCGTACCGCCGGGCCGGTGCTCGCCCAGGGCGGCCAGCTGCTCGGCGAGACCCCGGTCGCGCCGACCCGGGTCTCCGCGCCGCTGCTGCCCGGTGTGCCGGCCCCTGCCGCCGGACGCACCACCGACCAGACCCTGCACGGCCTCACCACACCCGTGGTGGCCGGCGCGGCCGCCATGTCCCCCCTGATACGTCCGCTCGGCACCCCGCCGATCGCCCTCACCTCCTGGAACCCCGCTCCCGAGGTCACGGCGCCCGGACTGCTCGCCGCACCCGTCCCCGGCACCCCCTCCGCCCCCACCGCCTCCCCCTCCGCGCGGACCGCCCGCTGACCCGGCTGTGACGCCGGGCGCCCCGCGAACCTGGTTGAATCCTGGGAAGACCGTGCCCGTGCCCGGTGGCCGGGCGCGGAGGCGGAGTTCGACGAGCTGCGGCCCCCCGCCCACGGTCACGCCGGGACGGGGCCCGAGTGCGGGGAGAGCATGAACGAGGGGAAGCCCACGAAGGGGAAGTGGTGGAGCAGGCCTCGACCGCAGAGCCCCGACGGGCAGGAGAGCGGCCGCGAGAACACCGAGGGCGACTTCGAGCTGGCGCGGCCCGCGGGGGCCGCACCGGCGGACCCGGACACCGGCGGACCGGCCAGGGGGACCGCCGGCGTCACCGACGACGGTGACTACGAACTGAGCCGCCCGCTGCCGGTGAGCACCCGGCCTCCGTCGACGGAGACCACGGATGCGGAGGCCACCGCCGCACCCGGCGCGTTCGCTGTTCCTGCAGAGCCTGCAGAGCCTGCTGAACCCGCCGGGTCCGCCGAGGGCGCCGCGCCCGCCGGGTCCGCCGAGGGCGCGGAGGTCACCGAACCTGCCCGGTCCGCCGAGGTGGCGGAGGGCGCCGAGCCTGCCCGGTCCGGTGGGTTCGCCGCGGGCGTCGGGTCGCCGAAGGGGGTCGGCTCCGGCGGGCCGGCTCCGGCGGCCGGGTCCGCCGAGGTCGTCGGGCCCGGTGAGGCCGGTGAGCCTGCCCGGTCCGGTGGGTTCGCCGCGGGCGTCGGGTCGCCGAAGGGGGTCGGCTCCGGCGGGCCGGCTCCGGCGGCCGGGTCCGCCGAGGTCGTCGGGCCCGGTGAGGCCGGTGAGCCTGCCGGGTCCGGGGGGTCCGTCCCGGCTGCCGAGCAGATCGCGTCCGCCGGGTCCGCCACGGGTTCCGGCTCCGTGGAGTCCGCCGGGGACGCCTCGGGCTCCCCCCGGCCGTCGGACCCGGGCGGTCGGCCCAAGCCGCTGCACGATCCCGACCCCTACGGCACCCCGCCCTACGGTGAGCCGGGACCCTGGGCGCCCGCGCCGCCCGTACAGCACCCGGCGGCGGCCGCGCCGGCCCGAAGCGCGGCGCCGCCGCTCGCCCCCGGGACGCAGGCACCCGCGCCTCCCGCCCCCGTGGCGCCGGTGCCCGCGCCCGGCGTCGGTGGGACCGTTCCGCCCGCCTCGCCGGTGCCCGCGCCCGGCGTCGGCGGTTCCCTCGCCGCCACGACGCCCGTGCCCGTGCCCGGCACCGGTGCGCCGCTTCCGTCCGGGGCCGCCGGGCTGCCCGCGAACCGTCCGGGAGGAGCGCCGGCGCTCCCGGGCTCCGGGGGCGACCCCTGGGGCCGCTACGACCCGTGGGCGGCCGGGCCGCTCCAGCAGACCGGGGCCGGCGTCGCCACGGAGGCGCAGCGGCGCCGGCGGACCCGGAGGAAGCTGGCCGGAGGAGCGCTCGTCCTCGCTCTCCTGTCGGGCGTGCTGGGCGGCGTCGTGGGCGTCCACCTGGAGCGCAACGGCGGGTTCGACGGGGTGCAGCTGCCGCAGGCCTCCGCGGAGCCCACCGGGCGGGCCGCGGACAGCGTGGCCGGGATCGCCGCCCGCGCCCTGCCCAGCGTCGTCACCCTGCACGTCAGCGGCAGCGAGGCGTCCGGCACCGGTACCGGCTTCGTGCTCGACTCGCTCGGCCACATCCTCACCAACAACCACGTCGTCGAGCCCGCCGGTTCCGGCGGCGGGATAACGGTCGTGTTCAACGGCGGCCAGACCGCCGAGGCCGAGGTGGTCGGCGGGGACAGCGGCTACGACCTCGCCGTGGTGAAGGTGACCGGGGTGAAGGGGCTGAAGCCCCTCCGCCTCGGCAACTCCGACAACGTCCGGGTCGGCGACCCGGTCGTCGCCATCGGCGCCCCCTTCGACCTGGAGGGCACGGTCACCTCCGGCATCATCAGCGCCAAGGAGCGGCCCATCACGGCCGGCGGCGAGAGCGGCGACGGCAGCGACGTGTCGTACGTGGACGCGTTGCAGACCGACGCGCCCATCAACCCCGGCAACTCCGGCGGCCCCCTCCTCGACGCCCGGGGCCACGTCATCGGCATCAACTCCGCGATCCGTTCCGCCGGCGACGGCACCGGATCCGACAGCGGGCAGTCCGGTTCGATCGGCCTGGGCTTCGCCATCCCGGTCAACCAGGGCAAGCGCGTCGCGGAGGAGCTGATCAACACCGGCAAGGCGACGCACCCGGTCATCGGCGTCACCCTCGACATGGACTACGCCGGCGACGGCGCCCGCGTCGGCACCCGGAGCGGCGACGGCGGCTCGCCGGTCACCCCGGGCGGCCCCGGCGACCGGGCCGGCATCCGGGCCGGCGACGTCATCACCGAGGTCGACGGCCAGCGCGTCCACTCCGGCGAGGAACTCATCGTCAAGACCCGCGCCCACCGCCCCGGCGACCGGCTGGAGCTGACCGTCGAACGCGGCGGGAAGGAGCGCAGCCTCTCCCTGGTGCTCGGCTCCTCGGATTGACAGAAAGTTCACAGGCCGGGCGCCGGAACAGGCTCCCACCGGGCGAACAACGGGAAAACAGGTCGCCCGCGCACACGCGGACGCCCCGGGACGGTACCGGTCGGACAGGTGCGACAGGTACCGTGGTCCCGGCCCGGACCACGGAAGACCCGAACTGACCACCGAGGGCCGAGGACCGCGGACATCGCAAGGAGCTTCAGGTGTTCAATGACATAGGTGTGCTCGAGCTGGTGACGATCATCGTCCTGGCCGTGCTCGTCTTCGGTCCGGACAAGCTCCCGAAGGTCATCCAGGACGTGACGCGCACGATCCGCAAGATCCGTGAGTTCTCGGAGAGCGCCAAGCAGGACATCCGGCAGGAACTCGGCCCGGAGTTCAAGGACTTCGAGTTCGAGGACCTCAACCCCAAGACGTTCATCCGCAAGCAGCTGGAGAACGACGAACTGGGGCTGAAGGAGATCCGCAACGGCTTCGACCTGAAGAAGGAGATGGCCGAGGTCGCGGACGCGGTCCACGGCCGCGAGCCGGAATCCTCGTCCTCGTCGTCCTCCCCCGCTTCGTCCGGTGGACGCGTCGACATGGTGAAGAAGCCCGAGGAACCGGGCAAGGACGACCGTCCGCCCTTCGACGCGGACGCCACCTGAGCCGCACGCGCCCCCCGGTGTGAGGGGGCGCACGCCGCACGCGCCGGGCGGCGTCCCCCCAGCCGGCAGCGGGGTGGCTATGCTGCCTGGTTGTTGTGCGGACCGGACGAGTACGCCCGAAGGGGGGCGGGCCGGGGCGGTCCGGCGAGAGCGAGGAGGCGTCCGGGCAGATGGAGACGACGAGTCGGGCAGTCGAACAGGCGCCGGCCGCGGAGGGCGGACCACGGGTCCGCACCGCCCGGCGCACGGTCGACGGGTACCTGGAGGCGTCCTTCCCGTGGTACGGCCTCGACGAGGCCTTCACGGGGCCGCGCTGGCTGATGCAGGTCGGCACGGCGGCCGACGGGACCGTCGAGCACGGTTCGATCGGGCACGGTGACGAGCCCTCCGTGCGGCACGAGACGGCGGGCGAGGACCGGGGGAGGTTCGCGGTCGTCGTGACCGTCGCGGCGAACCCGTCCCGCCGCAGCGCCGACGGCACGGGGCTCCTGGAGGCGACGTCGGTCTCCTCGGCGGCCTGGCTCGCGGGCGTGGGCCTGCTCTCCTTCACCTGGCCCGGCCAGATGGACCACAGCCTGCGCGACGACTGGCTGGACCAGCAGACCGAGACCGCCTGGGTCCTGGCCGACGACCTCGCCGGCCCCGACTGGTCCGTCCTCTCCCTCCCGGTCGACGGCGCGCCGACCCCCTTCCACTACCGGGAGTCCGAGTTCGGCTGGGTCCTGGCCGGCTCGACGAAGGAAGGGGTGCACGTGGGGGCGTACGGGAGGGGGATGAGCGCGTACGGGCTCGGCTTCGCCATGGTCAAGGACATCGGCGCGTACGCCTGACCCCGGGCACGACACCCCGGGCACGACGCTCCGGATACGACGACGGGGGCGCCGTCCAGCGCGGACGGCGCCCCCGTCGTCGTACGAGGTGTCAGAACTTGTTCTTGGGCGTGATGCCCAGGGACAGCCCCGAGAGGCCGCGCTGGCGCCCTCCCAGCTTCCCCGCGATCGCGCGGAGCGCCGAGCCCGCCGGGGACTCCGGGTCCGTCAGGACGACCGGCTTGCCCTCGTCGCCGCCCTCGCGCAGACGGACGTCGATCGGGATGCTGCCGAGGACGGGGACGGAGGCGCCCGTCGTCCGGGTCAGGCCGTCGGCGACGAGCTGGCCGCCGCCCGTGCCGAACACGTCGACCATCTCGTCGCAGTGCGGGCAGGGCAGGCCGGACATGTTCTCGACCACGCCGACGATCTTCTGGTGGGTCTGGACGGCGATGGAGCCGGCCCGCTCGGCCACCTCGGCGGCGGCCTGCTGGGGCGTCGTGACGACCAGGATCTCGGCGTTCGGGACCAGCTGGGCCACCGAGATCGCGATGTCACCGGTGCCGGGCGGGAGGTCCAGCAGGAGCACGTCCAGGTCTCCCCAGTACACGTCCGCCAGGAACTGCTGGAGCGCACGGTGCAGCATCGGGCCGCGCCAGACGACCGGCGCGTTGCCCGGGGTGAACATGCCGATCGAGATGACCTTCACGCCGTTCGCCGACGGCGGCATGATCATGTTCTCGACCTGGGTGGGACGGCCGTCGGCGCCCAGCATGCGCGGCACGCTGTGCCCGTAGATGTCGGCGTCGACGACCCCGACCTTCAGGCCGTCGGCCGCCATCGCCGCCGCCAGGTTCACGGTCACCGAGGACTTGCCGACGCCGCCCTTGCCGGAGGCGACCGCGTAGACACGGGTCAGGGAGCCGGGCTTGGCGAAGGGGACCTCGCGCTCGGTCTGGCCGCCGCGCAGGGCGCTCGCCAGCTCCTTGCGCTGCTCGTCGCTCATCACGTCGAGCGTGACGTCGACGCGGGTGACGCCCTCGACCCGGGAGACCGCCTCGGTGACGCGCTGCGTGATCGTGTCGCGCATCGGGCAGCCGGAGACCGTCAGGTACACGGTGACCGCGACCGCTCCGTCCGCACCGATCTCCACCGACTTGACCATCCCCAGCTCGGTGATGGGGCGGTTGATCTCGGGGTCGTTCACCGTCGCCAGTGCTTCGCGCACCGCGTCTTCCGTAACCATAAGCACGATGGTACGGCGCTCCCCGGGCACCCCGGGATGCCCGTCAGCGGTCGTCTACGTCACGTCCGTGCGACCGTTCTGCCGCGACTGTCGGGAATACGCCGTGCCCGTCGTGCCGTCCCTCCAGCTCCTTGACCATGTCCTGGAGCTCCGAGCGGATCCAGTCCCGGGTGGCGACCTCGCCGAGGCCGATGCGCAGGGCGGCGATCTCACGGGTGAGGTACTCGGTGTCGGCGATGGACCGCTCGTTCTGCTTGCGGTCCTGCTCCAGGTTGACCCGGTCGCGGTCGTCCTGCCGGTTCTGCGCGAGCAGGATCAGCGGGGCCGCGTAGGAGGCCTGGAGGGACAGCATCAGCGTCAGGAAGATGAACGGGTACTCGTCGAAGCGCAGGACGGTCGGCGCGAAGACGTTCCACACCACCCACAGGATGATGACGACCGTCATCCAGACGATGAACCGCCCGGTGCCCAGGAAGCGGGCGATGCGCTCCGAGAGCCGCCCGAAGGCCTCCGGGTCCCACTCGGGCAGGAACCGGCGCCGCGGCGGGCGCGGCTGGTCCAGCCGGACGCGGGGACGGGTGGCGGCCGTGGCGCCGACCGGGACGCGCTCCCCGCGGCCGCCCTCACGCTCAGGCGCCATCCGGACCACCCCCCTGCGGCTCGTCCAGGTGGAACTCCGTCTCCCGCCAGTCCTCCGGCAGCAGGTGGTCGAGCACGTCGTCCACGGTCACCGCGCCCAGCAGCGACCCGGCCTCGTCGACGACGGGCGCCGCGACCATGTCGTACGTCGCGAAGAACCCGGCGACCACGGGCAGCGCCGCGTCGGGGTCGAGCGACTGCAGGTCGTCGTCGAGGAGCGAGCTGACCAGCGTGTACGGCGGGTCGCGCAGCAGGCGCTGGAAGTGGACCGTGCCGAGGTACTTGCCGGTGGGGGTCTCGTCGGGCGGCCGGCACACGTAGACCTGGGCGGCGAGGGCGGGGGAGAGGTCGCGGTTGCGGACGCGGGCCAGGGCGTCGGCGACGGTGGCGTCGGGCCGCAGCACGATCGGCTCGGTCGTCATCAGACCGCCGGCGGTGTGCTCCTCGTACGACATCAGGCGCCGCATGTCGGCCGCGTCGTCGGGCTGCATCAGGCTCAGCAGCCGTTCCTTGTCCGCCTCGGGCAGCTCGGCGAGCAGGTCGGCCGCGTCGTCGGGGTCCATGGCCTCCAGGACGTCCGCCGCGCGCTCCTCCTTCAGCTTGCCGAGGATCTCGATCTGGTCGTCCTCCGGCAGCTCCTCCAGGACGTCGGCGAGGCGGTCGTCGTCCAGCGCGGCGGCGACCTCCGCGCGGCGCTTGGGGGAGAGGTGGTGCAGGACGTTGGCGAGGTCGGCCGGGCGCAGCTGCTCGAAGGTGGCGAGCAGGCTCTCCGCGCCCTGCCCGTGCTCCTCCAGGGAGAAGCCGGTGACGGCCGACCACTCCACGGTCAGCTTCTCGCCCTTGCCGCGCCGGAAGGCGCCCGCCTTGCGCCCCTTCTGCACGAACACCCGGTCGATCTCCCAGTCCCGGCGGGCCGGCAGCTGCTGCACCGACAGGTCGAGGACGGTGACCTCCTCGCCGGTCTCGGCGAGCGTGACCCGCCGGTCGAGCAGTTCGCCGAAGACGAGACGCTCGGTGGGCCGCTGCTCGAAGCGCCGGACGTTGAGCACGCCGGTGGTGATGACCTGGCCGGACTCGACGCTGGTCACCCGGGTCATGGGCAGGAAGATGCGGCGGCGGGTGGGCAGTTCGACGACCAGCCCGAGCAGCCTCGGCGGCCGCCGCCCGACGCGCAGCATCACGACCAGGTCGCGCACGCGGCCCACCTGGTCGCCGTTGGGGTCGAAGGCGGCGACACCGGCGAGGTGCGAGACGAAGATCCGGGGGACGCCCGCGACCATGGCCGCACCTCCTTCTCGTGGGTGCTCGTACGGGGCGTTCACCGGGGTGTTTCCCGTGAGGCCCTTTTCCCAATTGCCCGCTCGTGCGGGCTTCAGGCTAGCCCGTCCCGATCGGGTGCGCTCTGGCGAGCGGTCCGGACGGACTGGCTCCGTTCCCGCGCGGCCACCCCGGTACGCTGCGGTACGCCGTTCAGGACCTCCCCGCAGAAAGGCAGCCTCCTCTGTGACTGCGATTCCCCAGGGCCGTACCCGCCGCCGGGCCGGGCTGGTGAGCGCGATGTGCGCGATGGCCGTGACGGGCATGGTCGTGACGGGCTGCAGCGACGACCCGGACGCGGGCACGAACGGCGTCGGCAAGCTGTCGGCCGACAAGATCCAGGCGAAGACGAAGGCGGCCGCGGACACGGTGGACGCGGTGCGGCTGTCCGGGACCGTGGTGGCCGGCGGGAAGTCGTACAAGCTCGACATGCGCCTGAAGCCGGACGGCGGCACCGGGTCGGTCACCGCCGAGGGGGCGGCCTTCCACCTGCTGCGGGTCGGTGAGCAGCTGTACCTGAAGGCGGACGCCGCGTTCTGGAAGAACGAGGACGACAAGGCCGGCGGCGGCTCGGACGCGGCGGCCGCGGACAAGCTCGACGGCAAGTACGTGAAGGTGCCGGCCGGCGACCCGTCGTACAAGAAGTTCAGCGGCTTCACGGACAAGGACCTCCTTCTCGGCGACCTGCTGACGCTGCACGGCTCGCTGGACAAGGACGGGCACCACGAGCAGGCCGGTGTGCGCACCATCCGCATCACCGGCGACGGTGGCTCCGGCGGCACGCTGGACGTCTCCCTGGAGGGCAAGCCGTATCCGCTGCGCCTGGTCCGCGCGGGCGGCGCCGGCACGCTGAGCTTCTCCGCGTGGGGCGAGGACTTCGCCCTGGAGCAGCCGGCGAAGGGCGAGACGGTGGACTACGGCAAGGAGCTGCCGACGTCCTGAGCGCGGATCACGGCAAGGGGCCGGCGGTGTCGTGGGCGCGGGGCACGGGGGAGTGGCCGGTGTCGTGGGCGCGGGGGTCAGGCGTCGGCGTCCTCGGCGGCTCGCGTCCGGGTCCGGCCGGTCACTTGCGTCTGCGCTTCTTCAGCAGCAGCCGCGGAAGCCCGGCGGGAATCGCCTGACGGGTCGTGGCCGGCGAGGGCACCGGGGCCTCGGCCAGGGAGCCCTCGGGCAACGGCAGCGTCCGGCCGGTCGGTTCCAGGCGCAGCACCCGGCACTCGGCCGCCCACCGCCCGGTCATCGCCTCGCCGTCGGGCGCGTTCAGCCGCTTGCCCTTGAGCTCGGCGACGGCCGCCTCCCACGCCTCGGTGCCGGGGGCGACCTGGACGACCCGCGCGGTCCAGGAGACCAGCCGGCCCCCCTTGTCCTTGCTGCGGACGGTGACCTCGGCCGGGGCGCCGTCGGCCAGCCCCGGCAGCGGCTGCTCGCCGGGCCCGTCGCCGACCAGGCAGGCCGCGCCGTCGTGCCAGACGTGCCAGAGCGCCCGGGCGGCCGGCTGTCCGGCGGCCTTGACCCAGATGAGGCCGGACTTCTTGGTGGCCTCCTCGACGAGGGCCTGGTCGAGCAGCTCGCGTGTCATGGGCCCAGCCTATCGAGGCACGCTCACAGCCAGCCGTTGCGCTTCAGCGTGCGGTGGATGCCCAGGCAGAGGGCGACCGTCACCGACATGATCACGGGGTAGCCGTACTTCCAGTGCGTCTCCGGCATGTAGTCGAAGTTCATGCCGTACACCCCGCAGACCATCGTCGGCACGGCGATGATGGCGGCCCAGGACGTGATCTTGCGCATGTCCTCGTTCTGCGCGACGGACGCCTGCGCGAGGTTGGCCTGGAGGATGGAGTTGAGGAGCTCGTCGAAGCCGATGACCTGTTCCTGGACGCGGGCGAGGTGGTCGGCGACGTCCCGGAAGTACTTCTGGATGTCGGGGTCGACCAGCCGCATGGGCCGCTCGCTCAGCAGCTGCATCGGCCGCAGCAGCGGCGAGACCGCCCGCTTGAACTCCAGTACCTCGCGCTTGAGTTGGTAGATCCGGCCGGCGTCCGTGCCGCGCGGGCTGCCCTTGCGGCCCGGCGAGAAGACCTCGGTCTCGACCTCGTCGATGTCGACCTGCACGGCGTCCGCGACCGCGATGTAGCCGTCGACGACGTGGTCGGCGATGGCGTGCAGCACGGCCGAGGGGCCCTTGGCGAGCAGCTCGGGGTCGTCCTGGAGGCGGTGGCGCAGCCCGCGCAGCGAGCCCTGGCCGCCGTGCCGGACGGTGATGAAGAAGTCCTTGCCGGTGAAGCACATGACCTCGCCGGTCTCGACGACCTCGCTGTTGGCGTCGAACTGGTCGTGCTCGACGTAGTGGATGGTCTTGAAGACCGTGAACAGGGAGTCGTCGTAGCGCTCGAGCTTGGGGCGCTGGTGGGCCTGGACGGCGTCCTCCACGGCCAGCGGGTGGAGCCCGAACTCGCCCGCGATACCGGCGAATTCGGACTCGGTCGGCTCGTGCAGCCCGATCCACACGAAGCCGCCGTCGCGCCGCACCTGGCGCATCGCCTCGTGCGGGGTGAGCGGGGCCTCGGTCCGCACGCGCGCGCCGTCGCGGTAGACGGCGCAGTCGACGACGGCCGAGGGCGTGTCGGGGTCGCGGGTGGTGTCGTACGCGCCGCTGTCCTTGCGCAGGGAGGGGCGGGACGGGCGGACCACGGCACGCAGGTCGCGGATCATCGACATGGCAGGCTCCTTCGCGACGGGCGACGAAAGGCGCCGGCGACGGGTGGAACTACCCGGAATGGGGACGTCCTGACTGCGGATGTTTGGCACGTCCACAAAGCGGGGAGCACCGCACCGTCGCGGTGGCGAGTTTCGTTACTGATTCAGCTACTGCTTCGGACCGGACGGATCGGAAAGACCGAACAGACCAGACCGAACGGATCAAACGAATCGAACAGATCGGATGATCGGCCGGTCGGACGGATCGGACAGATCGGTTGGTCGGTCGATCCGGTACAACGAAACGAAGTGCTCTTCCGTGTGAAGACGCGAGCGCGAGAGGCGGCGGTCGGCCGGAGCCACAGAGCTACATCAGCGGCGGGAAGAGCGAGTGGTACTGCACGGTCGACTTCGATCCATGACAGCCCCACCTCCTCCAGCCGGTCCCCCGTGAGGGAATCCCTTCGGCGTCGGGGCTTGATCGCGACGCTTCTGCGTGCTGCCCCGAACCACCGGGCAAGAGTATCAGCCGCCGGAAGTGTCAAGGCGTTGCTTTGCCCGGTACTGACGAGTTCTATTCTCGCGGCATGACAGATGTTCTCCCCTTGGTCGAGGCCCGGTTGCGTACGGCGCTGGGTGAGCCGGACGCCCGCGCCGCGGTGACCTTCCTCGGTACGGACCGTGTCGAGGTGCTGCGTTTCCACGAGGGCGACGTCGTCCGCTACGCCACGCTCGGCATGTCCGCGCAGCCGATGGGCGACCCCACCGCGATGGTCGCCGACCCGGTCCGGGGCCCGCGCGCCGAGCTGGTCCTGTCGGTGCGCGGCGGCCTCGCCGACACCGACAAGGTGCTCCGCCCGCTCGCCGTGCTCGCCGCGTCCCCGCAGGTCGAGGGTGTGGTCGTGGCCCCCGGTGCCTCCCTCGACGTCGGTGAACCCCTGTGGCCCGGCGCGCCGTTCACGTCGGTGCTGGTCGCCGAGCCGGGCGGCCTGGTCGAGGACCTGGAGCTCGACGAGCCCCTCGATCCGGTCCGCTTCCTGCCGCTGCTGCCGATGACGCCGAACGAGGCCGCCTGGAAGCGCGTGCACGGCGCCCAGGCCCTCCAGGAGCGCTGGCTGACGAACGGGACGGACCTCCGGGATCCGTCCCGGAGGTCCGTCCCGCTGGACTGACGCCACGTGAGCAAGGTCACCAAGCGCAGGCCGGAACGCGTCAGTTGACTGCCCGTCGGCTCGGTCGGCTCCGTTACCTCAATCGGCTCAGTCGGCGAAGGCGGCGACCCCGTCCTCCGCCGCGTGCGCCGGCTCCAGTTCCGCGGCCTCGTGCGTGAGCGCCCCGCGGCGTACGACGACCACGAGGGCGCCCGCGACCGCGGTGACCGCCGCCACGACGAACGGGACGTGGACGTCGGTCCACTCCTCGATCTTCGGCGCGAAGTAGGGCGCGGCCGCCGCGGCGAACCACCGCACGAAGTTGTAGCCGGCGCTCGCCACGGGGCGCGGCGCGTCCGAGACGCCCAGGGCCAGCTCCGTGTAGACCGTGTTGTTCACGCCGATGAAGGCGCCGGACAGGACGGTGCAGACGACGGCCGTGGTGTGGTCGCCGTAGCCGAGGACCAGCACGTCCGCGGCGAGCAGCACGAGGGAGCAGCCGAGCACCTTCAGCGAACCGAACCGCTCCTGGAGCCGCGGGGCCACCACGACCGAGAAGACGGCGAGCAGCACGCCCCAGGCGAAGAAGACCGCGCCCGACGCGTAGGGCGTCATGTTCAGCACGAACGGCGTGAAGGCCAGCACGGTGAAGAACGTGTAGTTGTAGAAGAACGCCGAGGCCGCCGCCGAGGCGAGACCGCCGTGGCCGAGGGCCTTGAGCGGGTCGAGCAGCGAGGTCCTGCGGGCCGGCTTCGGCTGCTCCTTCAGGAACGCCGCGATGCACAGGAAGCCCACCGCCATCAGGACGGCGGTGCCGAAGAAGGGGTAGCGCCAGCTGGCGTCGCCGAGCAGCGCGCCCAGCAGCGGCCCGCACGCCATGCCGAGGCCCAGCGCGGACTCGTAGAGCAGGATCGCCGCGGCGCTGCCGCCCGCCGCCGCGCCGACGATGACCGCGAGGGCCGTGGAGACGAAGAGGGCGTTGCCCAGGCCCCAGCCGGCGCGGTAGCCGACGAGCTGGCCGACGGTGTCCGAGGTGCCGGAGAGGCCGGCGAACACCACGACGAGGGCGAGGCCCAGGAGCAGCGTCCTGCGGCCGCCGACGCGGCTGGAGACGAAGCCGGTCACCAGCATCGCGAAGGCGGTGATCAGGAAGTAGGAGGTGAAGAGGAGGGAGACCTGGCCGGCCGAGGCGTCCAGACCCTGGGCGATGGACGGCAGGATCGGGTCGACGAGCCCGATGCCCATGAAGGCGACGACGGACGCGCCCGCGGTCGCCCAGACCGCCTTGGGCTGCTTCAGGATGCCGCCGGCTCCCTCGTCGAAGGGGTCCATGCCTGCTCCAATCCCGAGGTGGATGGTTGCTGTTTACACATAGTAAGTTAGCTCGGCTAATTAATGCAAGATGCATCTATCTGGTGGGGCGACCGCGCGCCACGCGCCCGCCGCCCGGACGGGTGATCGTCCTTGACGCGGAGGGGATGGGGTAGGACCGTGGGGCCCTATGAGGGGCGAACCCAGTTGCCCGAAGTGTGGTGGCCGGGTCAGGGCTCCCGGACTCTTCTCCGACTCCTGGCAGTGTGATGTGCACGGGACGGTGCATCCGCTGCAGCCCGTGATCCCGCCCAGCGTCGAGGCCCTCAGTGTCGTGGTGCACCGCACGCAGGTGCCGGTGTGGATGCCGTGGCCGCTGCCGGTCGGCTGGCTGTTCACGGGCGTGGCGTACGCCGGTGACGACCGCAGCGGCGGCCGTGCCTCCGCCGTGGCCTGCTCCGGCCCCGGTCCGCTCGGCGGCGTGGGCGAGCTGATCCTCGTCGCCGAGGAGCTCGGCGTGGGCCTCGGCGCGCGGTACGCCGGCATCGACGGTCCCGATCCCGGCCCCTACCTGAACGTCGAGAAGCCGCCCCAGGCCAAGGTCCTGGCCGCCGGCCGCCCCACGCCGCTCTGGCACGTCTCCGGCGCCCCGGACGACCGCGCGGTCTTCGCGGGCGAGGCGCGGGGGCTGTGGCTGTGGGCCGTCGTCTGGCCCGAGCCCGCCGGGCTGCTGATGTACGACGAGCTCGTGCTGACGGATCTGCGCGACGCCGGAGCCGAGGTGGAACTGGTGCCGTGCGGAGCGTTGTCGCCGCGCCTGCTCAGACCGTGACGCGCCGCGCGGGGGCGGCTGCCGGCCGTCGGCGGTCGCGGGGCGCCGGCGGTCGCGGTCGTGGGGCCGGCTGCGGGTCGTGGTGGGCCGACGGCTCGTCGCCGCGGGCCGGTCGCCCGGTACCCGCGCCCCCGGGCGGATGATCTCGCCGTGCGCGCGGGGTGCTCTCCGCGGGGGCCTCGGGACGGGGTCGCGCGTTCCCCCGTCCGTCCGGACGAGTGACCTTCGCCGCAGGTGTGCGGGTGGCGTACGTGTAGGGGGTGCTCCTCGGCTGCGGGTGTGACAAGGGTCGTTCGATTTCCCGTTATGCTGGAGCGTCCCCTTCCGCCCCGTCGCCGCCTGGAGTCCGTGTCGTGCGTATCGATCTGCACTGCCACTCCACGGCCTCCGACGGTACGGACACCCCGGCCGAACTGGTGCGGGGCGCGGCCGCGGCCGGTCTGGACGTCGTGGCGCTGACCGACCACGACACCACGCGCGGGTACGCCGAGGCGATCGCCGCGCTGCCGCCCGGCCTCACGCTCGTCACCGGCGCCGAACTCTCCTGCCGCATCGACGGCATCAGCATGCACATGCTGGCCTACCTGTTCGACCCCGAGGAGCCCGCCCTGCTCGCCGAGCGGGAGCTGGTGCGCGACGACCGGGTGCCGCGGGCCAAGGGCATGGTGGCCAGGCTCCAGGGGCTGGGCGTCCCGGTCACCTGGGAGCAGGTCGAGCGGATCGCCGGCGAGGGCTCCGTCGGGCGGCCGCACGTCGCGACCGCGCTGGTGGAGCTGGGCGTCGTCCCGACCGTGAGCGACGCCTTCACGCAGGACTGGCTGGCCGACGGCGGCCGGGCCTACGTCGAGAAGCACGAGACCGACCCCTTCGAGGCGATCCGGCTGGTCAAGGCCGCCGGCGGGGTCACCGTCTTCGCGCACCCGGCCGCGAGCAAGCGGGGCCGCACGGTGCCCGAGTCCGCGATCGCCGAGCTGGCCGCCGCGGGCCTGGACGGCATCGAGGTCGACCACATGGACCACGACGCGGACACCCGCGTACGGCTGCGCGGTCTGGCCCGGGAGCTGGGGCTGCTGGCGACCGGGTCCAGTGACTACCACGGCAGCCGCAAGACCTGCGTGCTCGGCGAGTACACGACCGACCCCGAGGTGTACGGGGAGATCACGCGACGCGCGACGGGGGCGTTCCCCGTGCCCGGGACCGGCGGGGCCTGAGACCCGCCCCCGCACGTCCCCCGTCACCTTTTTCCGCAAGGCCCCGCACTGATGTTCGACATCGCCGTCTTCGGCTCCCTCTTCCTGACCCTCTTCGTCATCATGGATCCCCCCGGGATCACCCCGATCTTCCTGGCGCTGACCGCCGGACGCCCCGGCGCGGTGCAGAAGCGGATGGCCTTCCAGGCCGTCTGCGTGGCCGGCGGTGTGATCACCGTCTTCGGGCTCCTCGGGCACCAGATCCTGGACTACCTGCACGTGTCCGTGCCCGCCCTGATGATCGCGGGCGGGCTGCTGCTCCTGCTGATCGCGCTGGACCTGCTCACGGGCAAGACCGACGAGCCCCAGCAGACCAAGGACGTCAACGTCGCCCTCGTCCCGCTGGGCATGCCGCTGCTGGCCGGCCCGGGGGCGATCGTGTCGGTGATCCTGGCCGTGCAGAAGGCGGACGGCGTCGGCACGCAGGTGTCGGTGTGGACGGCGATCCTCGCCATCCACGTCGTGCTGTGGCTGGTGATGCGCTACTCGCTGCTGATCATCCGGGTCATCAAGGACGGCGGCGTGGTCCTGGTGACCCGGCTCGCGGGCATGATGCTCTCCGCGATCGCCGTGCAGCAGATCATCAACGGCGTCACGCAGGTGATCCGGGGGAGCTGAGCCCCCGCCCGGACATGCGCGGAGCCCCCGTACGGCATTCGGGTGATGCCGTACGGGGGCTCCGGAGCGTGGAGAGGGGGACCCGCGGGTTACGAGGCCGAGGTGTCGGCCGGACGGATCCACAGACGCTGCCCTATGGCGGCGGCCTGCTGAACGATCCGGTTGACGGAGGCGGCGTCCACGACGGTGCTGTCCACGGGCGTGCCGTCGACGTCGTCGAGTCGCATGATTTCGAAGCGCATGGCTTCTCCCTTCGTCTGGTCATCCTCCTGAGGAGAACTACTGGTGTGAGGCCCACGGGACGACGGTGCCCCCTGTTCCGTTCGTATTCAACGCGGTGCTTGTTACAAACATTCCCTACGCTAAAGAAATTTTTCGAACGACTAATTACCGTCCGGTAAGGAACCTCGGGTCGACCGAACGGGACCGGTTGTGTTCGCAGCGTGACCGCCGGGACAATGGAGGTGATGAACGACGACCTCGCCGCCCTCGCCGCCCGCATCGACCGCACGAACGAGCTGCTGACGCGCATGCTCGCCGAGGTGGCGAAGACACCCTCCACCCATGCGATCTTCGTCGACGCGGGCTACCTGTACGCGGCCGCGGGCCGGCTGGTCGCCGGAACCGAGGACCGGCGGGCCTTCGACCTGGACGCCGAGGGGCTCATCGAGGCGCTCATCGACCGGGCCCGCAGCATCTTCGCGGACAGCCGGCTGCTCCGGGTCTACTGGTACGACGGGGCGCGGCGCCGCATCCACACCGCCGAGCAGCAGTCCATCGCCGAACTCCCGGACGTGAAGGTCCGGTTGGGCAACCTGAACGCCAACAACCAGCAGAAGGGCGTCGACTCCCTGATCCGCACCGACCTGGAGTCCCTCGCCCGGCACCGCGCCATCAGCGACGCGGCCCTCCTCGGCGGCGACGAGGACCTGGTGTCGGCGGTCGAGGCGGCCCAGGGCTACGGCGCCCGCGTCCACCTCTGGGGCATCGAGGCCCCGGAGGGCCGCAACCAGGCCGAGCCCCTGCTGTGGGAGGTCGACAGCCAGCGCACCCTCGACCTCGAGTTCTTCAAGCCGTACGTCTCACGCCGAACCGCCCCCGCCTACGAGGCCGTCGGCTCGGGCCGGCCCACCCGCGAGGACGTCCGCTTCGTCGGCGCGCAGATCGCCGCCAAGTGGCTCGCGGCGCGGGGCCGGGACTCCCTCGGAGAACTCCTGCCCGGCCACCCCTACCTGCCCGGCTCCGTCGACCAGGACCTCCTGGTCGAGGCGGAGGGCATGCTGCAGTACTCCCTGCGCGGCCAGGCCGACCTCCGGCGCGCGCTGCGCGACGGGTTCTGGGAGCACCTCCAGACGCAGTACTAGGCCTTCTGGGGGTGCCGGTCCCAGAAGTCGGCCAGCGCGTGGGCGGTCGGCAGGGGCCGTTCCTGGTTGGGGGAGTGCTCGGCGCCGGGGACGACGGTGCGGTGCGCGCGCAGACGTACGGCCATGTCGTCCAGGACGGTCACCGGCCAGGTGTCGTCACGCGCGCCCGACAGGACGTGGAGGGGCAGCGGGACGGCGGCGAGTTCGTCGACCCGGTCCGGTTCGACGAGCAACTGGCGGCCGGTGGCGAGGAGCTGGGCGGGCTTGTGGTTCAGCCAGCGCAGACGCAGCAGCGCCAGCTCGCCGAAGCCGCGGGCGGGACCGCCGACCTCCTCCGGCGGACCCATCGCCAGGATGGCCTCCCAGACCTCGGACATCGTCATCGCCGCGAGGGCGTCGTGCAGCAGCTTCACGCGCTGCCGCTGGGACGGCGAGATCTCGGCCGGACCCGAGGAGAGCAGGGTGAACGAGACGAAGGGGGAGTGGTCCAGCAGCACGGCGGCCCGGGCGATCTGACCGCCCAGGGAGTGCCCGACGAGGTGCACGGGGGTGTCGAGGGCGGCCGCCTGCGCGAGCACGTCCCGTGCCAACTCGTCCTGTGCGTAAGGGGATTCGTCGTCCGCGGGGCCGTCCGACTCGTTCTGGCCGCGCCCGTCGACGGCGAGGGTGCGGTACCCGCGCACCGCGAGGGGCTCGTGCAGGAGGTGGAAGTCCTCCTTGCTGCCGGTGAACCCGGGCAGCAGCAGGGCGACGCCCCGGGGCCGGACCCCGGTGGCCACGGGCGCGTCGACGACGGCGAACTCACCGCGCGCGGTCCTCAGGCGATAGGCGCGGGCACCGGAGGGCGGAGTGAAACTGATCGGCGTGGTCACGGGGCGAGGCTACCGGGAGAGCGGGGCGACGGGGCGGGGCGGTGGGGCGGGCGGGTCGGCGGACGGGGCGGTGTCCGACGGGCGCAGGCACGCCGGCCGTCCGGCTGCCGTCCGCGGGGGCGCGCCGGGAGGAACGCCGACGGCCCGGCTCCTCCGTGCGGGAGGAACCGGGCCGTCGGGGGTGCTGCCGGCGATCAGCTGTCCGCGGGTTCCGCGGCGACCGTCGCCTTGCGGGTCCGCCGGACCTTCGGCTTGGTCTCCGCGGCCTCGGCCGTGTCCACCGCGGTTTCGACCGGGGCGGTGGCCGCGGTCTTGCGGGTGCGGCGGGGCTTGGCCTCGGGTTCGGCGGTGGCCTGGGCCGGGATGTCGGCGGTGGTCGCCTCCGGCTGGGTGGCCTTGCGGGTGGTGCGGCGGCGGGGCTTGGCCTCGGCGCCCTCGGCGGTGTCGACCGCGGCTTCGGCCGGGGCGGCCGCCGTCTTGCGGGTGCGGCGCGGCTTGGCCTCCGCGGCCTCGGGCGCCGTCTCCGGGGTCTCGACGGTCGTGACGGCCGCGGCGGCCGTCTTGCGGGTGCGGCGCGGCTTGACCACCGTGCCCTCGGCGGTGTCGACCGCGGCTTCCGCCGTGGCGGCCGTCTTGCGGGTCCGCCGGACCTTCGGCTTGGTCTCCGCGGCCTCGGCCGTGTCCACCGCGGTTTCGGCCGGGGCGGTGGCCGCGGTCTTGCGGGTGCGGCGGGGCTTGGCCTCGGGTTCGGCGGTGGCCTGGGCCGGGATGTCGGCGGTGGTCGCCTCCGGCTGGGTGGCCTTGCGGGTGGTGCGGCGGCGGGGCTTGGCCTCGGCGCCCTCGGCGGTGTCGACCGCGGCTTCCGCCGTGGCCGCCGTCTTGCGGGTGCGGCGCGGCTTGGCCTCCGCGGCCTCGGCCGTGTCGACCGCGGCTTCGGCGGCGGTGGCCGTCGCCTTGCGGGTGCGGCGCGGCTTGGTCTCCGCGGTCGCCTCCGGCGCCACGGCCGTCTCCACGGCGGGCTCGGCCGCGGCCGTCGCCTTGCGCGTACGGCGGCGCGGCTGGGCCTCCACGGCTTCCGCCGTGTCGACGGCGGTCTCGGCGGCCGGGGTCTTCGCGACGGTGTCCGTGACGACCGTCTCCACGGCCGTCTCCGTCACCGTCTCCACCGGGGCGTCCGCGCCTCGGCGGGTGCGGCGGCGGCGCGGCTTCGCCGGGGTCTCCGGCGCGTCGAGAGCCGGGCCCTCGGCCGTCGTCACGGCCGCTTCCGCGGCACCGGTCTCGGGAGCGGCGGACTCGACGGGCGTCGTCGAGGGCGTGGCGGCCACGCCCTCCTGCACGGCCCCGCCGCGCGTACGGCGCCGCCGGCGCGGGGTGCGGGCCGAGGCCGCCTCCTCCGCCACGGGGGTCTGCTCGGGAGCCGTGGTCGCGTCGAGCGGGGATCCACCGCGCGTACGACGGCGGCGGCGCGGCGTGCGGGCGGGGCGCTCCCGGTCGGCGGAGCGGGACTCGTCCCGGCCGCCCCGGCGGTCGCCGCGACCGTGTCCGCCCCGGCCGCCCGGCTCGCCCAGGTCCTCCAGCTCCTCCGCGTCGAGCCCGGCGCGCGTGCGCTCCGAACGCGGCAGGACGCCCTTCGTGCCGGCGGGGATGCCCTGCTCCTCGAAGAGGTGCGGGGAGGTGGAGTACGTCTCCACCGGGTCGTTGAAGCCCAGCTCGAGCGCCTTGTTGATCAGCTGCCAGCGCGGGATGTCGTCCCAGTCGACGAGGGTGATCGCCGTGCCCTTGGCGCCCGCGCGGCCCGTGCGGCCGATGCGGTGCAGGTACGTCTTCTCGTCCTCCGGCGACTGGTAGTTGATGACGTGGGTGACGCCTTCGACGTCGATGCCGCGGGCGGCGACGTCGGTGCAGACGAGGACGTCGACCTTGCCGTTGCGGAAGGCGCGCAGCGCCTGCTCGCGGGCTCCCTGGCCGAGGTCGCCGTGGACCGCGCCGGAGGCGAAGCCGCGGCGCTGGAGCTGCTCGGCGATGTCGGCGGCCGTGCGCTTCGTACGGCAGAAGATCATCGCCAGTCCGCGGCCCTCGGCCTGGAGGATGCGGGCGACCATCTCCGGCTTGTCCATGGAGTGCGCGCGGTAGACGAACTGCTTGATGTTCGCGACCGTCGCGCCCTCGTCGTCCGGCGCGGTGGCGCGGATGTGGGTGGGCTGCGACATGTAGCGGCGCGCGAGACCGATGACCGCGCCCGGCATGGTCGCCGAGAACAGCATGGTCTGCCGCTTCACCGGCAGCATGGCGATGATCTTCTCGACGTCGGGCAGGAAGCCCAGGTCGAGCATCTCGTCGGCCTCGTCGAGGACGAGGGACTTGACGTGCTTCAGGTTCAGCTTCTTCTGGCCCGCCAGGTCCAGCAGCCGGCCCGGGGTGCCGACGACGACGTCGACGCCCTTCTTCAGGGCCTCGACCTGGGGCTCGTAGGCCCGGCCGCCGTAGATCGCGACGACGCGGACGTTGCGCACCTTGCCCGCGGTCAGGAGGTCGTTGGTGACCTGGGTGCACAGCTCGCGCGTGGGGACGACGACGAGCGCCTGCGGGGCGTCGGTCAGGTCCTCGGGGCGGGCGCGGCCGGCCTCGACGTCGACGGGGACGGTGACGCGCTCGAGGAGCGGGAGGCCGAAGCCGAGCGTCTTTCCGGTGCCGGTCTTGGCCTGGCCGATGACGTCCGTGCCCGACAGGGCCACGGGGAGCGTCATCTCCTGGATGGGGAAGGGAGTGGTGATGCCGACGGCCTCCAGGGCCTCGGCGGTCTCGGGGAGGATCCCGAGCTCTCGGAACGTCGTAGTCAGGGTGCTGCCTCTTCTGTGTACGCGGTGCGAGGCGAGCGCGGGGGTCTTGGACGGACCGTGCCGGGGACGTCGGCTGCCTTACGGGCGAACCGCTCGCGGCAAGCCGTATGACACGGGACCTCTGCCGACGCTCTAGCGCTCGTACCGCTGAGGGTTCCCTCCGATCGTCGTACGCACAGTGCCGTACGGTCAGGGAGGGCTGTCGGGTCGGAGCCGATCGGGCCACCGACCGGGCATCCTCATACGTGCGGCCTGGCGGGATACGGAGGCGTACCCAACAGGCGTATTACCACCATACCCCGGATCCGCGCACATGCGACGGCCGATTCGGTCACGTTGTGGTTGTCACACCGACGGGGACGGTCAGTCGGGTCGTTGTGCTCACACTGACTGACCAGGGACTTCCGTCATGCGGCGAGCGGGCTATTGTGCGCTTCATGACGACCTCTGACAAGCCTGAGAACACCGGTATCGCAGCGCAGGACTGGGCGACCGCCTCCACGGACCCCCAGTACCGGGCCGCCGTCGTCGACCTGCTCGGCGCGCTCGCGTACGGCGAGCTGGCGGCGTTCGAACGGCTCGCCGAGGACGCCAAGCTGGCGCCCTCGCTGGAGGACAAGGCGGAGCTGGCGAAGATGGCGTCGGCCGAGTTCCACCACTTCGAGCGGCTGCGCGACCGGCTCACGGAGATCGGCGAGGAGCCCACGGGCGCGATGGAGCCGTTCGTCGCCGCGCTCGACGGCTTCCACCGGCAGACGGCCCCCTCGGACTGGCTGGAGGGCCTGGTCAAGGCCTATGTCGGCGACTCGATCGCCAGCGACTTCTACCGCGAGGTCGCCGTGCGCCTGGACTCCGACACCCGCGCCCTGGTGCTGGCCGTGCTCGACGACACCGGGCACGCCGGCTTCGCCGTCGACCGGGTGCGCGCGGCGATCGACGCCGATCCGCGCGTGGGCGGGCGCCTCGCGCTGTGGGCGCGGCGGCTGATGGGCGAGGCGCTGTCGCAGTCGCAGCGGGTGGTCGCGGACCGGGACGCGTTGTCGACGATGCTCGTGGGCGGTGTCGCGGACGGCTTCGACCTCGCGGAGGTCGGCCGGATGTTCTCGCGGATCACCGAGGCGCACACCAAGCGGATGGCGGCGCTGGGGCTGGCCGCCTGAGACCGCCGCCCGCGGGAGTCACCGGGGGCCGGCGGACCGGCCCGCCCGGGACCGCGGGGTGCGCGCTCGACGGCGTCGTGGACCGGCGACCGGAGGCGTCACGGCACCGGGCGCCCGCGGGCGCCGCGGGGCCGGCTGCCCGAAGGCGTTGCGGGTCCGGTCGTCGGCGGGTGTCACGCGGCCGGTCACCAGGAGGTGTCACGGGCCGCGCGCCTATGGACGGTTCGTGCGCCGGTCGTCACGCCGGCGCGGATCGTCGCCGGAGGCGGCCCGCGGGGCGCAGCAGCAGCGAGAGCGAGGCGGCGGCGACGACCGCCGCGCCGAGGAGGCTCACCAGGGCGGCCGGTCCGGGGCCCAGCGCGCTGTGGGTGACGAAGTCACCGAACAGGGCTCCGGCCACGCCCGTGGCGTACACCAGGGTGGGCGTGGGGAGCCGGTGGGACAGGCGTTGGACCGCCGCCCACGCGAGGACCAGGCCGAGCACAGCGGAGCCGAGCGCTTCCAAGATCATGCGGGTCCCTCCCAGACGGCCGGGCTGTGCATCGAAGTCGTAGCCCGTCATACCCGTGACCTGCGGAAGGCAATCCCCCCGTGGGGATGAGCCGTGTGCCTTCCGCGGAGATCCCGTCGAGGGGGCGGAGGCGCCGCCGGGGAGGGGGCGTCGACGACGCCGGGGGGGAAAGCGGGAAGGGCCCGGCGGCCGCTGCGGCCGCCGGGCCCTTCCCCGTGCGTCCCTCAGAGAGCGCCGAAGCCCACCTTGCGCGGGGCGGGCTCGCCCAGCTCGACGTAGGCCAGGCGATCGGCCGGAACCAGGACCTTGCGGCCGTGCTGGTCCACGAGGCTGAGCAGCTGCGACTTGCCGGCCAGGGCATCGGCCACCACGCGCTCGACCTCCTCGGGAGTCTGACCGCTCTCCAGAACGATCTCGCGGGGCGCGTGCTGCACGCCGATCTTGACCTCCACGGCTATGTCCCTCCGACGGTCAGTGGTGCGCGGGCGTCCGCGCCGTACGCTGCACACATTAGCCCGGTGAGGGGACGGACACCGCGCGGTCGTCCACGCCAGGAGCGAACACCGGACGGGAACAAACGGCCGAGGGGCGTGCGGCCCGCCCGGCGCCACGGGAGGCGGACCGGGTGCGGTCCGGCGCCGTGCGGCACCGGACGGTCCGCCCGGCGCCGTGCGGCGGCGTGTCAGTGCTGTTCGCTGCCGTGCAGCGGGAAGCCGGCGATCCCGCGCCAGGCCAGGGAGGCCAGCAGCTGCACCGCCTCGTCGCGCGGGACGCTGCGGTCGCTGTGCAGCCAGGAGCGGGCCACCACCTGGGCGAGACCGCCGAGACCGGAGGCCAGCAGCATGGACTCCGCCCGCGAGAGGCCCGTGTCCTCGGCGATGACGTCGCAGATCGCCTCGGCGCACTCGTTGGTGACCTTGTCGACGCGCTCGCGCACCGCGGGCTCGTTCGTCAGGTCGGACTCGAAGACCAGCCGGAAGGCGCCGCCCTCGTCCTCGACGTAGGCGAAGTACGCGTCCATGGTGGCCCGGACGCGCTGCTTGTTGTCGCTCGTCGAGGCGAGCGCGCGCCGCACGGCCTGGATGAGCGACTCGCAGTGCTGGTCCAGCAGGGCGAGGTAGAGGTCGAGCTTGCCCGGGAAGTGCTGGTAGAGCACCGGCTTGCTGACGCCGGCACGCTCGGCGATGTCGTCCATCGCGGCCGCGTGGTAGCCCTGCGCGACGAAGACTTCCTGGGCGGCGCCCAGCAGCTGGTTCCGTCGGGCACGGCGCGGCAGGCGCGTGCCTCGCGGGCGCGCCGCCTCAGTTTGCTCGATGGCTGTCACGCCGCCTCCCAAAGTCGTCCTCTTGCGGTGTGCCGCCGCGCCGCCATCGTACTTTTCGGTAACCGTGCCGCGCGCGGTGCGAGCGCAGAATTTCACGGACCGGACGATCGCAAAAGCCATGCGGAAGGTTTCAAACCGGGGCGTTGAGGGCAGAATCCCGCCCTCTCGCCGCCGGGTCCGGGCAGGCGTGCGGTGCCGCTCGTCAGCGGTAGTCGTCCTCGTCGAGCGAGACGACGCGGGCCTGCTCGACGAGGTCGGCCTCGTTCGCCCGGGCGGGATCGACGCCCTCCAGCGGGTCGTCGCGCCCCGGCGCGAGGTCCGCCTGCTGCTCGGCGGCGTCGTTCTCCGGGGCCTCGACGTCGAACTCCGTGGCGTCGTCCTCGTCCTCGAACGTCTCGGGGTCGGTGGGGTCGATGGCCATGGTGGGCTCCCTTCCTACGAACGTCCCTGAAGATGCAGGGTTCACACGCGGGTGCCCTCGGTACGAGCCTAGGAGACACCCTTTGCGGACGCTATGCGATGTGCCCGCGAATCGGCTCGCCATCGTCACCGCGTCCACCGGGCTTCTGTGACGGCGGACACACCGGACCGGACGTGATCGTCTCGTAACATTGCGGCATGTCGTCGACCGAGCTGCCGTCCGTGCCGCCCACCAGTGTGCTGCCGAAGGCGGCGTCCGTCCGGGTCGCCGAGGGCGAGCGGCTCCGATCGGTCGGACTCCCGGGCGTCACCCTCACCGTCCGCTCCAGGCCGCCCGCGCGCGACGGGCTCGAACCCGCGCTGTACGTGCACGGACTCGGTGGTTCCTCGCAGAACTGGTCCGCGCTGATGGCGCTGCTCGACGGGGTCGTCGAGAGCGAGGCCGTCGACCTGCCCGGCTTCGGCGACTCCCCGCCGCCGGACGACGGCGACTACTCCGTGACGGCACACGCGCGTGCCGTCATCCGCCACCTCGACGCCTCCGGCCGCGGGCCCGTCCACCTCTTCGGCAACTCCCTCGGCGGCGCGGTCTCCACGCGCGTGGCCGCGGTCCGGCCCGACCTGGTCCGGACGCTCACCCTGGTGTCGCCCGCCCTGCCGGAGCTGCGCGTGCAGCGCACCGCGGTGCCCACGGGCCTGCTCGGCATACCCGGCGTGGCCGCGCTCTTCACGCGGTTCACCCGCGAGTGGACGGCCGAACAGCGCGTCCGGGGCGTCATGAGCCTGTGCTACGGCGATCCCGGGCGGGTCGGCCCCGAGGCGTTCCGCCACGCGGTGGAGGAGATGGAGCGGCGGCTGGGGCTGCCGTACTTCTGGGACGCGATGACGCGCTCGGCGCGCGGGCTGGTCAGCGCGTACACGCTGGGCGGCCAGCACGGGCTGTGGCGCCAGGCCGAGCGGGTCCTCGCCCCGACGCTCCTCGTCTACGGCGGCCGCGACCAGCTCGTCGGCTTCCGCATGGCCCGGCGGGCCGCGCGCAGTTTCCGCGACTCCCGTCTGCTCACCCTGCCGGACGCCGGGCACGTGGCGATGATGGAGTATCCGGATACGGTGGCCATGGCGTTCAAGGAGCTGCTGGCCGGGACGGGTCCGGCGAAGCGGCCGGGAACCGGCGGGGGCGCCGGGTCGTTGTCCGATCGCACCGGCCGGTCCGCCGGTGCGGAGAGCTGAGGGGGGTCGTGGGACGCCACAGCCGGCGCGGGCCCGCGCCCAAGAGCGCGCCGCAGCGCGGTGCGGGAAGCGCGGCACCCGGGTCACCGGGTTCCCCGCGGGGGGACGCGGACGGTGGCCGTGTCCAGGAGGCGGGGCGGCCCGCCGACGGGACGCCGGCCCGCGGCGTGCCCCGGCTGCCGGACGGCACACCCGCCCACGGCACGCCCCGGCTGTCCGACGGCACTCCGGCCCACGGCACGCCCCGGCTGCCGGACGGCACACCCGCGCACGGCTTCCCGCAGGTCCGTGGCGGTCATCCCCAGCAGCGTGAAGACGCGGCCGGCCGAGGCGGGTCGAGGGGACGCACGGCGAGCGGAACCGGACCCCTGATCCCCCGTCAGCGGCCGCCGGCCCGGAGCGGACCGCGCCAGGAGTACCTCGACGCCTTCGCCGAGGACGACGACGTCTTCACGCGTCGCGGACCCGCGTCCGTCCCCACGCCCGGGAGCGCGCGGGACCCCTTCGCCGCGTACGGCTCCCGCGACCCGTACGCCTCCGTCGCCGACCGGGACACGGTCCCGCGGCCGGGCGCCCCCGCCGACGACGCGCCGCCCGGCGGCGAGCCCGTGACGGCCAAGGGCGCCAAGGGGCGGACGTTCACCGGCATCGCGGCCGCCGCCGTCACCACCGTGCTGGCCGTCGTGGTGGCCGGTCAGGTCACCGACGCGCGGGACGGCGACTCCGCCCGGGCGCAGTCGACGACGGACCAGGCGGCCCGTGACGCCCGCGACGCCGCCACGCGCGGGGACGACCGGCCGAGCCCGTCCGCGCCGGCCGGCGTGACGCCGTTGACGTACGAGCAGAAGATGGACCGGAGATACGCGCTCGGCGCCACGGTCAAGGGCTCGGGGAAGTTCGACGCGGTGCCCGGCGTCGACAAGGCACCCGGCGAGGGCCGCAAGTACACCTACCGCGTGGACGTGGAGCAGGGGCTGGGCCTCGACGCCGAGCTCTTCGCGCAGGCCGTGCACAGGACGCTGAACGACGACCGCAGTTGGGCGCACGGCGGCGCGCGGACCTTCGAGCGGATCCACTCGGGCAAGCCCGACTTCGTCATCACGCTCGCCAGCCCCGGCACCACCGCCGACTGGTGCGCGAAATCCGGCCTGGACACCACCGAGGACAACGTCTCCTGCGACTCGGCCGCCACCGAGCGCGTGATGATCAACGCCTACCGGTGGGCGCAGGGCTCGCAGACGTACGGCGACGCGATGTTCGCCTACCGGCAGATGCTCATCAACCACGAGGTCGGCCACCGGCTCGGCCACGGCCACGTGACCTGCGACAAGAACGGCGACCTCGCGCCGGTCATGCAGCAGCAGACCAAGTTCCTGGAGTACGACGGGATCACCTGCCGGCCCAACCCGTGGCCCTATCCGAAGAGTTGACGAACGGCTCACCGACCACGTTGACAGGCCCCGGAAGTTGATCCATATTTGCTGCCCATGTGGTCCCGTCATGCCGTCGACAGCAGCGCCGCCATCGAGCTGGCGCTCATCGGCGTGACCGCGATCTGCGTGGCCGACATCCACTGTCGCTGACGCCCGCCCCCAGGCGCGCGCGTCGCGAACCCCCCTTCCTCCTGCCGTGACCCGGCCGCTGTGCGGTCGGCTCGTCCGCGGCATCCCGACGACCGGCGCCGGGGCGGACGCCTGCCCACGTTCGTCTCACTCCTCGTCAATTCGTCTCAACTGCCGGGATACGCAGAGGGGCCGCCGTCGCGGCCGCCCCCGAGGTGCCGTCGCGGCGGCCGTCGAGACTCCTCAACCGAGAGGTCGTCACCCCGATGCGTCAACCGTCCCTCACAGCGCGCCGCGTGGCCGCGGCATCCGTCAGCCTGGTGGTGGCAGCGGGTGCCGCCGCCTGCGGGCCGGAGGACAACGATGCCAAGGCCTCCGGTGGCGACTCCAAGCCCCATCGGGGCGGCACCCTCACGATCCTGAACCGCAACCCGCAGCAGGACTTCGACCCCGCCCGCCTCTACACCTCCGGCGGCGGCAAGGTGCCCTCCCTGGTCTTCCGCACGCTCACCACGCGCAACCGCGAGAACGGCGCCGCCGGCACCGAGGTCGTCCCCGACCTCGCCACCGACACCGGGCGCCCCAGCAAGGACGCCACCGTGTGGACGTACACCCTCAAGGAGGGCCTCACGTACGAGGACGGGACCGCGATCACCGCGGCCGACATCAAGTACGGCATCGAGCGGTCCTTCGCGCCCGAGCTGTCCGGCGGCGCCCCCTACCTGCGCGACTGGCTGATCGGCGGGGCCGACTACCAGGGGCCGTACAAGGACCCGAAGGGGCTCGCCTCGATCGAGACGCCGGACAGCCGGACCATCGTCTTCCACCTGAACAAGCCCGAGGGCGAGTTCCCCTACCTGGCCACCCAGACGCAGTTCGCGCCGGTGCCCAAGGCCAAGGACACCGGCACCGAGTACGAGAAGCACCCCGTCTCGTCCGGGCCGTACAAGGTCGTCAAGAACGAGAACGACGGCGAGCGGCTCACCCTCGAGCGCAACACCCACTGGTCCGCCTCGACGGACGCGGAGCGCAAGGCGTACCCGGACACGATCGACGTGCGGTCCGGACTGGACTCCTCCGTGATCAACCAGCGGCTCTCCGCGTCCCAGGGCGCGGACGCCGCCGCGATCACGACCGACACCAACCTCGGTCCCGCCGAACTCGCCAAGGTCAGCGGTGACAAGGAGCTGGCCGCGCGCGTCGGGACGGGTCACTTCGGCTACACCGACTACCTCGCGTTCAACCCGAAGGTGAAGCCGTTCGACGACGTCAAGGTGCGGCAGGCGATCTCGTACGCCATCGACCGGTCGTCGGTGGTCAACGCGGCCGGCGGTTCGTCGCTGGCCGAGGCCGCCACGACCTTCCTGCCGGACCAGGAGTCCTTCGGCCACACGCCCTACGACCTGTACCCGGCCGGCCGGACCGGCGACCCGGCCAAGGCGAAGGAGCTGCTGAAGGCGGCGGGCCACCCCGACGGGCTGACCGTCACGCTCACCCACTCCAACAGCCAGGACTTCGAGACCGGCCCCGAGATCGCGACCGC
This sequence comes from Streptomyces sp. NPDC017936, assembly GCF_044328485.1. Taxonomy (NCBI): domain Bacteria; kingdom Bacillati; phylum Actinomycetota; class Actinomycetes; order Kitasatosporales; family Streptomycetaceae; genus Streptomyces; species Streptomyces sp. NPDC017936. Next base: position 279,719 of record NZ_JBIRHK010000004.1, on the reverse strand, counting down.
GATCCAGGACGCCCTCAAGAAGGCGGGCATCACCGTCGAGCTCCAGGGCCTGGAGGAGAACGACTACTCCGACACGATCCACGACGTGAAGACCGAGCCGGGCTTCTTCCTGGCGCACTGGGGCGCCGACTGGCCCTCCGGCGGTCCCTTCCTCGCCCCGATCTTCGACGGCCGGCAGATCGTCGAGGGCGGTGCGAACTTCAACACCGGCTTCCTCGACGACAAGGCGGTCAACGCCGAGATCGACGCGATCAACAAGCTGACCGACCTCGACGCCGCCGCCAGGAGGTGGGGCGCACTGGACGAGAAGATCGCCGGACAGGCGCTGACCGTCCCGCTGTTCCACCCGGTCTACAAGCGGCTGTACGGCAAGGACGTCCGCAACATCGTCATCAGCGACTGGGACGGCGTCCTGGACCCCTCGCAGGTCGCGGTGAAGTAGCACCGTGAGCGAGGCACTTCTCGCCGCCGAAGCCCCCGGGACGGACCCCGTGTCCGTCCCGGGGACCTCGGGGGCCCGTCAGTTCTGGCGGCGGCTGCGTGCGCAGCGCGCCGCGCTCGTCGCGGCCGTCGTCGTCGCGCTGCTCGTCCTGGTCGCACTCGCCGCGCCGCTGCTCACCGCCCTGGAGGGCCAGGACCCCACCACCTACCACCCCGCCCTCATCGACTCCGCGCGCGGCGGTGTGCCCATCGGCCCGCTGGGCGGCATCAGCGGCGAGCACTGGCTCGGCGTCGAGCCGCAGACCGGACGCGACCTGTTCGCCCGGCTCGTCCACGGCGCCCGGGTCTCGCTGGGCGTCGCCCTGGCCGCGACCGTCGTCCAGGTCGCCATCGGCACCACGCTGGGGATCGCGGCCGCCCTGGGGAACACCTGGGTCGATCAGACGTTGAGCCGGATCACCGACGTCTTCGTCGCCCTGCCGCTGATGATCATGGCGTTGGCGCTGCTCGCGATCGTCCCGTCCGACTTCCCCCGGCCCGTGCTGGTCACCCTGGTCATCGGCCTGCTCTCCTGGGGCAACATCGCCAAACTCGTCCGCGCGCGCACCCTGACGCTCAAAGGGCTGGACCACGTCCTCGCGGCCCGGCTCAGCGGCTGGGGCACCTGGCACGTCGCCCGCCGTGAGCTGCTGCCCGGGCTGGCCGCGCCCGTCATCACCTACGCGGCGCTGCTCGTGCCGCAGAACATCACCGTCGAGGCCGCCCTGTCCTTCCTCGGCGTCGGCGTGAAGCCGCCCACGTCCTCGTGGGGACAGATGCTCACCGCCGCCGACGTCTGGTACCAGGCGGCACCGCAGTACCTGCTGCTTCCCGCCGGCGCGCTCTTCGTGACCGTCCTCGCGCTGACCGTCCTCGGCGACGGGGTACGCACCGCGCTCGACCCGCGCGCGGCGTCCCGGCTGAGGGTCGGAACGGGACGCAGGCGGGAGACCAGGGCGGACGCCGTCCGGGCGGCGAAGGCGGACGGGTCCGCCCGCGGCGAGGACGCCGCGAGCGCCCGGCCCGCCGGTCCCGCCCGGCCCGCCGGTCCCGCCGGTCCCGCCCGGCCCGCCGGTCCCGCCGGTCCCGCCCGGCCCGCCGAGAAGGGAGACACGGCATGACCGGCTTCGCGGGCTTCGCCCTGCGCCGCGCCACCGGCACCGTCCTCACCCTGTTCGCCATCTCGGTGATCGTCTACGTCGTCTTCTACGTCACCCCCGGCGACGTCGCCCAGATCACCTGCGGCCCGCGCTGCTCCCCGGAACAGGTGCGCCAGGTGGCCCAGCAACTCCACCTCGACGACCCCCTGTACACGCGCTACGGACACTTCCTCCAGGGCCTGGTCGTCGGCCGGGACTACTCGACGGGCACCTCCGTGGAGCACTGCCCCGCGCCCTGCCTGGGCCTCTCGTACCAGACCGACCAGCAGGTCACGCGGCTGATCCTCACCAAACTGCCGGTGAGCCTGTCGCTGGTCTCCGGCGCGATGGTGATCTGGCTGGTCCTCGGCGTCGGCACCGGCGTCCTCTCGGCGTGGCGGCGCGGCCGGCTCACCGAACGCGTGCTGACCGCCGTCACCCTCGCCGGTACGGCCACGCCCGTCTTCGTGATCGGCCTGGTCCTGATGATCGTCGTCTGCGGCGAACTGGAACTGCTGCCCTTCCCGCAGTACGTGGACCTCACCGACGACCCCGAGCAGTGGGCCTGGAACCTGCTGCTGCCCTGGCTCTCCCTCGCCCTCATCGAGGCCGCCACCTTCGCCCGGCTGACCCGGGCGTCGATGCTGGAGACCCTCGCCGAGGACCACATCCGCACCTTCCGCGCGTACGGCGTCGGCGAACGGGCCGTCATCGGGCGGCACGCGCTGCGCGGGGCGTTCGCACCGGTCATCGCCCTGAACGCCAACAACTTCGGCTCGGCCGTCGGCGGCGCGGTGCTCACCGAGACCCTCTTCGGGCTGCCGGGCGTCGGGCAGGAGCTGGTGCACGCGGTCAACGTCGTCGACCTGCCGGTCGTGGTCGGCACGGTCCTGGTCATCGGTTTCTTCGTGGTCCTCGCCAACGCCGTCGCGGACGTCCTGTACGCGGTGGCCGACCGACGGGTGGTGCTGGCATGAGCGGAACGGGGACCTCCGTGCCGTCCCTCGTCGACGTCACCGGCCTGTCCGTCGAGTTCGGCGCGCTGCGCGCCGTCGACGGTCTCTCCTTCCGGCTGGAGAAGGGCGCCGCCCTCGGTCTGGTCGGGGAGTCCGGCTCCGGGAAGTCCACGGTCGCCTCGGCCCTGCTGGGGCTGCACCGGGGGACGGGGGCCACCGTCGGCGGCTCGGTGCGGGTCGCCGGCACCGACGTCCTGGCCGCCTCCGACGAGGAGTTGCGGCGGCTGCGGGGCGGCAGGGCCGCGATGGTCTTCCAGGACCCGCTGTCCTCCCTGGATCCGTACCACGCCATCGGCGACCAGATCGCCGAGGTGCACCGCGTGCACACGCGCGTGTCGCGACGCGCGGCACGCGCGCGTGCCGTGGCGGTCCTGGACAGGGTGGGGATTGCGGACGCCGCCCGGCGGGCGCGGTCGCGGCCCCACGAGTTCAGCGGCGGCATGCGCCAGCGCGCGCTCATCGCCATGGCCCTGGCCTGCGAGCCCGACCTGCTGATCGCCGACGAACCCACCACCGCCCTCGACGTGACCGTGCAGGCCCAGATCCTCGACCTGCTGCACACGCTGCGCGGGGAGACCGGCATGGGACTGCTCCTGGTCACGCACGACGTGGGGGTCGCGGCCGAGAGCGTCGACGACGTGCTGGTGATGCGGCACGGACGGCTTGTCGAGCACGGTCCGGTGGGCGAGGTGCTGCGGACGCCCGCGGAGCCCTACACGCGGGAGCTGCTGGAAGCGGTGCCGCGGGTGGACGTCCGGCGGGCGGACGCGGGCCCGCGCGGGGAGGTGCCGAGGGAGGACGCGGGCGACGCCGGCGGGGAGGGAACGGGCGCGCCCGGGGACGCCCGGCGGTCGGGCACGCGCGGGGACGTCGTCCTCGAGGCGACCGGACTGCGCCGCGAGTTCGGCCGCGGGAAGCGGGCGATCGCGGCCGTGGACGGCGTGTCGCTGACGCTGCGCCGGGGCGAGACCCTGGGGATCGTCGGAGAGAGCGGCAGCGGCAAGACGACCCTGGGACGGATGCTGGTCGGCCTGCTGGAGCCGACGGCCGGCGAGGTCCGGCACGAGGGCCGTGCGGTGTCGGGCGTGAACCCGGCGGTGCAGATGGTCTTCCAGGACCCCGTCTCCTCCCTCAACCCCCGCCGCAGCGTCGGCGAGTCCGTCGCGGACCCGCTGCGCGCGCGGGGGGAACGGGACGAGACGCGCATCCGGGGGCGTGTGACGGAGCTCCTGGAGCGCGTGGGGCTCGAAGGGGCGCACTACGACCGGTACCCGCACGAGTTCAGCGGCGGTCAGCGCCAGCGCGTGGGCATCGCGCGGGCGCTCGCCGCCGACCCGCACGTCATCGTCTGCGACGAGCCGGTCTCCGCGCTCGACGTGACCACCCAGGCCCAGGTGGTCGCGCTGCTCGGCGCGTTGCAGCGCGAACTCGGGCTCGCCCTCGTCTTCGTCGCGCACGACCTCGCCGTCGTGCGCCGGGTCAGCGACCGGGTCGCGGTGATGCGCCGGGGCCGCGTCGTCGAGGAGGGCCCCGCGGACGAGGTGTACGACACGCCGCGCGACCCCTACACCCGGCAGCTCCTGGCCGCCGTGCCGGCGCTCGACCCGGAGGCCGCCGCCCGGCGGCGCGCCGAGCGGCGGGAGCCGGCGGTGGTGTGACGCGTGCGGGGCGGCCGCCGGTCCGCGAGAGGCGCTGCCCCGTTCCGTGGCGGGACCCGTGCCGTCGGCCTCCCGGGGCCGGCGGGGGCGTGACGTGACGTTTCGCGACCGACTGATCTCTTAGCGCGACGGAACGCGACCCGCACGGGAAAGTTACGACCGTTCACCCCTTTTGGTGGGGGGGGGGGGGGCCCCCCCCCCCCCCCCCCCCCCCCCCCCCCCCCGGCGGCCCCCCCCCCCCCCCCCCCCCGCCGGGCCCCCCCCCCCCCCCCCCCCCCCCCCCCCCCCCCCCCCCCCGCGCGCCCCCCC
>NZ_JBIRHK010000004.1:207263-275109 GCF_044328485.1 Streptomyces sp. NPDC017936 | reverse complement strand
GTGGGCCCCTGCTGTTGCCGTCGGCGGCCGCAGCCCCTCCCCGCGCTGTCATTACGCTGCGTCCCCGCTGTTGGGTGGGGGCCCCCACCCCCGGCCCCCCCCACCACCGCCTTGTCCGCATACGTTCTTCCCGCTGCGAGCCGTCGGGTCAACGGCGGCTCCCCAAACGGGAGATCGGGGGTGCACGTGCGCATCGGACTGCTCACGGAGGGTGGCTACCCGTATGTGAACGGCGACGCCGGACTTTGGTGCGACCGGCTCGTGCGCGGGCTCGGGCAGCACGAGTTCGACCTCTACGCGCTCAGCCGCGACGAGCGCGAGGAGGCCGCCGGCCAGGTCACCCTGCCGCCGCAGGTGAGCCGGGTCCGCACGGCGCCGCTGTGGAGGGCGCAGGACGACGGGGTGGAGTACGGGCGGCGCGCACGCCGGCGCTTCGCCGAGTGCTACGGCGCGTTGGCGGCCGTCCTGTGCGAGGGGAGCTCCGGCGGTACCGCCGAGGACCGTTTCGCCGCGCAGGCGGACCGTTTCGGCAACGCGCTCTACGCCCTCGCCGACCTCGCCCGCGACGAGGGCGGACCGGCGAGGGCGCTCCGCTCGGAAGACGCCGTGCGCGCCCTGGAGCGCGCCTGTCGTGCGCCCGGCGCGCCGCGGACGGTGCGCGAGGCCCGCGTACCCGATCTGCTCGCCGTCGCGGCCCGTCTGGAACGCCTGCTGCGCCCCCTCTCGCTCGACTGGTACGACGACGCCGACGGGCTCGGCTCCGTCGACCTGTGCCATGCGGCGTCCGGTGGCGCCGCCGCCCTGCCGGGGCTCCTGGCGCGGCACTTCTCCGGGGTCCCCCTGGTGGTGACGGAGTACGGCGTGCGGCTGCGGACGCACTACCTGAGTCCTGGCGCGGACGCCTCGGGCCCCACCGGCTCCGCGTCCTCCGCGGCCGCTCCCGCCGCCTCGTCCGCGGAACCGGCCCCCGTCGTCCGCGCGCTGCTCGCCGCCTTCCACGGGCGGCTCGCCGCCGAGGTGTACCGACAGGCGGCCTGCGTCACGGCCGGGAACGCGCACGCCCGCCGCTGGCAGGAGCGGTGCGGCGCCGACCGCGCCAAGCTGCGCACCGTCTACCCGGGCAGGGAGGCCGCCCGCTTCGCCGAGGTCGGCGACTCCCCGGACGCCGCCGACCCGCGCACCCTGGTCTGGGTCGGCCGGGTGGAGCCGGCCAAGGACCTGGTGTCCCTGCTGCACGCGTTCGCCGAGGTCCGCAGGGAGGAACCGGGGACCCGGCTGAGAATCATCGGCTCGCCGGGCGGGTCCGAGGGACAGGCCTACCTCGGCCACTGCCGGATGCTGGCCGCGCAGCTCTTCCCCGACGAGGCGGAGGGGCCGCACTCCGTCGGCGACAACCCCGTGTCGTTCGAGGAGACCGGAGGGCCGGAGGTGCCCGGCCTCGCGGAGGCCTACGCGGCGGGTGCCGTGGTCGTCCTGTCCAGCGTCGTCGAGGGCTTCCCGGTCGGCCTGGTCGAGGCGATGCTCTGCGGGCGCGCGACCGTCTCGACGGACGTCGGCGCGGTGGTCGAGGTCATCGGCGGTACGGGGCTGGTCGTGCCGCCGCGCAACCCCCGGGCGCTCGCGCACGCGTGCGTGGCGCTGCTGCGCGACTCCGAGCGCCGTGCGCGCCTGGGCGCGGCCGCCCGCGCACGCGCCCTCGAACTGTTCACGGTCGAGCGCACCATCGAGGCGTTCCACGGCATCTACCTGGAGACCGTCTCCCGCGGCCCGGACCGCCGGGTCGTCCTCGGCGCGGTCGGCGAGCCGCAGCCGTTCGCCGTCCCCGCCGAGGCCTGGATGCCGGGCCGCTGGACCGGCACGGGCGACCGGGACACCGCCCCGGGCGGACCGGGCCGGGCGGCGGGGCCGCCGGTCCGGGAGACCTCGCCGGCCGGCGCCGCGCCGAAGGCCGTCGCTGCGGAGGGAGCGCTGTGAGCGGCCTGGACGAACTGGACCGGCCGGGAACCCCGACGAGCCCCGGAACACGGGACGAGACGTCGGCACGACGGCTCACGGGGGAGGACGCCGAGGCGGTGGAGGACCGGGGGAGAGCGGACGACGGCTCCTCGCCGCAAAGACGCACCGACGCGCCGTCCCGGCCCCGCCCCGGGCCGGCTGCCGCGGCCTCCCGCGAACCGGACCCCCCGGCCGAGTCCGGCGCCGCCCTCCCGCCCGGCGCGCCGCTCGGCTCGGAGCCACCCGTCCCCCAGCCCGCGGCGCCGCTCGACTCGGGCGCCTCCCGCAGGCCCGGAATCCCGCGCCGTGGCGCCGCGGACCCGGTGAAGGCCCTGATGCACCGTCACCGCGAGCTGTGCGAGCGGGCCGTCGACCCCCTGGAGATCGCGGCCGCACTGGAGGCCCACGGGATCACCGACCGGACCGCCGCCCGCTTCCGGCACCGGGACGTCTTCTCCCTCGCCGAGGAGATGTACGCCCGCGTGCCCCGCGACGGCGGCACGGCCCCGGGCCCGGCGGCGCCCGGCCCGATCCCGCGGGCGCGCGCGGACTGGGCGCTGCTCGGCCTGCTGCCGGGCGCCCTGTGCGCCGCGACCGTCGTGGGTCTGCGCCACACCCAGGGGCAGACGCGCCTGACCGTCGTGCTCGCCGGCGTCCTCGCCGTGGTCCTCGCCCTGCGCGCGGCCCTGCGCCGAGGCCCGCTGAGCCGGCGCGGCCGTACCCGCCCGGGTCCGCACCGGACCGGCGGCCGGACCTGCTGGCTCCTCGCCTACGCGGCCCTGGGCGACGGCCTCCTGCGCGCCGCCGCCGACGGCGGGCCCGACGGGCTGCCCACCGGGGGCGCCGACGGCACGTGGCCCGTGGCCCTCGCGCCCCTGGTCACGCTGGCCTGCGCATGCGTCCCCGCCGCCTGGAGCGCGCACCTCCTCGCCGTGCGCGTGGGGCGCCGGCTGAACGCCAGCCGAGGCCTGGCGGAGTTCACCGCCTCGGCGCGGCCGCTGCTGCTCGGCACCTTCACGCTGTTCCTGGCCGGGCTCGGCGCGCTGACCGGCCTGTGCGCCGCGGCCCTCGACGAACCCGCCGAGTACGCCGAGGTCCTCACCCTGGGGGCCCTGCTCTTCCTCGCCCGCCTCCTCGCCGTCCACGGCGTCACCCACGCCCCGGCGCTGGTCCTCGGGGCCGCCGGCGCCGCCGAGGCGATCGCCCCGGCCACCGTGTTCGCGGGCCGGCTGCCCGGCTGCGGCTTCCTGGCCACTCCCGTCGACGCCCTCCTGGCCGCCTGGGGCCCGGCCGGCGTCCCCACCCTCTGCTGCGGAGCGGCGGCCCTGGCCCTGCTGGGCCACGCGACCCGCACGCTCACCCGGGCCTCCGCCCACGCAGGCACGGACCAGCCGTGCTGACGCGCCGCCGCCCGACCGCGCCCCGGCGGCCGTCCGTCCCCCGTCCCCCGCGCGCGGCGCCACCCCCACCGTGCACGCACCGCACGACGCACGCGCTCCGCCACTCACGCAACACCCCCGAAGGAGAAACGAGAATGACCACCTCCCGATCCGGAGCGACCGGAGCCACCGGGGCACCCGCGGTCGCAGGAGCCCTCGCGGTCACAGGAGCAGCCGGAGCGGCCGGAGCCACCGGGGCGACCGAACCGGCCGGAACGGTCGACGCCGGCGGAGCGGCCCGAGTGGTCGTGACGGCCGGAGCGCACACCCCGGGAGCCGCACGATGAGGGTCCTGCTGATCGGAGCCAACGGCTACATCGGCCGCTTCGTCGCCGACCGTCTGCTCGCCGACCCGGCCGTCCAGCTCACCGCGCTCGGCCGCGGCGACGACGCCGACGTCCGCTTCGACCTCGCCACCGGCAGCCCCGGCGCGCTCACCCGTTTCCTCGACGCGGTGCACCCCCAGGTCGTCGTCAACTGCGCGGGCGCCACCCGCGGCGGAGCCCGCGAACTCACCCGGCACAACACCGTCGCCGTCGCCACCGTCTGCGAGGCCCTGCGCCGCAGCGGATGCGGCGCCCGCCTCGTGCAGATCGGCTGCGGCGCCGAGTACGGCCCGAGCCAGCCCGGCTCCTCGACGGCCGAGGACGCCGTCCCGCGCCCCGGCGGCCCGTACGGCGTCAGCAAACTGGCCGCGACGGAACTGGTCCTCGGATCCGGTCTGGACGCCGTCGTGCTCCGGGTCTTCTCCCCGGCCGGCCCCGGCACCCCCGCCGGCTCCCCGCTCGGGCGGCTCGCCGAGGCCATGCGCCGGGCCATGCAGTCCGGTGACGGCGAGCTCAAACTGGGCGGACTGGGCGCCCAGCGCGACTTCGTCGACGTCCGCGACGTCGCCCGCGCCGTCCACGCCGCCTCGCTCTCCGCCGCGCAGGGCGTCATCAACATCGGATCCGGCCGTGCCGTCCGGCTGCGCGACGCCGCCGCGATCCTCGCGCGCGTCGCCGGGTACGGCGGAGCCCTCCACGAACTCGACGGCCCGCCCGGGGCCCTCCTCCGGCCGGCCATCGGCCATCCGCGCGCCGACTCCGACCACGCGGCTCCCGTCGCGTACCCGTACCCCGACGGCTGCGGCGGCTGGCAGCAGGCCGACGTGCGCACCGCCCGCGACCGGCTCGGCTGGCGGCCCCGGATCAACCTGGAGGAGTCACTCGCCGACATCTGGATGGAGGCGGCGTGTCGTATCTGACGGGCACTCCGACGGGCACCGCCGGCGCCGGGACCACCGACGTCCGCACCGGGCTGGGCATCCCCGGACTGGCCCACCCCCTCGTCGCGCCCGCCGAATGGGGCGAGCTCGCCCGTCCCGGTCCGCCCCTGCACTGGGTCGTCCTCGACGTCGCCGACGGACCCGGCACCCGTCCGGACCCGCACTGCCTGGAGGCCGCCGGCCGGCTCCGCAACGCGGGGGTGCGCGTCCTCGGCCGTCTCGACCTCGTCCACGGCGCCCGCGCCCTCACCGAGGTGATCTCGGACGCGCAGCGGTTCCTCGACTGGTACCGGGTCGACGGATTCCTGCTGGACCGCTGCCCCGCGGACCGCGCCGCCCTCCCCGCGATCCGCCGCGCCACCGGCACCCTGCGCACGCTGCGCGACGCGCTCCACCTCGTCCTCGGGCACGGCACCCACCCGCACCCCGGCTACGCCGAGAACGCCGACCAACTGGTCACCTTCTCCGGCCCCTGGAGCGACTACCGCTGGTCGCAGGTGGCCGAGTGGACGGCCGCCCACCCGCCCGAGCGCTTCTGCCACCTCGTGCACGGCGTGCCGCGCGGCCACCTGGAGGAGGCCCTGCGCATCGCCCGCTGGCAGGGGGCCGCGACGATCTGGTTCACCGACCGCACCGATCGCGGCGGTCTGCTCGACCCCTGGGAGACCATGCCCGGCTACTGGGACGACTTCGTCTCGCAGATCGGAACGGGAGTCTCGGAATGAAGATGGCCATGGCAGTGTTGCAGGGAGAACAACCATAGTGATCGACCGACCAACGGAGTCCCCGTGTCGTTGCCACCCCTGGTCGAGCCCGCTTCCGAGCTCACCGTAGACGAGGTCCGCAGGTACTCCCGCCACCTGATCATCCCCGACGTCGGGATGGACGGGCAGAAGCGGCTGAAGAACGCCAAGGTGCTGTGTGTGGGCGCCGGCGGCCTGGGCTCGCCGGCGCTGATGTACCTGGCCGCGGCGGGCGTGGGCACGCTCGGCATCGTGGAGTTCGACGAGGTCGACGAGTCGAACCTGCAGCGCCAGATCATCCACAGCCAGTCCGACATCGGCCGTTCCAAGGCCGAGTCCGCGCGTGACAGCGTCAAGGGCATCAACCCGTACGTGAACGTGATCCTTCACGAGGAGCGGCTCGAGGCCGACAACGTGATGGACATCTTCAGCCAGTACGACCTGATCGTCGACGGCACGGACAACTTCGCGACCCGTTACCTGGTGAACGACGCGTGCGTGCTGCTGAACAAGCCGTACGTATGGGGTTCGATCTACCGCTTCGACGGCCAGGCCTCCGTCTTCTGGTCCGAGCACGGCCCCTGCTACCGCTGCCTCTACCCGGAGCCCCCGCCGCCGGGGATGGTCCCCTCCTGCGCCGAGGGCGGCGTCCTGGGCGTGCTGTGCGCGTCCATCGGCTCCATCCAGGTCAACGAGGCCATCAAGCTCCTCGCGGGCATCGGCGAGCCGCTGGTCGGCCGCCTGATGATCTACGACGCCCTGGAGATGCAGTACCGCCAGGTCAAGGTCCGCAAGGACCCGAACTGCGCGGTCTGCGGCGAGAACCCGACCGTCACCGAGCTCATCGACTACGAGGCCTTCTGCGGCGTCGTCTCCGAGGAGGCCCAGGAGGCGGCCGCCGGCTCGACGATCACTCCCAAGCAGCTCAAGGAGTGGATCGACGACGGCGAGAACATCGAGATCATCGACGTCCGCGAGCCGAACGAGTACGAGATCGTCTCCATCCCGGGCGCCAAGCTGATCCCGAAGAACGAGTTCCTCATGGGCACCGCCCTGGAGGGCCTGCCCCAGGACAAGAAGATCGTCTTGCACTGCAAGACGGGTGTCCGCAGTGCGGAAGTCCTCGCGGTCCTGAAGTCCGCGGGCTTCGCGGACGCCGTCCACGTCGGCGGCGGTGTGATCGGCTGGGTGAACCAGATCGAGCCGAGCAAGCCGGTCTACTGATCCGGCCTGCCCGACCTCACGGCGGGGGCTCCGCGCACCACGGGTGTCCGGGGCCCCCGCCGTCGTCATGAGCAGACCGTGCCGTCCTTCGGCACCGTGCCGTCCAGCAGGTAGTCGTCCACCGCCGAGTCGACGCAGTCGCTCCCGCTCCCGTACGCACCGTGCCCCTCGCCCTTCCAGGTGAGCAGCACACCGACGCCCTCGCCCAGCTCGTCGGCCATCTTCCGGGCCCCCTCGTACGGCGTCGCCGGGTCCCCGGTGTTGCCGACCAGCAGGATCGGCGCGGCGCCCGCCGCGCTTACCTCCGGGGTGTCGAACTGCCCGGCCACCGGCCAGTCGTGGCACCAGCCGGCCGTGTCCCAGCCCAGGAAGGTGCCGAACACCGGCGAGATCTTCTCGAACTCCGGCAGCAGCTTCTTCGTCTCCTCCGGCGTCGGCCGCTGCTTGTCGTCCAAGCACGATATGACGCGCTGCGCGTGGGTCGTCGTGCCGTAGTGCCCCGAGGAGTCCCGCTCGTTGTAGGCGTCGGCGAGCGTCAGCAGCTCGGAGCCGTCGCCCTGCTCGGCCGACTCCAGGGCGCTGGTCAGGCTGGGCCAGCTCTCCTGGCTGTACAGCGGCAGCACGATGCCGGTGACGGCGAGGGTCTGCGTCAGCTCGCGTCCGGACGAGGTCGGCAGCGGTTCGGCGTCGATCCGCTCCAGCAGGTCCGCGATGGCCGCGCTGCCCTGCTCGGGGTCCTGGCCGGTCGACTTCAGGTAGTTGTCGAGCGCGAGCTGGAAGCCCTGCGCCTGGTTCTTCGCGTGGTCCACCGAGTCGGCGCTCGGGTCGACCACCGCGTCGAGGATCAGGCGCCCCACGTTCTTCGGGAAGAGGTGGGCGTACACGCCGCCGAGTTCGGTGCCGTAGGAGATGCCGAAGTAGTGCATCTCGCTGTCGCCGAGGACCTGGCGCATCAGGTCCATGTCGCGGGCGGTGTCGGTGGTCGAGACGTGGCTCATCAGCGCACCGGCGGCCTTCTGGCAGCCCTTGCCGAAGTCGACGGCGTCCTTGAAGTACGCCTGCTCCTCGGCCGCGGTGTCCGGGGTGGAGTCGACGGACTCGGCGGCCTCGATCTGCTCGTCGCCGCGGCAGCGGACGCCCTCGCTGGCCCCCACCCCCCGGGGATCCCAGCTGACCAGGTCGTAGTGCTCGCGCAGCGAGGAGAACGTGGAGCCGTAGGCCGGCAGCGTCGACACGCCGGAGCCACCGGGGCCGCCGAAGTTGAACAGCAGCGAGCCGATCCGCCCGCCGGCGGAGCCGCCGGCCTCGGCGCGGACCAGCGCCAGGCCGATGGTGTCGCCGTCCGGCTTCGACCAGTCCAGAGGGACCTTGAGCGTGGCGCACCGCCACTCGCTGCCCGGTGCGGGGGAGTCCGAGGTGTCCTTGCAGCGTCCCCAGTCGAGCTTCTGCCCGGTCAGCGAGGCGGGCAGGGGCGCCGTCGCGCCTGTCGCCGCGGAGGAGCCCGCCGAGGGCCGCGCGTCCGCCGTGCTCCTCCTGCCGTCCTCGCCCCCGTCCGACGAGCCGCCGCAGCCCGCCACGAGCAGCGCGGCGGCGGCGCCCAGCACCGTCCACCGTGCGAATCGCGCCATGTGCACTCCCCCCTCGCGGACCGTCCGCACCGGGCGGCGGACGGCTGTCAGGCCATAGTAGGCGGATCAAGCCGCACCCGTCGGAGCCTGTGGATAACGCTCTGAGCTGCACGTTCTCCGGTGGTCGCGGCTGGAGTCCGGTGCGGGAGGGCCGGTGGGCCAGGGCGCGGCAGGGCCGGCGGGCCAGGATGCGGCAGGGCCGGCGGGTTCCGGACCGGAGGGCCGGTGGGACTCAGGAGCAGACCGTCCCGGCGGCCGGCACCTTCCCGTTCAGCAGGTAACCGTTCACCGCCGACTGCACGCACGTGTTCTTGCTGTCGTACGCGCCGTGCCCCTGCCCCCGGTACGTCAGTTCGACCCCGACGCCCGGGCCCAGCGCGGTCACCATCTTCCGCGCGCCCTCGTACGGGGTGGCCGGGTCGCCGGTGTTGCCGATCACGAGGATCGGCGCCGCGCCGGGCGCGGACACGTCCGGATGGTCGGCCGCGCCCGGCACGGCCCAGTCGGTGCAGGTGAGCATCCCCCAGGCCAGGAAGTCGCCGAACACGTCGGAAGCGGCCCGGAACTCCGGCAGCCTCCTCTCCACGTCGTTGACGGAGTAGCGCGGCTTGGCGTCCGAGCAGTTGATGGAGACGTTGGCGGCGGCGATGTTGCTGTACTCGCCGTTCTCGCTGCGGCCGTTCATCGAGTCGGACAGCAGCATCAGGACCCTGCCGTCGCCGGCGTAGGCCTGCTCCAGCCCTTCCGTGAGGTACTCCCAGAAGTCCTGCGAGTACAGTGCCTGCGCGATGCCGTTGGTCGCGGCGCTCTGGGTCAGCTCGCGGGGGAACACGCCGGGGATCGGCTTGCGGTCGAGATCCGCGAGCAGCTTCGCGATCCGGTCCTTCACGTCCTGCGCGGTGTCCCCGACGGGGCAGTCCTCGATCTTCGACGTGCAGTCCTCGGCGAAGTTGTCGAGTGCCCGCTGGAAGCCCCCGGCCTGCCCGAGCGAGCTCTGCTCCGGCGTCTGCGTGGGGTCGACGACCGCGTCGAAGACGGCCCGCCCGACGTTCCTCGGGAAGAGGTGGGCGTACACGCCGCCGAGTTCGGTGCCGTAGGAGATGCCGAAGTAGTGCAGCTTGCTGTCGCCGAGGACCTGCCGCATCAGGTCCATGTCACGGGCGGCGTCGGTGGTGCGCACATGGGGCAGGATCTTGCCGGAGTTGTCCTCGCAGGCCGCGTTGAACTCCTTGGTGTTGTCCAGGAGCGTGGTGCGCTCGGCGGCGTCGTCGGGTGTCATGTCCTGTTGGAAGTAGGCGTCGAGCCGCTGGTCGTTCTCACAGTGGACGGGGTCGCTGCGGCCGACCCCGCGCGGGTCGAAGCTCACCAGGTCGTAGCGGGTGCGCAGGGCCGCGTAGTCCTCGGCGAACGCGGGCAGCGTGGTGACGCCGGAGCCGCCGGGGCCGCCGAAGTTGAACAGGAGCGAGCCGATCCGCCTGCTCCCGTCGCCGCTCGCCCGCGCCCGGATCAGCTCGATGCCGATCGTGTCGCCCTTGGGGTCGTCCCAGTCCCGGGGCGCCTTCATCGTGGCGCACTGCCACGCGTCGCCGTCCGCCAAGGGGGACGGCGGGCTGCCGCCGCCCTGCGCCTGCGACGGGGCCGGGCAGTCCTTCCAGTCCAGCTTCTGTGCCGGCAGGTCCTCGTCCTCGGAGTCGTCGCCGCAGCCGGCCACCAGGGAGATCAGCACGGCGGCGGTGGTGGCCAGGGCGGCGGCGCGCAGACGGGAGGGCTTCGGCATGTTCCCATCCTGGGGCCGGGGCCGCCCACGCGCGCGCGGGGCGCGGTCCGTACGAGGTACCGGCGCGCGACCGGGTGCTACGGCCTCAGAGGGCGCCCTTGCGCGTCAGGTGGGTGAAGGCCAGCCAGCCCGGCAGCACGGGCAGCCACAGCGTCAGGAGCCGGAACAGCAGCACCGCGGGAGCGGCGACCTCCTTGGGGAGGCCGACGGCGATCAGACCGACGGTCAGGGTCGCCTCGACCGCGCCGACACCGCCGGGGGTGGGGGCGGCGGAGCCGAGCGCGTTGCCCGCGAGGAAGACGACGGCGACGCTGGCGATGCTGATCGAGGTCGTCTCGTCACCGAACGCGCGGATCGACGCGTCCAGGCACATCACGAAGCAGGCGGTCAGCAGCAGCATGCCGCCGATGCCGGTGACCAGCTTCTGCGGCCGCTGGAGCACGTCCAGCATGCGCGGCACGACACCCGCGAACAGCGACCTCACGCGCGTGACGACGAATTTCCGCAGGAACGGCACCGAGGTCACCACGAGCACCAGCACGGCCACCGTCAGCAGACCCGCGATGACCGTGCGGGACGGCGACAGCGACGGCGTCTTCTCGGTCCCGGTCAGATAGCCGAAGGACAGCAGCATCAGGATGTGGCAGCCGAGACCGAACAGCTGCGAGGCGCCGACACTCGCCACCGCGAGCCCGGGCCGCACCCCCGCACGCTGCAGGAAGCGCGTGTTCAGGGCGACCCCGCCGACCGCGGCCGGGGCCACGATCTTCACGAAGGAACCGGCGACCTGTGCCGCCACGGTCCGCGGGAAGGGCACCCGCTCCGGCACGAAGCCCAGCAGGCTCATCGCCGCGGCGACGTAGCTCAGTGCCGAGAACAGCACGGCCGCGGCGACCCAGCCCCACTCGGCGTTGGCGACGAGCGGGCCGAACTCGATGTGGGTGAGCTGCGTCAGCAGGAAGTACGCGCCGATGGCGCCGGCGATGAAGCTGATCAGGGTGCGCGGCCGCACCCGCTCCAGGCGGGCCGGCTCGACCGGCGCCTGCGGCCGGATCCGCAGCACCTCGTGCCGGATCTGCGTCAGCAGGTCCTCCTCGCGGGCCTCCTCCAGCGCCTCGTCGATGGCCCGCTTCTCGGCCCGCGCCTCCGCGCGTTCGGCCTTCTTGCCCGCCTTGTCGAGGGCCGGCTCCGTCCCGTGTCCCGCTGCCTCCTGACGGGCCTGCTTGGCCTGCCGGGACGCCTCCAGCACCGCGTCGCGTTCGCGCTGTGCCCGCTCCCGGGCGAGTCTGCGCAGCGTCGCGCGCGTGGAGCGGCTGAGCGCGATGGGCTGCAGCATCGGCAGACAGTCCGCGACGGCGTCGGGACCGAGGACGCTCACCGCCGAGGCGACCGCGCGCTCGGCGCCCACTCGCAGACCGAGCGTGACGAGCAGCTGGGAGGTGTCCATGCGCAGCAGCAGGTCGCCGGCCGCGATCTCACCGACCCGCAGATCGGTGAGGATCACCGTGCCGGAACGATCCACCAGGATCGCGTCACCCACCAGTCTGCGGTGCGCGATGCGCCGGGACTGCAGGGCGCGCACCTGGTGCCAGGTGTCCCGCAGCAGCTCGTCGGTGATCTCCTCGTCCGGCAGCGAGTCCAGCGTGCGGCCACCGGTGTGCTCGTAGACCAGCATCACGGCGTCGGGGCCGAGCTCGGAGGTCGCGATCAGCTTCGGTGCGTTGGCACCGGCCGCGATGGCCGCGTAGGCCAGCAGCGCCTCCTGCTCCAGGGCCTGGCGCAGCGACTGGAGGCTGCTGCGGGTGGCGAAGCCGCGCAGGGTGAGGTTGCGCCACGCACGGTAGAAGAAGCCCTGGGCCTGCTGCTCGCGGTCGACCACCGTGACGTCCAGCGGCGGACCGTCCTCCAGGGTGACGAAGTAGCGCCGGCCGCGATCGCCGGTCTCCTGGGTGTCCGGGGCCTCCTCGCGCGCGGCGCTCACCGGGCGGAAGCCGACGTGGCGCAGGCCCGCCATCAGCGTCCGTCCGGTCGGCCTGACGTTCGGCGAGCCGACCGCGTACAGCGTCCCGTAGGCCACCGTCCAGCCGATCAGGACCGTCAGGATGATCGAGAACGGTGTCGTGTAACCGGTGACGAGCATCGAGAACGCGTCGAGGAGCAGCACGATCCACAGCACGGCCCGCCAGCGCGGGCGGCGTGACATGCCCACGGCGGTCATGTACGCGATGACCGGCGCGAGGTAGCCGTGCACGGGGTCGGTCAGGGCGTGGATGTCCCCGGGGGAGGGCTGGGTCAGCGCCTCCTGGATCGAGTCCGGCGCCGCCTTGGCCACCCACAGGTCGGTGGCGAGGGTCACTCCGTGCGCCAGGACCGCGGCCAGCACGCCGTCGGCGATGCGCAACCCGTCCCGTTTGATCAGCCGCTCGATGGCGAAGGCCACCGGCACCAGCAGGATCGCGATGCTGGAGGCCAGCCCCGCGATCTTGATGAGCAGGTCGGGCGCCTGCCCGGTGCCCTTGTTGATGTCCTGTTCCAGGCCCGACGTCGTCCCGTGCGCGAACGCGGCGACGGCCAGCAGCACGATGACGGCGAGCACGCCCACCAGCAGCCGCATCAGGTCGGACGGGCGGTGCACGCGCGCCGGGAGCAGCGGTTCGTCGCCCTCCACCGCGTCGACGTGCGTGACATCGGCGTGATCCACGCCGTGTTCCGCCGCGCCGGCGGTGTCCGGGCGCGACGCAGCGTCAGAGGTGCCCTCCGCGTCCTCGGGATGCACACCCTGCTGCTTCATCGTCTCTTCTTGATCTCGTATCACCGGTCACCGCCCGCACGATGGTGGCACGTCCCGCCGGCACACGGGGGCATCAGGGTGCGAACGCGGGGGCGCACAGTCTGCCCGAAGCCTCGTCCGCGGGCGAGGCTCACGCACGGTCGCGGGCCCGTCGCACTGTCGGTGGGGTGGGGCAGGATGGGGCGGATGAGCGAGCAGAGCCTTTCGGACGACGCCCGCCCGCAGTACGCGGACGCGCTGCCCGAGTACGCCGAGCGGGTCCTCGACGTCGCCGAGCTGATCCCGCCCGGGCGGGTCATGACGTACGGGGACGTCGCCGAGTGGCTCGGGGAGGGCGGCCCCCGGCAGGTCGGCCGGGTGATGGCTCTTCACGGGGGCGCCGTCCCCTGGTGGCGCGTGGTGCGCGCCGACGGGGTGCTGCTGCCGGGCCACGAGCTGCGGGCCCTCGACCACTACCGCGCCGAGGGCACGCCCCTGAAGGACGCGAGCAGGGCCGCCCAGGGGCATCTGCCGCGCCTGGACATGAGACGGGCGCGGTGGGACGGCGATGAGCGCGCGGAGGGTCACACCTGACAGCTTCCGCCATCGGACCCGTCCAGCGGGACCCTGTGGCCCGTACGGGGGAAACGGGGGACGTGCGTGGCATGGCGTACGTTCGAGGGGCGAGGGACATGTGTGGCTCGTGGGACCGGCGGGCCCCACGGGCCCTGAGGGAAGAAGCGGAAGCCGTCCTTCGAGGCCGTCCGTCGGCGTAGCGTCGCCGTCACGCGGCTCCCTCATCCCCCGACCACCGCCCTCCCCGAGCGGCCGTCTGCCCACCAGCACAACCACCAGGACCGGCGAACCACGTGAGCTCCTCTTCCTCCACCAGGCGCCTGTCGCCCCCTCAGGGGCGGCAGGGGAGCCGTGGCGCCTACCGGCTGGTGCGTACCCCGCCGGAGCGGGTGGATCCCCCTCGTCTGGACGCGGCACAGCGCTGTGTGGTTGACCACACCACCGGCCCGCTGCTGGTCCTCGCGGGTCCGGGCACCGGGAAGACCACCACCCTCGTCGAGTCCGTGGCCGCGCGCGTCGCCCGCGGCGGCGATCCCGCGCGCATCCTGGTGCTGACGTTCAGCCGCAAGGCCGCCGTCGAACTGCGCGACCGGATGGCCCTGCGGATGGGCGCCGCCCGCGCGCCCCGGGCGACCACCTTCCACTCGTACTGCTACGCCCTGGTCCGCGCCCACCAGGACAGCGACCTGTTCGTCGAACCCCTGCGGCTGCTGTCCGGCCCCGAACAGGACGTGGCCGTCCGCGAACTGCTGGCCGGCCAGCTCGACCTGCAGCGGCTCGGCCTCGCCCATGTGCGCTGGCCCGACGACCTGCGCGCCTGCCTCACCACGCGCGGCTTCGCCGACGAGGTCCGCGCGGTCCTCGCCCGCAGCCGGGAGCTGGGGCTGGACCCCGGGGCCCTGGACGCCTTCGCCCGCCGCATCGGCCGTCCCGACTGGCGGGCCGCGGCCTCCTTCCTCGCCGAGTACCTCGACGTCCTCGACCTGCACGGCGTGATCGACTACGCGGAGCTCGTGCACCGCGCGGTCCTCCTCGCCCGCCGCCCCGAGGCCGCCGAGCGGCTCGCCGCGCAGTACGACGCGGTCTACGTCGACGAGTACCAGGACACCGACCCGGCCCAGGTGCGGCTGCTGCACGCCCTCGCCGGCGGCGGCCGCACCCTGGTCGCCCTCGGCGACCCCGACCAGTCGATCTACGCCTTCCGGGGCGCCGACGTGAACGGCATCCTGGAGTTCCCCCGCGCCTTCCCGCGCCCCGACGGCCGCCCGGCGCCCGTCGAGGTCCTGCGCGCCTCCCGCCGCTCCGGCGCCGCCCTGCTGGCCGCCACCCGGCTGCTCACCCGGCGCATGCCCCTCACCCGCCTCCCGGCCGAGAAGGTCCGCGCCCACCGCGACCTCGCCCCCGTGCGCGACGGCGGCCGCGTCGAGGTCTACACGTACCCGACGCCCGGCACCGAGCTGGACAACATCGCCGACATCCTCCGCCGGGCGCACCTGGAGGACGGCGTCCCCTGGAGCGAGATGGCCGTCCTGGTGCGCGCCGGCTCGCGCACCATCCCGACGGTCCGCCGCGCCCTCACGTCCGCCGGCGTCCCCCTCGACATCGACGGCGACGACCTGCCCCTGCGCCACGAACCGGCGGTGGCGCCCCTGCTGACGGCCCTGCGCGCGGTGGCCGCGGCGGAGGCGGAGCCACGACCGGAGGCGGGCGCCGCGGCGCCCGCCGGGCCCGGGGAGGAGGCCGGTGCGGCCTCGGACGCGGAGCGGGCACGCGTCGTCGACATGGAGCAGGCGGCCGCCGTCGCCGGGGAGCAGGCCGTCGTCGTCGACATGGAGCAGGCGGCCGCCGTCGCCGGGGAACAGGCCGTCGTCGTCGGCACGGAGCAGGCGGCCGTCAACGCCGGGGAGCAGGCCGTCGCCGTCCCCGGCGAGACGCCCGCGGACCTCCCCGCGGAGGGGACCGGCGGTGCCGCCCCCGACGGCGGGAGCGAGGATCCCGCTCCCGCCGCAGAGGCCTGCTGGCTCGACACCGAGACCGCCCTCACCCTCCTCGCCTCCCCTCTCGCCGGCATGGACGCCGCCGACCTGCGACGCCTGGGACGCGCCCTGCGCGAGGAGGAGCGAGCCGCCGGCAACCCCCTCCCGCCCCCTTCCGGTGACCTGCTGGCGCGGGCGCTGGCCGAACCGGAGCGCCTGGTCACCCACGACCCGGCGTACGCGCGCGCCGCCCAGCGCCTCGGTGTGCTGCTGCGCAAGGCCCGGGAGCGGCTCGCGGGCGGAGGCACGGCCGAGGAGGCCCTGTGGGACCTCTGGGAGGGCACGCCCTGGCCCACGCGCCTGGAGCGGGCCGCCCGGCGCGGAGGCGCCGCCGGCCGCAACGCCGACCGCGACCTCGACGCCGTGTGCGCGCTGTTCGCCACCGCCGCGCGCGCGGAGGAGCGCACCGGCGGCCGGGGAGCCCTGAACTTCCTGGCCGAGATCGAGGCCGAGGACATCGCCGCCGACACCCTCACCCGGCGTGCCGTGCGCCCCGACGCGGTCCGCCTGATGACCGCGCACCGCGCCAAGGGCCTGGAGTGGAACCTGGTCGTCGTGGCCGGCGTCCAGGAGGGGCTGTGGCCCGACCTGCGCCGGCGCGGCTCGCTGCTGGAGGCCGACCGCATCGGCCGCGACGGACTCGCCGAGCCGCTCACCCCCGGTGCCCTGCTCGCCGAGGAGCGCCGCCTGTTCTACGTCGCCGCCACGCGCGCGCGTGACCGCCTCGTCGTCACCGCCGTCAAGGCGCCCGCCGACGACGGCGACCAGCCTTCCCGGTTCCTCACCGAACTCGGCGTCGAGCCCAAGGACGTCACCGGCCGCCCCCGCCGCCCCCTGTCGGTCGCGGCGCTCGTCGCCGAACTGCGCGCCACCACCGTCGACCCCCGCGCGTCCGCCCCCCTCAGGCAGGCCGCCGCCCGCCGCCTCGCCCGCCTCGCCGCCCTCTCCGACGAGGACGGCCGGCCGCTGGTGCCGTCGGCGCACCCGTACCGCTGGTGGGGCATGTTCGAGCCCACCGAGAGCAAGGTCCCGCTGCGCGACCGCGACAAGCCCGTCGTGCTCTCCGGCAGCGCCCTCGACCAGCTCGCCAACACCTGCGCCCTGCAGTGGTTCCTGGGCCGCGAGGTCAAGGCCGACGCGCCCGCCACCGCCGCCCAGGGCTTCGGCAACGTCGTGCACGTCCTCGCCGACGAGGTCGCCTCCGGGCACACCCCGGCCGACCTCGACGTCCTCATGGAACGCCTCGACTCCGTGTGGAACGCGCTCGCCTTCGACGCGCCCTGGAAGTCGGCGCAGGAGAAGGACAACGCGCGCGTGGCGCTCGAACGCTTCCTGAAGTGGCACGTCATGGACCGCGCGGGCCGCACACCGGTGGCGACCGAGCACGACTTCGACGTCACCCTCGAAGCGGGCGACTACGAGGTCCGCATCCGGGGCCAGATGGACCGCGTCGAGACGGACGGCGACGGCCGCGCCTACGTCGTGGACTTCAAGACCGGCAAACAGGCGCCCACCGCGCGCGAGGTCGAACGGCACCCCCAGCTCGCCGTGTACCAGCTCGCCGTCCGCGAGGGCGCCCTGGACGAGGCCTTCGACGGCGTGCGTCCGGAGCCGGGCGGCGCCGAACTCGTCCACCTGCGCCAGGGCGCCGCCCGGCGGGACGGCGGCGAGAGCCTGCCCAAGGTGCAGGCCCAGGAGGCGCTGAAGGGAGCCGCGGGGGAGTGGGTCGGGGAACTGCTCGCCACGGCGGCCGGCAAGGTCCTCGACGAGCGGTTCACGCCCACCGCCGGGCAGCACTGCACGCACTGCGCCTTCCGCGCGTCGTGCAGCGCCCGGCCGGAGGGGCGGCACGTGGTCGAGTGAGACGCCCGCGGCGGGCGAAGCCGGCGCCGGCCACGAGCGGACGGACACGGCCCCCCGGCCGAGCGGACGCGGGACGCGAGCGGGCGGACGCGGCCCCCGGCCGGTGGGCGCTCCCGGTGTGACGGACCACACCGCACGTGCTGACCTGCGCTCCTTCCGGTCCGGCAGGGTGATGTGTCATCGACGGTCAGTGCTCGCCGCTAGCCTCTGCGAGATGTCCACCCGTATCACCGACCCCGAGCAGCTCAAGGAACTCCTTGGCATCCCGTTCACCCCGGAGCAGACGGCCTGCATCATCGCGCCGCCCGCCCCGCAGGTGATCGTGGCCGGAGCCGGATCGGGCAAGACGACGGTGATGGCCGCGCGCGTCGTGTGGCTCGTCGGCACCGGCCAGGTCGCCCCCGAGCAGGTCCTCGGCCTGACCTTCACCAACAAGGCCGCCGGGGAACTGGCCGAGCGCGTCCGCAAGGCCCTGGTCAAGGCGGGCGTCACCGACCCCGAGGCCATCGACCCGGACGACCCGCCGGGTGAACCGGTGATCTCCACCTACCACGCCTTCGCGGGCCGCCTGCTGACCGACCACGGGCTGCGCATCGGCCTGGAGCCGACGTCCCGGCTGCTCGCCGACGCCACCCGCTACCAGCTCGCCGCGCGCGTGCTGCGCGAGGCGCCCGGCCCCTACCCCGCGCTCACCCGCTCCTTCGCCGACCTCGTCAGCGACCTCCTCGCCCTCGACGCCGAGCTCGCCGAGCACCTCGTGCGCCCCGAGGAACTGCGCGCGTGGGACGCCGGGCTGCTGCGCACCCTGGAAGGCGCCAAGCTCACCAACGCCGACCTGCGCAAGGTGCCCGAGACGGCCGCCGCCCGGCGCGAACTCGCCGACCTGGTGCAGCGCTACCGAACCGCCAAACGCGAACGGGACCTGCTCGACTTCGGCGACCAGATCGCCCTCTCGGCGCAGCTGGCCCGGATCCCCGAGGTCGGCCGGATCCTGCGCGACGAGTTCCGCGTGGTGCTGCTCGACGAGTACCAGGACACGTCCGTCGCCCAGCGCATCCTCCTCGCGGGCCTGTTCGGCGGTGGCACCGGCCACCCGGTGACGGCCGTCGGCGACCCCTGCCAGGCGATCTACGGCTGGCGCGGCGCGTCCGTGGCCAACCTCGACGACTTCCCCGATCACTTCTCCCGGGCCGACGGCCGGCCCGCCACCCGCCAGGCGCTCAGCGAGAACCGCCGCAGCGGCGGTCGCCTCCTCGACCTGGCCAACGGCCTCGCGGAACCCCTGCGCGCCATGCACGCGGGCGTGGAGGCCCTCCGCCCGGCCCCGGGCGCGGAACGCGACGGCACGGTCCGCTGCGCCCTGCTGTCCACCCACGCCGAGGAGATCGACTGGATCGCCGACTCCGTCGCCCACCTGGTGAACACCGGCACGGCCCCCGGTGAGATCGCCGTCCTGTGCCGTACGGCCACCGACTTCGCACAGATCCAGGGCGCGCTCGTCGCCCGGGACGTCCCCGTCGAGGTGGTCGGTCTGTCCGGCCTGTTGCACCTGCCCGAGATCGCCGACCTCGTCGCCGTCTGCGAGGTCCTCCAGGACCCCGGCGCCAACGCCTCCCTGGTCCGCCTGCTCACCGGACCGCGCTGGCGCATCGGGCCGCGCGACCTCGCCCTGCTGGGACGGCGCGCACGACTGCTGGTCTCCCACGCGCGCACGGACGACGCCGACGACCCGGACCGGCGGCTCGCCGAGGCCGTCGAGGGCGTCGACCCCTTCGAAGTGGTGTCGCTGGCGGACGCCCTCGACACCTTCCTGGAGACCCGCCTGGACGGAGGGGACGACGACGGACTGCCCTTCTCGCCCGACGCGCGCGTGCGCTTCGCCCGGGTCGCGACCGAGCTGCGCGACCTGCGCCGCTCCCTGGCCGACCCCCTGATGGACGTCCTGCACCGCGTCCTCGCCGTCACCGGCCTGGAGGTCGAACTGTCGGCGTCCCCGCACGCCCTGGCCGCCCGCCGCCGCGAGACCCTGTCCAACTTCCTCGACATCGCCGCCTCCTTCGCCGCGGGCGAGAGCGAGGCGAGCCTGCTCGCCTTCCTGGGCTTCCTGCGCACCGCCGCCCAGTACGAAAAGGGCCTCGACAACGCACTGCCCGGCGGCGAGAACACCGTCAAGGTGCTCACCGCGCACAGGTCCAAGGGCCTCGAATGGGACGTCGTCGCCGTCCCCGGCCTGGTCACCGGCACCTTCCCCAGCGGCCAGGGCCGCGAGAAGTGGACCGCCCAGGCCAAGGTGCTGCCGCACGAACTGCGCGGCGACGCCGACACGCTCCCCGAGGTCGAGGCCTGGGACTCACGGGGCATGAAGGCCTTCCACGAGGCCATGAAGGACCACCAGCACACCGAGGAGCTCCGCCTCGGCTACGTCACCTTCACCCGTCCCCGCTCCCTGCTCCTCGGCTCCGGCCACTGGTGGGGACCCACCCAGAAGAAACCCCGCGGCCCCTCCGCCTTCCTCCAGGCCCTGCACGACCACTGCACGGCTGGCCACGGCGAGATCGAGGCCTGGGCGCAGGAACCGGAGGAGGACGCCGAGAACCCCACGCTCCACCGGAGCACCGCCGACCGGCTCTGGCCGCTGCCCCTGGACGACAGCGCCCTGGCCCGCCGCCGCGCCGCCGCCGACACCGTCCTCGCCCACCTGGACGACCTCGCCCGCCACGAGGACGGCCACCCCGCCGCCACGCACGACCCGGACACCTACGACGACCCCGACTGGCCCCCGCCGCCCGACGACGACGAACCCCCCCACGACGAGGCCGACCCCTTCGACGACGACCTCGCCACCCCCTTCGACGACGACCCGCACCCCGGATCCGCCGGCGCACCGCAGGCCGGCCCCGACCACGAGGACACCACCGACTGGGACCAGTGGTCCCCCACCCGGCCGGCCGTCCCCCACCAGGCCACCGCCCCCGAACCCCCCGTCGCACGCCCCCGCCGCCCCGAGCCGCCGCACGCCGGGCTCACCCCGGAGGAGGCCCGCACCATCGCCTCCTGGGACCGCGACCTCGACGCGCTCACCGGAGAGCTCCTGCGCGCCCGGCGGAGCGTCACCGACGTGCCCCTGCCGACGACGCTGACCGCCTCGCAGCTGCTGCGCCTCGCCGCCGACCCGGACGGTTTCGCGCAGGAACTCGCGCGCCCCATGCCACGCCCCCCGCAACCTGCCGCGCGCCGGGGCACGCGCTTCCACGCATGGGTGGAAGCCCGCTACGAGGAATTGACCCTTCCGCTGCTGGAGCCGGAGGAACTGCCCGGCGAGGACGCGGAGATCGCCGACGAGCGCGACCTGGAAGCCCTCAAGGAGGCCTTCGAGCGCACCGAGTACGCCCGCCGCACGCCCCACCGCGTCGAGGCCCCCTTCCAGCTCGCCCTCGCCGGCCGCGTCGTACGAGGCCGGATCGACGCCGTCTACAAACAGGGCGACGGCGAGACGGCGACGTACGAGATCGTCGACTGGAAGACCAACCGGGGCCGCACGGCCGACCCCCTCCAGCTCGCGCTGTACCGGCTCGCCTGGGCCGAACAGCAGGGAGTGCCCGTGGAATCCGTCACAGCCGCGTTCCTGTACGTGCGCACCGGCGAGGTCGTGCGCCCCGGAGATCTGCCGGATCGGGCCGCGCTGGAGCGCCTGTTGACGCGGCAGGAGGCGTTCACGGGCGGCCCGGGAGGACCGGCCGCGGGGGAGGACAGGGCCGAAGGACCCGCCGAGGACGTCGGCGCGGGCCGATAGGCTCGTGAGCATGAGCCATCCCGTTGACAGTGAGGTCAGCGCCGTCCGCGCGTACATCGAGCACCATCGCGCCGCCTTCCTCGACGGCCTCGCCGAATGGCTGCGCATCCCGTCGGTGTCGGCCCGGCCCGACCACGCGCCCGACGTGCAGCACAGCGCTCAGTGGCTCGCCGCCCGGCTCAAGGAGACCGGCTTCCCGACCGCCGAGGTCTGGCAGACCCCCGGCGCACCCGCCGTCTACGCCGAATGGCCCTCCGAGGACCCGCAGGCACCGACCGTCCTGGTCTACGGCCACCACGACGTCCAGCCCGCCGCCCGCGAGGACGGCTGGGACAGCGACCCCTTCGAACCCGTCGTCCGCGACAACCGCCTCTACGCACGCGGGGCGGCGGACGACAAGGGCCAGGTCTTCTTCCACACCCTCGGTGTCCGCGCCCACCTCGCCGCCACCGGCCGCACCACCCCCGCCGTCACCCTCAAGCTGCTGATCGAGGGCGAGGAGGAGTCCAGCTCCCCGCACTTCCGCGCCCTGGTCGAGGAGCACGCCGAGCGGCTCGCCGCCGACGCCGTGATCGTCTCCGACACCGGCATGTGGTCGGCGGACACCCCCACGGTGTGCACCGGCATGCGCGGCCTCGCCGAATGCGAGATCCGGCTGTCCGGCCCCGACCAGGACATCCACTCCGGCTCCTTCGGCGGCGCCGTGCCCAACCCGGCCACCGCGGCCGCCCGCCTCGTCGCCGCCCTGCACGACGAACACGCACGCGTCGCCGTCCCCGGCTTCTACGACGGCATCGTCGAGCTCACCGACCGCGAGCGCGCGCTCTTCGCCGAACTGCCCTTCGACGAGGACCAGTGGCTGCGCACCGCCAAGTCCCACGCCACCCACGGCGAGGCCGGACACACCACGCTGGAACGCATCTGGGCCCGCCCCACCGCCGAGGTCAACGGCATCGGAGGCGGCTACCAGGGACCCGGCAGCAAGACGATCATCCCGTCCTCGGCCTTCGTGAAGCTGTCCTTCCGGCTGGTCGCCGGCCAGGACCCGGACCACGTCGAGAAGGCCGTCCGCACCTGGGCCGCCGCGCAGGTGCCCGCCGGCATCCGGCACGAGATCAGGTTCAGCCCCGCCACGCGCCCGTGCCTGACCCCGCTGGACCACCCCGCCCTGCAGTCCGTGGTCCGCGCCATGGGACGCGCCTTCGAAGGGTCCGTCCGCTTCACCCGCGAGGGCGGTTCGGGCCCGGCCGCCGACCTCCAGGAAGTCCTCGGAGCCCCCGTCCTCTTCCTGGGCATCTCCGTCCCCTCGGACGGCTGGCACGCCCCGAACGAGAAGGTCGAGCTGGACCTCCTCCTCAAGGGCGTCGAGACCACCGCGTACCTCTGGAGCGACCTGGGGGAGAACTGGCGCCATGCGCCCTGACGCCCCCGCTCGGTCCGGAGCGACACCGCGCGCGGGGCACACTGGAGGGACCGCCCCGCACCGCGACGCCGCACCGGACCCGGTCGCCCTCCGCCGCACGTCCCGCTGAACCGCCCGCCGAAACAACCGTTACACCGGGGGAGTTGGAAGCACCCGTGACCACCTGGACCGACCAGAACGCCGACCTGCCCGTCTCACTCACCGCACCGAGCGGCATCGACCGCGCCGCCCACCACCGGCTCGACGAGGCCTGGCTCGCCGCGGCGTGGAGCCACCCCACGACCCGCTGCTTCGTGGTCTCCGGCGGCCAGGTCCTCATCGACGAGACGGCGGACGGCCGGACCGAACTCGTCATGACCCCCTCCTTCGAAGCCCCCCTGACCGAGGCACACCGCTACTTCCTCGGCATCGACGAGGACGGCGTCAGCTACTTCGCCCTCCAGAAGGACGCGCTGCCCGGCCGCATCGACCAGTCCGCCCGCCCGGCGGGCCTGCGCGAGGCGGGCCTGCTGCTGTCGCCCCGTGACGCGGGCCTGATGGTGCACGCGGTCGGACTGGAGAACTGGCAGCGCACCCACCGCTTCTGCTCCCGCTGCGGCGAGCGCACGGTGATCGCCGCAGCCGGCCACATCCGCCGCTGCCCCGCCTGCGGCGGCGAGCACTACCCGCGCACCGACCCGGCGGTGATCATGGCGGTCACGGACGAGGACGACCGCATCCTGCTGGGCCGGCAGGTCCACTGGCCCGAGGGCCGCTTCTCGACGCTGGCCGGCTTCGTCGAGCCCGGCGAGTCCATCGAGCAGTCCGTGCGCCGCGAGGTCTTCGAGGAGGCCGGCATCACCGTCGGCCACGTCGAGTACGTCGCCAGCCAGCCCTGGCCCTTCCCGTCCAGCCTGATGCTGGGCTTCATGGCCCGCGCCACCTCCACCGACATCGAGGTCGACGGGGACGAGATCCACGAGGCCCGCTGGTTCTCCCGCGACGAACTGAGCGCCGCCTTCGAGTCCGGCGAGGTCCTGCCGCCCTACGGCATCTCGATCGCGGCCCGCCTGATCGAGATGTGGTACGGCAAGCCGCTGCCGACGCGGAACTTCTTCTGAACACGACTGGACACGACGAAGGGGTGGCCGTCCCCGTCCGGGACCGCCACCCCTTTCGCGGGCGCACCGGCGGCCGCCCGCCACCGGCCGCTCACCGCGCGCCGCTCACACGCCGATCTTCTGCTTCACCTGCGCCAGCGACGGGTTCGTCAGCGTCGATCCGTCAGCGAACAGCACCGTCGGGACCGTCTGGTTTCCGCCATTCGCCTTCTCCACGAACGCGGCCGACTCCGGGTCCTGCTCGATGTTGATCTCGGTGTACGCGATGCCCTCGCGGTCCAGCTGGGTCTTCAGCCGGCGGCAGTAGCCGCACCACGTGGTGCTGTACATCGTCACAGACCCCTGCATCTCGCTCGCGCTCCTCTGGCAGCTCGGGAAGGTCGTCGAGGAGGGGAACGCGTGCGAGCGGCGCACCATTCCCGCCCGGGGCGTCCGGCCGGACGTGACCCCTGCCGCACGGGCAGGACGGGACGTCCCCCACGTGGGCAGGACGGCACGCCGCGCGGAAGCGTGACGCCTGCCGCATCGCCGCGATCAGTACGACTGCAGGGCCCCGCCTGTGGACAACCGGCTCTCCCGTCTCCGGTGACCTGGCAGCATGGCTGTGTGACAGCAGCAACGCACTCCACCCTTTTCCCGCAGGTACCGGACTCGGCCGACGCGGTGCTCGACGGGCTCGACCCCGAGCAGCGCGAGGTGGCGACCGCCCTGCGCGGACCGGTGTGCGTGCTGGCGGGAGCCGGCACGGGCAAGACCCGGGCGATCACCCACCGCATCGCCTACGGGGTGCGCGCCGGCGTCCTGCTCCCCTCCAGCGTGCTCGCCGTCACCTTCACCAACCGCGCCGCCGGGGAGATGCGCGGCCGGCTGCGCCAGCTCGGCGCTCATGGCGTCCAGGCCCGCACCTTCCACTCGGCGGCCCTGCGTCAGCTGCAGTACTTCTGGCCGAAAGCAGTCGGTGGCTCCCTGCCCCGGCTCGTGGACCGCAAGATCCAGCTCGTCGCCGACGCGGCGGCCGTCTGCCGGATCCGACTCGACCGGGGCGAGCTGCGGGACGCGGCCGCGGAGATCGAGTGGTCCAAGGTCACCCAGACCGTCCCCGCCGACTACGCGCCGGCCGCCGCCGAGGCGGGCCGCGAGGCGCCCCGCGACCCCGCGGAGATCGCCCAGCTCTACGCCGCCTACGAGGACCTCAAGCGCGAGCGCGGCGTCATCGACTTCGAGGACGTCCTGCTGCTGACCGTGGCGATCCTCCAGGACCGTCAGGACATCGCCGAGCAGGTCCGCGCGCAGTACCAGCACTTCGTGGTGGACGAGTACCAGGACGTCAGCCCCCTCCAGCAGCGTCTCCTCGAGCTGTGGCTCGGCGAGCGGGACGACCTGTGCGTGGTCGGCGACGCCAGCCAGACGATCTACTCGTTCACCGGAGCCACCCCGGACCACCTCCTCGACTTCCGCACCCGTCACCCCGGTGCCACCGTGGTCAAGCTGGTCCGCGACTACCGCTCCACGCCCCAGGTCGTCCACCTCGCCAACGGTCTGCTCGCCCAGGCCCGCGGCCGGGCCGCCGACCACCGCCTCGAGCTCGTCTCCCAGCGGGGCCCGGGGCCCGAGCCCGTCTACACCGAGTACACCGACGAACCCGCCGAGGCCGAGGGCGCCGCCCGCCGCATCCGGGAACTCCTCGACGCCGGCGTCCCGGCCGCGGAGATCGCCGTCCTGTTCCGCACCAACGCCCAGTCCGAGACCTACGAACAGGCCCTCGCCGACGCCGGCATCCCCTACCAGCTGCGCGGCGCCGAGCGGTTCTTCGACCGTCCGGAGGTGCGCAAGGCCGGTGTCGCCCTGCGCGGCGCTGCCCGCTTCGGCGGCAACGACACCCTCCTCGAGGACGCCGTCGACCTGCCCTCCCAGGTGCGCGCCGTCCTCTCCGGCGAGGGCTGGACCCCGCAGCCGCCGGCCGGTTCCGGCGCCGTCAGGGAGCGCTGGGAGTCGCTGGCCGCCCTGGTCGGTCTCGCGCAGGACTTCGCCGCCGCCAGGCCCGGCGCCACCCTCGCCGACCTGGTCGCCGAGCTCGACGAGCGGGCGAACGCCCAGCACGCCCCGACCGTCCAGGGCGTCACCCTCGCCTCACTGCATTCGGCCAAGGGCCTGGAGTGGGACGTCGTCTTCCTGGTCGGCGTCTCCGAGGGCATGATGCCGATCACCTACGCCAGGACGGACGAGCAGGTGGAGGAGGAGCGCCGCCTGCTGTACGTGGGGGTGACCCGGGCCCGTGAGCGCCTGTACGTGTCCTGGGCCCTCTCCCGCTCGCCCGGCGGCCGTCCCAGCCGCCGTCCCAGCCGGTTCCTCGACGGGCTGCGCCCCGGCTCGGGCGCCGCGGCCGGCCGGGCCGGTGCTGCCGGCGGCGGAGGCGTCGAGCGCGGTTTTCCGGGCGCGGCGGCGAGGGCCGCCGCCGTGCCGCGCCGGACGCAGCGGGTTCCGGCGCGCTGCCGGGTCTGCGGGCGCACCCTGACCGACGCCGGCGAGATGAAGCTGATGCGCTGCGAGGACTGCCCGTCCGACATGGACGAAGGGCTCTACGAGCGGCTGCGGTCCTGGCGCGCGCTCCAGGCGCGACGCAACGGACAGCCCGCCTTCTGCGTCTTCACCGACAAGACCCTGATGGCGATCGCCGAGACCGTCCCCGAGGAGGCGGGCGAGCTGGCGCGGATCCCGGGGGTCGGCATGCGCAAGTTCCACCGCTATGGAGCCGATGTTCTGGCCATTTGTGCAGGCCAGGACCTGGGAGGGGAGGCTGAGGGCGATTGATGCGAACTCGTCGAAAAAATAGTTTGCACATGCCCCGGCAATCCCCATAGGTTCTTAGGCACGAGAACGGAGGCCTTCTCGAAGGCCCTGATTCCGTGCTGTACTTGCATATCCGTCGGACCGGGTTCACCCCTGGTCCTCGAGACGCCGAGAGGAGGCGATTCCAGTGATCATCACCAACACCAGCTCCACCAGCACCGTCAAACTGACCGATCGCTCGATCGTCTCCCTGTGCATGCTCGGCGCCTCGAACCTGGGCACCGGTCTGTCCGGCATTCGTGCCGAGCGGCCGGCCGCCCTCTCCGTTGCTCCCGCGGGCCTTCCCGTCCGTGAGCGCAGCGAGCGACCGACCCAGGCACTGGAAGCGGCAGTAGCGGCACAGGCGAAGGCCTATGCCTTTACGGCGACCGGTGCCGGATTCCGGAAGCAGACGACGCACCACCACCTGATGTGGGCCTTCCGTGGGCCAGAACCCTGGAGTGATCCAGCCTGATCTTCGATCAGGCCGGCGCCTTCAGGGCCGCGGAACCCCATCCGGGATCCGCGGCCCTTCTGTTTGTCCTCGAACGGGGACGACGGAGCGAAGGGGCCTCGGGACAAGAAAAGAACCCGGTACCAGCCGCCACTCGGCCCCACAGGGCCGGACCGACCAGACGAGGAAGACGAACCGTGCAACTCGAAGCGCACGCCCCGTCCGTACCGCCTTCCGAAACGATCCCCCCGCCCGGCCTCACGAAGGACTCCACCTTGACCCCGCTCACCGCGCTCACCGCGCTCGACGACGCCATCGAGAACCTCGGCGTACCCGTCCCCTGCCGCTCCTACGACCCGGAGGTCTTCTTCGCCGAGTCGCCCGCGGACGTCGAGTACGCCAAGTCCCTGTGCCGCACCTGCCCGCTGATCGAGGCCTGCCTCGCCGGCGCCAAGGAGCGGCGCGAGCCCTGGGGCGTCTGGGGCGGCGAGCTGTTCGTCCAGGGTGTCGTCGTCGCCCGGAAGCGGCCGCGTGGTCGCCCGCGCAAGAACCCGGTCACGGCATGAACACCGCAGGAACGATCGACCGTCCCCTCACGCAAGACCCCCAGAAGCAGGCCCCGATGAAGCCGTTCACCAGCGAGCCCGCAGGCTCCGCGACCGAAGACGTCACCACCACCGGCGCGATGGAGTCGCGTCAGAACAGGACCCGAGAGATGCAACTCATCCCAGAAGCCCTGGCTCGTGCGCATATGCACGAGCGACTGCACGAGGCCGAGCGGGAGCGCCGGGCCGTGCGCCTGGCGACCGCCCGCCGGATGCAGCGCCGGGCCGAGCGCGCCTCGCTGCGTGCCCGCCGGGCGCTCGCCATGGCCGTGATGCAGTAACCCTTCCCACCTGAAGCGGTGGCCTTCCGTCAGGGAGGCGAAGCTCTCCTCGCGGGGGTCGGTCCGTCCGAACGGACCGGCCCCCGCGGCGCGTTGTGCCGGGCGTTCCGTCGGCGGCACGTGGTTGCGGGTGGCGGAGACGCCGCCGCCCGGCGCTCACGCCTCCGCCACCGACTCCTCCGCCGTCGCCGACCCGGCCTCCGGGTCCTGGGCGAACCCCGGAAGCCACTCCTCCAACTCGTCGCGCAGGCGCACCGTCGCACCGAGCTGGCACAGCACCCCGATCGTGCTGAGTGTCACACGGTGTATCAGAAGGTAGGCGGGCGGCAGGTTCAGCTGCCTGCCCAGCTGGTGGGCGGGGGAGCGGGGGTCGGCGATCCTGGCCGCCTGGCCGCGCATCCAGTCACGGGTGAAGGTGAACTCGTCGACCCGGGCCGGCTCGATGATCGGCAGGAGGTAGTCCAGGACCGCGTCCGGGTCCAGTTCGATGGACTCCTTGACGAAGCCTTCCGCGCACAGGAGGGCGTAGACCTCGTCCGCCTCGCCGTCGAGCGTCATCCGCAGCGATTCCCCGATCGGGTCCGGCAGGCCGCCCGGAAGCCGGTCGACCGTGCCGAAGTCGAGGACACCCAGCCGCCAGTCGTCGTCACCGCCGGGACCGCCCGGCAGCAGGCGGAAGTTGCCGGGGTGCGGGTCGGCGTGCAGCAGACCGGTGCGGGCCGGGCCGGAGAAGAGGAACCGGGACAGCAACTGGCCTGCGCGGTCCCGCTGTTCCCGGGTGCCGTCGGTGATCACCGCGGACAGGGGCACACCGTCGATCCACTCGGTGACCAGGACCTGGTCGCTCTGGTGGACCACCGCCGGCACGACGACGTCGGGGTCGTCGGCGAACTCCTGGGCGTGCGCCTGCTGGGCCCGGGCCTCCAGGTTGTAGTCCAGCTCCTCGGAGACACGGTCCCTGAGCTCGGTGATCAGGGGCTTGACGTCCATGCCGGGGATGAGCGGGCCCAACAGGCGGGCGAAACGACTCAGTTGGGTGAGGTCGGACAGCAGGGCCTCGCCCGCTCCGGGGTATTGGACCTTGACCGCGACCTCGCGTCCGTCGTGCCACACCGCCCGGTGCACCTGTCCGATGGAGGCCGCCGCGGCCGGCCTGTCGTCGAACTCGAGGAACAGTTCGGGCCAGTCCTCGCCGAGCCGCTCCGCGAGCACGGAGCGCACGGTGCTGGTCGGCATCGGCGGTGCCGCGTCCTGGAGTTTGGTGAGGGCCGCGCGGTAGGGGCCGGCGACCTCCTCGGGCAGCGCGGACTCGAAGACCGACAGCGCCTGCCCGAACTTCATCGCACCCCCCTTCAGCTCGCCCAGAACCTTGAAGAGCTGCTCCGCCGTGCGCTGTTGCAGCTCACGGCCGACGATCTCCGCGGACTCGCCCACGATCCGCTTGCCCAGCCCCCAGGTCGCCCGTCCGGCGAAGCCGAGCGGGAGTGCGGCGAGCTTGGCGGTCCGGGTGACCGCCTTCCGGGGAAGATCAGACATGCGCCCTCCAAGTCCCAGCCCGCCGCGCCGCGTCCGACGTACGGCGCAACTCCTTCGATTGCCGTTGCTCCGCCATTGTCTCGCGGGGTTCCAGGTCCTCGGGGGTGTGTTCCTCGTTACCTTTCGCCGCGGCCCCGCACGGGCACGCGGAGTGTGCCCGCACCGGGCTCGCCCGCCACTGGAGGGCGGGCAGGGAAACCTCCCAGCGTGCCCCGGCGGTCGACGGGAGCCGGCCGTCGAGGAAGGCGAGCGCGTGGGCGGCCGCCAGTCCGGCGACCGTCGTCGCCAGCGTCAGGTCGCAGGCGCGGGCCCCGCGGCGTCTGCCGGAGTGCCACTGGGCGACCAGCCGCGGCCAGGTCGGGTCCCGGTCGGTGCGCGCCTCGTGCAGACAGCCGGCGCAGCCCGTCTCACCGGGCAGGACGAGCGGGCCGACCACTCCGGTCGCCTCCACGACCCCGGCGTAGAGGTGCGGGGTGCCCGAGGCGATCAGGCCCTCGGCGGCCGCCGGCGCGGGGGCGTGCACGGACACGTCGTCCCGTGGGGCGAGGATCACCAGGGAGAGACCGGGGGCGTCCGTCTCGGCCGCTGACCGGGTGCTTCCGCGGGGCGGGCGGTCCGGGGCCGCCCGCCGCACGGCACGGCGGGCGGCCTCGTCCCGGCGCTCGCCGACCGTCTCGGCCGCGAGCCCGCCCGGTGCGACGTCCCCCGCCTCCACCCGGCCGCCGTCGCGTACGCACACGTCGCCGACCCCGGCACCCGACAGCAGTGAGGCCAGCGCCGCGCCCACCCGGCCCGCGCCCCGCACCTGCACCCGCAGCCGGCGCCGGGCCGCCAGGTGCCCGAGGGCCTCGCCCGGCTCCTGCGTGGTCAGCGACAGTGACGCGAGGTCGGGGCGCAACCGGTCCAGGGCCTCCTTCCGTTCCCGCAGCGAGGCGGCGTCCGGTCCGCCCCCGCGCGCGTCGTCCAGCAGGCCCGCCCGCGCCAGCCGCTCGACCAGCCGGTCGACATGGCCGTCGGGCAGGTCCATGCGGCGTCCCTCCTCCCTCAGGAGCGCCAGCCCGCGGGTGCCGTCCAGCAGGTCGAGGAAGCTGCCCGTCGCCGTGTCCACCGGACCGAGCGTCATCGCGTGCGCCGGTGTCATCCCGAACTGCACGGTGTTCAGGTCACGCCAGCCGCGCCGCAGTGCGGGCTTCACCACCGGATGCATCGCAGACCCCCGTCCACTGGAGACTCCCCGTACGCCGGCGGAGCGGGGGCGTGGGGGCGACCTCGCTCCACCGACGCCTGCCAGCATGCCGGGTCCCTCCGAGGGCGTGCCGCAAGTTGTCCACAGGCGGCCGGATTGTTCGTATAAATCCGCCGTGCGTGGCGAACACGCGGGGGAGGCTCACCGCCGAACCGTCCCGGGACCGGGACTTCCGCCAGGCGCACCGGGTAACGTCTTGGCGTGCCCGCCGACCCACCGCACCGCGCCGGAACACCACAGCGCAGCACGACGAGCCAGCCGCCGAGCGGCTCGCTGGCGAGCGCGATCGAGGTCCGCAGGAGCACCCGGCGACGCCGGACGGTCTCCGCGTACCGCGAGGGCGATCGCACCGTGGTGCTCATCCCCGCCCGGATGTCCGAGGCCGAGGAGCGGCGCTGGGTGAGCGTCATGCTCGACAAGCTGGCCGCCCAGGAGAGCCGGCGCGTACCCGGCGACGCCGATCTGGCCGAGCGCGCCGAGCGGCTGTCGGACCAGTACTTCGACGGCCGGGCCCGCCCCGCCTCGGTGCGCTGGGTCACCAACCAGAACACGCGCTGGGGTTCGTGCACCCCGGCCGAAGGCAGCATCCGTCTGTCGCACCGGCTGAAGGGGATGCCCGAGTACGTCATCGACTACGTGCTCCTGCACGAGCTGGCGCACCTGCTGGTGCCGGGCCACGGCCCCGGCTTCTGGCGGCTGCTGGAGGCCTACCCGCGCACCGAGCGGGCCCGCGGCTACCTCGAGGGCGTGGTGGCCGCGCAGCGCCTGCCGCACCTGCCCGGCGCGCGCGGAGAGTGAGGCGGCACGCGCGACGCGTGAGGCGGACGGGACGCCCGGCCCGCGGGTCCCGCGGCACCGTCCTGCACGGGTTGTGTACCGGGTCCGTACCGACTTCGTCCGGTGTCGGAGTTTGCCGTTAGCCTGGCGCGACGCACTCGCATTCGGGATGGGGGACGGTCGTTACGCATGCCCAGGGAATTCCAACGCGGCCACAAGGCCAGGATCAGTGACCTCACGGCGGGCACGGATCTGTACGTAGGCGTGCAGATCTCCGCCCCCGGCCTGACCTTCGACATCAGCTGCTTCGGCCTCGACGCCGACGAGCGGCTCTCGGACGACCGGTACTTCGTCTTCTTCAACCAGCCGAAGTCGCCCGAGGAGTCCATCCAGCTCCTGGGCGCCCAGGCCGGCGACACGGAGTCCTTCCGCGTCACCCTGGACCGGATCCCGCCGCAGATCCGGAAGCTGTCCTTCACGGCGACCGTCGACGGCGCCGGACAGATGTCGCAGATCGGTCCCGGGTACATCCGCATCGTCGCGGGCGGCGAGGAGGTGGCCCGCTACGCGTTCGACGGCTCGGAGTTCTCCACCGAACGAGCGGTGATGCTGGGCGACTTCTACCTGAAGGACGTGTGGCGCTTCGCGGCCGTCGGTCAGGGCTTCGACGGCGGCCTGGAGGCGCTGCTGAAGAACTTCGGCGGCGAGGTCGCCGAGGAGGAGGCGCCCGCTGCCCCGCAGCAGCCGCAGGCCGCCGCGCCCGGCTTCGCCCCGCCCGCCCAGGCCGCCGCACCGCCCGCGTTCGGCGCCCCCTCGGCTCCCGCGCCCGCCCCGCAGCAGCCGCAGCCCGCGCCGCAGGGCTTCGCCCCGCCCGCCGCGGCGCCTCCGGCCGCGACTCCGCCCCCGGCCCAGCCGGTGCACAGCGCGCCCACCATCGTCGCGCCCATGACTCCGCCCGGCGGCGTCCAGGTCCCGCCGCCGGCCCCGGCTCCCGCGCCCCACGGCCAGCAGCCGCCCTACGGCCAGCCGCCCCAGCAGCCGCCGTACGGCCAGGCCGCCGCGCCGACCGCCCCCGCGCCGCCCGGCTACGCCCAGCCCCCGGCCCCGCCCGGCTACGGGCAGCCGGCCCCGCCGCCGGGCTACGGCCAGCAGCCCCCGTTCGGGCAGGTGCCGGGCCAGCAGCCGTACGGTGTGCCGCAGGGCGCGCCCCAGGCGGGCGCCGGTGTGGCCGCCGCGCTCCAGCAGTTCAAGGAGACCCCCACCGGGCAGCGCTGGACGCAGCAGAACCGGAAGATGGTCCGCGTCGACCTCGGCGTCGGCGGCCAGCCCGTGCTCGCCCGCCAGGGCAGCATGGTGCTGTACCAGGGCAAAGTGGACTTCAGTTACAAGGGTGCCGGGTTCGCGGGCCGGATCGTGGGCAACGCGACGGGCCAGGAGATGCAGCTGATGCGCTGCACCGGCCAGGGACAGGTGTTCCTCGCCGAGAACTCCACCATGCTGCACCCCATCGAGCTCCAGGGCGACGGCATCTGCGTCTCCGCGGAGAACGTCCTCGCCTTCGACGAGGGCCTCCAGTACGAGGTCCGCCGCATCGAGGGCCACGGCATCCCCGGCGGCGCGCTGTTCACCATGCAGTTCACGGGCACCGGCACGATCGTCGTGAAGACGCACGGCGTCCCCGTCGTCCTGCCGGTCACGCCCACCACCTTCGCCGACTGCAACGCCGTCGTCGCCTGGTCGGCCGCCTCGCAGGTCGTCGTCTCCAGCCAGGTGCGGATGCGCCGCAACGCCTACCCCGGCGACACCGGCGAGAGCGTCAACCTCCAGTTCCGGGGCGCGCCCGGCAACTTCATCGTCGTCCAGCCGTACGAGGTCTGAGGGAGCCCGTCATGAACCAGCCACTCGCGGGCTACGCCTCCGCACCCGTCACCGCCCGCATGGAGAACCACGGCAACCACATGCTGAAGGTCGCCATGCAGACCGGGAACGACCTCTTCGCGCGCGTGGGCTCGATGGTCGCCTACGAGGGCTTCGTGCAGTACGAGCCCAACCCGCCCGCCGTGCGCCAGATCGCGCGCGACTGGATGACCGGCGAGGGCGCCCCCCTGATGAAGTGCTCCGGCGACGGCCTGCTGTACCTCGCCGACTACGGCGCCAACGTCGTCGTGATCAACCTCAACGGCGACGGCATCTCGGTCAACGCCACCAACCTGCTCGCCTTCGACGCGCATCTCACCTGGGGTGTGGAGCGGGTCAAGGGGCTGGCGAAGTTCGCCGGCCAGGGCCTGTGGAACACGAAGATCTCCGGGCAGGGCTGGGTCGCGCTGACCTCCCGGGGCAAGCCGATCGTCGTGGACTGCGGCGGCGGCGAGAACGAGACGTACGTCGACCCCGACGCACTCGTCGCCTGGTCGCCGAACCTCAAGGTGAAGGGCAAGCGCAGCTTCAGGGCGCAGTCGCTCATCGGCCGGGGCAGCGGCGAGGCCTACCAGATGGCCTTCTCCGGTGAGGGGATCGTCGTCGTCCAGCCCAGCGAGGACAGCACCGACCGCCTCCGGATCCGGGGCTGAGGGGGAGCCAGAGTCACCATGCAGAGCCCGCTTTTCGCCTACAACGACCAGCCGACCCAGGAGCGGTGGAGCCTGCAGAACAAGCAGATGCTCCGTGTCGCCCTGGAGGGCCACGACGACGTCCTCGCCCGCAAGGGCACCATGGTCGCCTACCAGGGCCTCGTCGAGTTCGACGCCGAGTTCCAGACCAACAGCCAGTCACGCGCGCGTGCGCGCACCGGCGAGGGCCTGGACCTGATGCGCTGTCACGGCCAGGGGACCGTCTACCTCGCCAACCTCGCCCAGCACGTCCACCTGGTGGACGTGGAGAACGACGGCCTGACCGTCGACAGCAGCTACGTGCTGGCGATGGACTCCTCGCTCCACCACGAGGTCATCGCCGTCGACAGCCTCTACGGCATCTCCGGTTCCGGGAAGTACCAGCTCAACATCACCGGCCGCGGCCGGGTGGCCCTGATGACCTCGGGCGCCCCGCTGATGCTCCAGGTCACGCCGGACAAGTACGTCAACTGCGACGCGGACGCGATCGTCGCCTGGTCCACCGGGCTGCGGGTGCAGATGCAGGCCCAGACGCACTCCTCCGGGGTGTGGCGCCGGCGCGGCAGCACCGGTGAGGGCTGGGAACTCAGCTTCATGGGCACGGGCTTCGCCCTCGTCCAGCCGAGTGAGCTGCTCCCGCCGCAGAACGCCCAGATCGGATCCGGCCTCGCCGCCCAGTACGGCATGGGCCAGCAGGGCGCGCGCGGGCAGAACCAGGGCAACGTCTGGAGCTGACCGCTTCCGCACGGTCCCGCACCGTCCGGGAAGCGAACGCAAGGGGCGACCGTCCAGGCGGTCGCCCCTTGCACGTTCGCGCTCACCGCCGTGTCACACGTCCCGGCTCGAACGCGTCGCGCGCGCTCACAGTCGCGCGCGGGTCGCCTCCAGTAGGCGTACGACCGACTCGTCCGCCACGTCCGCGACCTCGGCGTACGGGAACCAGCGCAGGTCGAGGGACTCGTCGCTGATCGTCTGGGTGGCGCCGGCCGGGGCCACGGCCGCGTACTGGACGTCGAGGTGCCAGTGGCACGGGGCGGGGATCGGGTGGCGGTCCAGACGGACCGGGCCGCCCGGCAGCGGCGCCAGGCCCGCGATGCCGGACTCCTCGGCGGCCTCGCGCAGGGCGGCCGCCTCCAGGGAGACGTCCTGCGGCTCGCAGTGACCGCCCATCTGCAGCCACATCCGCAGCTTCCTGTGCAGGGTCAGCAGCACCCGCCCCCGGTCGGGGTCGATCACCAGGGCGCTCGCGGTGAGGTGTCCGGCCCCGCAGGCCTTCCACATGCCGTCCGGGTGGGCCTCCAGGTGCTCCAGGTAGACCTGGCGCAGCGCCTCCTGGCCCTCGTACCGCTTCAGGACGAGGACCGCGTCGTCGTGCAGGCTCACTCGGTGCCGTCGCCCTCGCCGTCGGTCTCGTCGTCCTTCTTCAGGTCCGGCTTCTCGCCCGAGGAGCCGCTCGCCGCCTCGCCGAGCATCTTGTCCCACTCGGAGAAGTCCATGTGCTCGCGGTGCACGAAGCCGTCCGGGTCGTCCAGGTCGGCGGCCGTCGGCAGCATGTCCGGGTGGGCCCACAGGGCGTCGCGGCCGTCGACACCGCGCGCGTCCGTCAGCGAGGCCCACAGCCGGGAGGCGTCGCGCAGCCGGCGGGGGCGCAGCTCGAGGCCGATCAGCGTGGCGAACGTCTGCTCCGCGGGGCCGCCCGAGGCGCGGCGGCGGCGCAGGGTCTCGCGCAGCGCGTCCGCGGACGACAGACGCGGCTTGGCGGCCGCGTGCACCACCGCGTCCACCCAGCCCTCGACCAGGGCCAGCGCCGTCTCCAGACGGGCCAGGGCGGCCTTCTGCTCCGGGGTGTCCTCCGGCTGGAACATGCCCTGCTGGAGGGCGTCCTGCAGCTGCTCGGGATTCTGCGGGTCGAACTGTCCGACCACGTCCTCCAGCTTGGCGGTGTCGACCTTGATCCCGCGCGCGTAGCCGTCGACCGCGCCGAACAGGTGCGAGCGCAGCCACGGCACGTGCGCGAAGAGACGCTGGTGGGCGGCCTCGCGCAGGGCGAGGTAGAGCCGCACCTCGTCCTTGGGCACGCCGAGGTCCTTGCCGAACGTCTCGATGTTCACCGGCAGCAGCGCGGCCCGGCCGGCCGGGCCGAGCGGCAGGCCGATGTCGGTCGAGCCGACGACCTCGCCCGCGAGCACGCCGACGGCCTGCCCGATCTGGGAGCCGAACATCGCGCCGCCCATCGAGCGCATCATGCCGATCAGCGGGCCGGCCATGGCCTGCATCTCCTCCGGCAGGACGTCGCCCATGGCGGCGCCGACCCGCTCGGCGACCGGGTCGACCAGCTCCTTCCACGCGGGCAGGGTCGCCTCGACCCACTCCGCGCGCGACCAGGCCACGGCCGAGCCGGCGCCGGACGGCAGGGAGGTCACGTCGTCCAGCCACAGGTCGGCCAGACGCACGGCCTCCTGCACGGCGGTGCGCTCGGCGGGGCCCACGCTCGTGTCCTTGACGCCGTCGGCGGTGCCCTGGGAGACGGTCTGGCGGGCGATCTGCTTGGCCATGTCCCAGTTCACCGGGCCGCCCTCGTACGAGAGCATCTGGCCCAGCTGCTGGAACGCGGCACCCAGGTCGGTGGGGTTCAGCGAGCCGAACATGGCTGCGAGCGGATTGTCGGCACCCGGGCCGCCGAAACCTCCGGCGCCGGGCAGCCCGAAACCGAACGGGCCGGCCGGTCCCTGACCACCGCCGCCCTGCGGGTCCTTCTTCTTGCCCTCGTCGCCGTCGTCCGGCTCCTCCGGCGGAAGGCCGAATCCGAATGGGGTGTCACTCACGGGGTTCCTCGGCTGGTAAGGCCACCGGCTCTCGTCCGGCGGCGCGGCTGCCCTGTAACACCACCCAGCGTAGACACCCCGGCTCGATCGGGCCTCGGTGCTTCGCCGACTCTCGGCCTGCGGCAGGATGGATGCCACCTGGTACGTACGCGTCACTCGCGCTCGTATGGAAAACAACCGCTGGAGACACCTGGTGAGTTCCCCAGATCCGCAGGTTCGCGCAGCGCGAAACCACTCGACCCCGGCCGGCGGCCGGGGGCCCGTCGTCGCCGTCACCGGCGCGGCGACCGGAGTGGGTGCGCTGCTCACCGAGCGCCTCGCCGCGTCGGACGAGATCAAGCAGGTCGTCGCCATCGACGAGCGACGGGGGGAGTGCGAGCCGGCCCAGTGGCACATCCTCGACGTCCGCGACCCGGCGATCGCCGACAAGCTGCGGGGCGCGGACGTGGTGGTCCACCTCGCGCTCGATCTCGACCTGGGGAGTGACAGCGCCGCCCGGACGGCGTACAACGTGCGGGGGACGCAGACGGTGCTGACCGCCGCCGCGGCGGCCGGGGTGCACCGCGTGGTGCTGTGCACCTCCGCGATGGTCTACGGCGCGCTGCCGGACAACGAGCTGCCGCTGTCGGAGGACGCGGAGCTGAAGGCGACGGCCGAGGCGACCGGCGTCGGCGACCTGCTGGAGATCGAGCGGCTGGCGCGGCGCGCCCCGCGGGCGCACCCCGGGCTCAACGTCACCGTGGTGCGGCCGGCGGTGCTGGTGGGCGGTACGGACACCGCGCTGACCCGGTACTTTGAGTCGCCCCGCCTCCTGGTCGTCGCCGGGTCACGGCCGGCCTGGCAGTTCTGCCACGTGGAGGACCTGTGCAGCGCGCTGGAGTACGCCGTCCTGGAGAAGGTCGACGGGGAGCTGGCCGTCGGGTGCGACGGCTGGCTGGAGCAGGAGGAGGTCGAGGAGCTCAGCGGGATCCGGCGGATGGAGCTGCCGTCGGCGGTCGCGCTGGGCGCCGCGGCCCGGCTGCACCGCATCGGGCTCACGCCGTCTCCGGCGGGGGACCTGGCGTACACGATGTACCCGTGGGTGGTGAGCGGCAGCCGGCTGCACGATGCCGGGTGGCGGGCGAAGTGGACCAACGAGGAGGTGCTCGCGGAGCTGCTGGAGGAGGTGTCCGGACGGCACACGGTGGCCGGCCGGCGGCTCGGCCGCAAGGACGCGACGGCCGCGGGCGCCGCGGGCGCGACGGTCGCCCTGCTGGGCGCGGCAGCCGTGGTGCGCAGGGCGCGGAAGGCGCGGCGGAGGTGACCGGACGGCGCGTCCGGACGGCGCGGCGCGGAGGCGACCACGAAGCGCGGCGGTGACAGGGGGCGCGCGGACGGGCCCGGCCCCCGGCCGCCGACGGCCCTGACGCGGCCCCGGCCCGCGGACGACGAACGGGCCGGACCGCGCCTCCCGCGCCGAAGCGCTCGCCCGGGAGGAGACGCCGGGACCCACGCGCGCGTGCCGGTCGGCGACACCGTTCCCGCCGCTCCCCGGCATGCGGCACGATGAAGGCATGGCACCCAGCAACGATCACCCCGGTGAGCAGCCGGCTCAGGACCCCGTCAAGCTGATCGCGATCCGTGACCGCGCGCTCTCCGTGGACGAGGTCTTCACGGCCGTCGGCGACGACGCGGCCGGCGGGACGGCACTCTTCGTGGGGACCGTGCGCAACCACGACGGGGGCGCCGACGTCGACGCGCTCGGGTACTCCTGCCATCCCAGTGCCGAGGCGGAGATGCGGCGGATCGCGGAGAAGGTGGCCGCCGAGTACCCGGTGCGGGCGCTCGCGGCCGTGCACCGGGTGGGAGACCTGTCGGTCGGCGATCTCGCCGTCGTCGTCGCCGTGTCGTGTCCGCACCGGGGCGAGGCCTTCGAGGCCTGCCGGAAGCTGATCGACGACCTCAAGCACGAGGTCCCCATCTGGAAGCACCA
This sequence comes from Streptomyces sp. NPDC017936, assembly GCF_044328485.1. Taxonomy (NCBI): domain Bacteria; kingdom Bacillati; phylum Actinomycetota; class Actinomycetes; order Kitasatosporales; family Streptomycetaceae; genus Streptomyces; species Streptomyces sp. NPDC017936. Next base: position 236,341 of record NZ_JBIRHK010000004.1, on the reverse strand, counting down.
GAGGTTCTCCGACGGGACCGAGGAGTGGGTGGGCGCCTGCTGATCGCAGGTTCCCGGGCAGGGCCCCGCCCCGCGCCGGACTCCGGTTGCGTAACCGCACCCCTGCCGTGAGCGTTGTCAGTGCGAATGGTTAATCTGCTGATCAGTCAGTCGCGGTCGCTCGCATGGGGTTGGGAGGTCGGCATGGCGGCGCTTGCCTGGTTGCTGATTCCGCTGGTGGCTGCGATCGGTGCCGGTCTGTGGGGCAGCTGGGCCAACCGGACCCGCAAGGCCCGCGGCGACGGCCCCGAGCTGGACGGATACGCCAGGTTCCGGGCGGCCATGGAGAAGACCCACTCCGGTACGTGAGGTCCGTGACCCGGGCGGTGGCCCTGACGGTGCGCTGACAGAAGCGTCCCGTACTGTCGAGGCATGCCACGCCGCACCGCGACGATGCTCGCCTCCACCCTGATGCTGATCGCGCTCCTGTGCGCGGGAGTGCTCATCACCGTGCCGTACGCGGAGATGTCCCCGGGGCCCACGGTGAACACCCTGGGCGAGCACGACGGCGAGCCGGTGCTGCAGATCTCCGGCCGGAAGACCTACGACACGACCGGCCACCTCAACATGACCACCGTGCGGGTCACCAGCGCCGACTACCGGATGAACCTCGTCGAGGCCGTCTACGGATGGCTCGCGCACGACAACAAGGTCGTGCCGCACGACACGCTGTACCCGGACGGCAAGACCGAGGAGGAGTCCACCCAGGAGAACGCCGAGGAGTTCAGCCAGTCCCAGGAGAGCGCCAAGGTCGCCGCCCTGAAGGAACTGGACATCCCGGTGCAGTCCTGGGTGATCGTCTCCACCGTGGTGAAGGGCTCGCCCGCCGAGGGCAGGCTGCACGCCGGTGACGTGATCAAGGCCGTGGACGGCACGGCCGTCAAGCAGCCCTCCGACGTCGCGGAGCTGGTGACCAAGCACGAGCCCGGCGAGAAGGTCGTCTTCACGATCGTGCCGGCGAAGGAACAGGCCGCCGCCGAGAAGGAGAAGCGGACGGCGACCGAGAGCCGGAACGTGACGATCACCACGGCGGCCTCCGACGACAGCGGCGAGAAGCGGGCCATCGTCGGGATCTCGGCGGGGACCGACCACACCTTCCCCTTCACCATCGACATCAAGCTCGCCGACGTGGGCGGGCCGAGCGCCGGCCTGATGTTCGCGCTCGGCATCTACGACAAGCTCACCCCCGGCAGCCTCACCGGCGGGAAGTTCGTCGCCGGCACCGGGACCATCGACGACGACGGCAAGGTCGGACCGATCGGCGGCATCGAGATGAAGACCGTCGGCGCGCGCGACAAGGGCGCCCAGTACTTCCTCACGCCCGCCGACAACTGCGCGGCCGCCGCCAAGGACACCCCCGGCGGGCTCACGCTGGTCAAGGTCGGCACCATCGAGGACGCCCTCGGCGCACTGGAGGACATCCGCGACGGCGACACGGCCGGCCTGCCGAAGTGCACGGCCGGGTAGCCCGGCGGGCGGGAGCGCCGGCCGGGTCCGCCGCCGTCCGGAGCCGGCCGACTACTCCTCGAAGGTCGCCGACAGGGCGTCGGCCAGGCCCGGGACCAGACCGGAGCCCGTGAGGACCTCCGTCGACGCGTCCTTCTCCCGCAGCCGCAGGGCCGACTCGCGGGAGCCGTCCCGCAGCACGGCGACCGTCATCCGGACCTCCTGGCGGTCGGGGTGCTCCGCCACCCACCGGGCCAGCTTCGCCTCGCTCATCCCCTGCGGGACCTGGGCCTCGGCGGACGGGGGCAGCATCAGTCGCTCCACGGTCAGGGCGCAGCCGGCCACGGCGTCGGGCCAGGCGATCGTGGCCAGGAACTCGTCGAGCGGCTTGTCCGTTGGCACTTCGTCCTGCTCGATCGGGGTGAGACCCGTGGTCTCGGTCTCGTCCTCCAGACCGAGCTGGGCGGCGAGCGCGGGTTCCTCGACCCGCAGCCGTGCGGTGTCTACGAGGGCGAAGAGGCGGGCGGGCTGGTCCCAGCCGAGGCCGGAGGCGTACTCGTCGATCTCGAGCACGGCCCGGGTGAGCGGGCTCGCCGCCATGGGAGTGTTGGACATGGTCACAATCCTGCCTCGTTCCTGGACGGAATCGGGAACCGGGTAAACGGTGAGTAAGTTTCATAGGTGTGGGCCCACGATCACGGGGGGCCACCCACGGTCCACGAACACGCGGGCCTGACGGACTCAACAGCGACTTTCGAGGTGCACACCTTGGCTTTCCAGATGCCGGACCGCGGCGGAGGCCCGACAGGGCCGCGGATCAGAGTGGGACGCCCGTCCCGGCGTGTCCGGACCCTGCTCATGACACTGGGCGTCCTTGCCGTACTCGGCATGGCGTTCACGATGTTCGCCGGGTTCTGGACGGACTGGTTGTGGTACCGGTCGGTGAACTACTCGTCCGTCTTCACCACGACCCTGTGGACCAAGGTCGGTCTCTTCTTCGTCTTCGGCCTGCTGATGGCCCTCGCGGTCGGCCTGAACATCTGGCTGGCCCACCGGCTGCGTCCGCCGCTGAGCGCGATGTCGATGGAGCAGCAGAGCCTCGACCGCTACCGGATGGGCATCGCGCCGTACAAGAAGTGGCTGCTGTTCGGGATCACCGCCCTGGTCGGGCTGATCGCCGGCGCCTCGGCGTCCGGGCAGTGGCGCACCTGGCTGATGTGGGTCAACGGCGTGTCCTTCGGCCAGAAGGATCCGCAGTTCCACCTCGACGTGTCCTTCTACGCCTTCGACCTGCCCTGGTACCGGTTCCTGCTCGGCTTCGGCTTCGCCGCCACGATCCTCTCCCTGATCGCCGCCGCGCTCACCCACTACCTGTACGGCGGGCTGCGCGTCACCAGCCCCGGCGCGCGCGCCACGGCCGCGGCCACCGGGCACCTGTCGGTGCTGCTGGGCGTCTTCGTCGCGCTGAAGGCGGTCGCCTACTGGCTCGACCGGTACGGCCTGGCGGTGAAGTCCAGCGACTTCAAGGCCACCGACAACTGGACGGGCCTCAGGTACGTCGACGCCAACGCCTACCTGCCGGCCAAGACGATCCTGTTCTGCATCGCCGTCATCTGCGCGCTGCTGTTCTTCGCCACCCTGTGGCGGCGCACCTGGCAGCTCCCGGTGATCGGCTTCGGCCTGATGGTGCTCTCCGCGATCCTGATCGGCGGCCTGTACCCGGCGATCGTCCAGAAGTTCCAGGTCCAGCCGAACGAGCAGGCCAAGGAAGCCCCGTACGTCGAGAAGAACCTCAAGGCGACGCGTGAGGCCTACGGCATCGACGGCACCCAGGTCACCGAGTACTCGGGGACGAGCAACACCGAGGACAAGACGCGGCTGCGCGACGACGTCGACGCCACGGCGAGCATCCGCATCATGGATCCGAACATCGCGTCGCCGACGTTCCAGCAGCTCCAGCAGATGCGGAAATACTACGCCTTCCCGGACAACCTGGACGTCGACCGCTACAGCGTGAACGGCGAGGACCAGGACACGGTCATCGGCCTGCGCGAGCTGAACCTCGCGGGCGTGGACAAGCAGAACTGGATCAACAACCACTTCCGCTACACCCACGGCTACGGTGTGGTCGCCGCCAAGGGCACCACCGCCGACTCCGAGGGCCGGCCCTCCTTCACCGAGTCCAACCTGCCGTCCCAGGGGGTCCTCGGGCAGTACCAGCAGCGGATCTACTACGGCGAGAAGACGACCACGTACTCGATCGTCGGCGGTCCCCAGAAGGAGATCGACTACTCCGACGACAGCGGCGAGAAGACCACCAGCTACACCGGCAAGAGCGGCGTCAACCTCTCCAACCCGGTGAACCGGGCCGCCTACGCGGTGGCGTTCGGCGAGCCGCAGATCCTGTACTCCGGTGCGATCGGCGAGGGATCGCGGATCCTGTACAACCGGACGCCGAAGGAGCGCGTGGAGGCGGTCGCCCCGTGGCTGACGATCGACGGCGACGCCTATCCGGCGGTCGTCGGGGACAGGATCCAGTGGATCGTGGACGCGTACACGACCACCAACGGATACCCGTACGCCTCGCGCACGACCCTCGGTGACACGACGGCCGACTCGCTGACCGCCACCAACGACAACCGCGCGGTGGTGGCCCAGCAGAACCAGGTCAACTACATCCGGAACTCGGTGAAGGCGACCGTCGACGCGTACACCGGCGAGGTCAAGCTCTACCAGTGGGACACCGAGGACCCGGTCCTGAAGACCTGGATGAAGGCGTTCCCCGGCACGGTGGAGAAGAAGTCGGCCATCTCCACCGACCTGATGGCGCACCTGCGGTACCCGCAGGACCTGTTCAAGGTCCAGCGCGAGCTGCTCACCCGCTACCACGTGAAGGACGCGACGACGTTCCTCAGCGGCAGCGAGGTGTGGCAGGTGCCGGACGACCCGACCAACAAGTCGGGTGACGCGGTGCCGCCGTACTACCTGAGCATGAGGATGCCCGACCAGGCGGCGCAGGCGTTCTCGCTGACGACGACGTTCACGCCCAACGGCCGGGACAACCTCAGCGCGTTCATGGCCGTCGACTCCGAGGCCGGGACACCGGACTACGGCAAGATCAGAGTCCTGAAACTGCCGACGAGCACGACCGTCGACGGACCCAAGCAGGTGCAGAGCCAGTTCAACTCCGAACAGGACATCGCCGAGTCCATCAGGCTGCTGAGAGGCGGCGACTCGGAGGTCGAGTACGGCAACCTGCTGACGGTGCCGCTCGACGGAGGACTGCTCTACGTGGAGCCGGTCTACGTACGCGGTGGTGGACTCAAGTACCCGCTGCTGCGGAAGGTGTTGGTGACCTACGGAGGCGTCACCGCCTTCGAGGACACCCTCGACGAGGCCCTCAACAAGGTCTTCGGGGCGGAGGGCACGACACCGACGCCACCGGACGAGGGCGGCACCACGACCCCGCCGGCGTCCGGCGACGCGACGGTCCAGGAGGCGTTGAAGGACGCCCAGGAGGCCTTCACCGCCGGTCAGGAAGCACTGAAGAAGCCCGACTGGGACGCGTACGCCAAGGCGCAGAAGGACCTCGAGGCCGCACTGCAGCGCGCCGCGAAGGCACAGGCCGAGGCGGACAAGGCCGGAACGGGCGGAAGCGGCGGCAACAAGGCCGGAAGCAGCCCGAGTCCGAGCGCCAGTCCGGGCGCGGGCAGCGCACCGAGCGGCAAGCCCAGCAGCAGTCCCACCCCCGGGGCCAGCCCCAGCGGCTGACCGGCCCCGGCTGCCGGCGGGGCCGTCGAGCTGAGCGGCCGGTCGAAGCGGCTGGTCAAGGCCCACCTCGCGTCGTGATACGGTTGTGGAACACGGCGCGGGGTGGAGCAGCTCGGTAGCTCGCTGGGCTCATAACCCAGAGGTCGCAGGTTCAAATCCTGTCCCCGCTACTGAAAGCGAAGGCCCGGATCCTGAAAAGGATCCGGGCCTTCGTGGTGTGCGAACGCATGTACTCGGAACTCGTACCGCCGTGCCGCCTCGGGTAGTTGGGGGAACTGTGTTTGACTTGTCTCTCTGTGGGCATGTCGACAAAACGCTGAAGTGACCTCACGGGCTGCGGTATACCAGGTGTACCCGGGTTGCAGGTGGTGCGACGATGGACGTTATGGGGGACAAGGCAACTCTGTACGGGACAGGGCGGTTTGTGCGGCCTTCCAGTGAGGAAGCGACCCTGGACGAGAGTGACGAGAGTGCGGACGACAACCGGGAGATGAACCGGGACGAGACGGGGGAGGCCGTCGAGGAGGTCCGCCGACGGCTGGCCGCCGAGGCCGGCGACGTCGAGGCGATGAGCGTTCTCGGGGCCATGCTGCTGCGCCGCGGTGATCTCGACGGCGCCGAGCCCCATCTGCGGGCCGCGACCGCGGCCGGCGACCGTGCCGCCGCCAACAACCTCGGTGTCCTCCTCCACCAGCGCGGCTACGCCGACGACGCCGCCGGATGGTGGCGGGTCGCCGCCGTCGCCGGTTCCGCGGCCGCCGCGCACGCGCTGGGCCGCCATCACCGTGAGCGCGGGGACGAGCCCGCCGCCGAGTACTGGCTGCGCCAGTCCGCCGAGCAGGGACATGTGCTGGGCGCGTACGCCCTGGCCGACCTGCTGGAGCACCGCGGGGACCGGGAGGCCGAGCGGTGGATGCGGGCCGCGGCCGAGCGGGGGCACCGGGAGGCGGCGTACCGGCTGGCGCGCGCCCTCGACCGGCCGCCGGGGGCGCGGACCGCCGACGGCGAGACGGACGTCGCCGAACCGGGGGGCCCCGCGTCGGCGGAGGCCGAGCAGTGGTACAGACAGGCCGCCGCGCGCGGCCACCGGCGGGCCGCCCTGTACCTCGGCGCGATCCTGGAGAGGCGGGGCGATCTCAAGGAGGCCGGTCGCTGGTACCTGACGTCCGCCAAGGACGGCGAACCGCAGGCCGCCTGCGCGCTCGGGTTCCTGCTGCGCGACGCCGGCGACACGGAGAACGCCGCCATGTGGTGGCTGCGGGCCGCGCAGGACGGCGACGGCAACGCGGCGAACGCGCTGGGCGCGCTGTACGCCGAGCGGGGCCAGACCCAGACCGCCGAGCGCTGGTACCGGGCCGCGATGGACGCCGGTGACGACAACGGCGCCTACAACCTCGGGCTGCTCTGCGCCGAGCAGGGCCGCACCTCCCAGGCCGAGCAGTGGTACCGGCGCGCCGCCTACGCGGGGCACCGGGAGGCGGCCAACGCCCTCGCCGTCCTGCTGCTCCAGGGCGGGGACACGGCCGGCGCCGAGCCGTGGTTCTCCAAGGCCGCGGAGGCGGGGAGCGTCGACGCCGCGTTCAACCTGGGCATCCTGTTCGCGGGGCGGGGCGAGGACGAACACGCGCTGCGCTGGTACGAGCGGGCGGCGGCGGCCGGGCACACCGAGGCCGCGCTCCAGGTGGGAATGGCGCGGCTGCGCGACGGGGACGAACAGGAGGCCGAACGGCATCTGCGGTGCGCCGCCGGCGGGGGGAACGCGGAGGCGGCGTACCGGCTGGCGGCCGTGCTGGACGCGCGCCGGCCGCCCGCGCCCGCGCATGAGCTCGGGGAGCCGGCGCACGAGAAGACCGAGTGCGAGGAGTGGTACGAGCGGGCGGCCTCCCAGGGGCACCGGCGGGCGCAGGTGCGGGTCGGCATGCTGGCCGCCGCGCGGGGCGACGTGGTGGAGGCGGCCCGGTGGTACCGGCAGGCCGCCGAGGCCGGGTCCCGCAACGGCGCCTTCAACCTCGGGCTGCTGCTGGCCCGTGAGGGGAGCGAGCCGGAGGCGGCCGTCTGGTGGACCCGGGCGGCCGACGCCGGCCACGGCCGGGCGGCGCTGCGGCTCGCCCTCGTCTACGCGCGTCGCGGCGAGCTGGCGGAAGGCCAGCGCTGGGCGGACCGGGCGGTGGCGCTGGGGCCCCGCGAGGTGGCGGAACGCGCGGCTCGCCTGCGGGACGCCCTGCGGGAGGAACTGTCCGCCTAGCGGCACCCCGGGCGGGAGCCGGGCACCGCCGTGCCGCGCGGGAACCCGGTGGCGGCCCGCCCGGGACCGGACGGTCGCGGCCGGCCGCGCGCCCCCGACCGGGGACCGGACCGTCGTCGCGGCCCCGCCGTCGCGGTCCCGACCGGTGGCTGACGGCGCCCCGAGCCCGTCGCCCGTCCGTGCCCGAGCCGGGACCGGGCCGAGTCCGGCCGCGCCGAATCCGGCCAGGCCTGGTCCGACCTGGTCCGGCGGATGCGGGCCCGGCGGATGCGGGCCCGGCGGGGGCGAGCACCGCACCCGGTCCTCTCTGAGCCCGTGCCCCCGCACCCCTGCACCCCCGCGCCTCCACGCCACCACGCCCCCGCCCCGTCCTCGGCCGGCGCCGAACCGGCCCAGGACAGTGATTTGCCTCTTCCCGCCGTATTGACGTAACGTTGCCTTCATCGACGCGGGGTGGAGCAGCTCGGTAGCTCGCTGGGCTCATAACCCAGAGGTCGCAGGTTCAAATCCTGTCCCCGCTACTGAAGCCCGAAGGGCCCGGATCCCAGGATCCGGGCCCTTCGGCGTGTCCGCCCGCCCCGAGCCCGCCCGGCCGCCTCCGGCGACGAAAAAGGGCCCCGGCACTCATCGTGCCGGGGCCCTTTCGCGGACCTGGGTGCCTCGTGCCCTCACGCCGCCGCGCAGTTCGGGCAGATGCCGCGGTACGTCACCTCGACGTCCGAGACCGCGAAGCCGAAGCGCTCGGAGTCGGGCAGGTCGGCCAGCGGGTTGCCGCTCGGGTGGACGTCGCGGATCGCGCCGCACCGCGCGCAGACGAGGTGGTGGTGCGGACGGTGGGCGTTGGGGTCGTACCGCTTGGCGCGCTTGTCGGTGGCGACCTCGATGACCTCGCCGAGCGACACGAGTTCACCCAGCGTGTTGTACACGGTCGCCCGGGAGATCTCGGGCAGCTTGGCCACGGCCCGGGCGTGCACCTCGTCGGCCGTCAGGTGGACGTGATCGCCTTCGAGGACCTCGGCCACGACGCGCCGCTGCGCGGTCATCCGCCATCCGCGGCCGCGCAGCCGTTCCAGAAGGTCACTCATACGAATCAGCCTAACAGCAGGGGGACCAGGTCCCGAACGGGTGTGACTTTGGAGCCTCACTTGACTTAGACATTGTCCATTGTAGGATCAGGATCGGCTTCGGCCAAGCCGCAGGAGCAGGAGAAATCAGGTCCAGGCGGTCCAGGAAGAAGCGACGTCGGCACCATGAACGAGCGACGGCGGGGTCAGCGCCCCGCCGTCCGCGCGCCCGTGGTTCCCGAGCCCGTGATCCGCCCAGCCCCCCAAAAGGATTCCCCCATGACCGAGAACCATGACGCGATCGTCACTGACGAGAAGCCGGCGGAGGCAGGCAAGTGCCCGGTCGCGCACGGGCGCGCCGCGCACCCCACCCAGGGCGGCGGAAACCGCCAGTGGTGGCCGGATCGCCTCAACCTGAAGATCCTCGCGAAGAACCCCGCCGTGGCGAACCCGCTGGGCGAGGAGTTCGACTACGCCGAGGCCTTCCAGTCGCTGGACCTCCCCGCCGTCAAGCGTGACATCGCCGAGGTGCTCACCACCTCGCAGGACTGGTGGCCGGCCGACTTCGGTCACTACGGCCCGCTGATCGTCCGTATGGCCTGGCACAGCGCCGGCACCTACCGGATCAGCGACGGCCGCGGTGGCGCCGGCGCCGGTCAGCAGCGCTTCGCCCCCCTGAACAGCTGGCCGGACAACGCCAACCTCGACAAGGCCCGCCGTCTGCTGTGGCCGGTCAAGAAGAAGTACGGCCAGAGCCTGTCCTGGGCCGACCTCATGATCCTCGCGGGCAACGTCGCCCTGGAGACGATGGGCTTCAAGACCTTCGGCTTCGCCGGCGGCCGCGCGGACGTGTGGGAGCCCGACGAGGACGTGTACTGGGGCCCCGAGACCACCTGGCTCGACGACCAGCGCTACTCCGGCGACCGTGAGCTGGAGGAGCCCCTCGGCGCGGTCCAGATGGGTCTGATCTACGTCAACCCGGAGGGCCCGAACGGCAACCCGGACCCGATCGCCTCGGCCCGCGACATCCGCGAGACCTTCCGCCGCATGGCGATGAACGACGAGGAGACGGTCGCCCTGATCGCGGGCGGTCACACCTTCGGCAAGACCCACGGCGCCGGCCCGGCCGACCACGTCGGCAACGACCCCGAGGCCGCCTCGCTCGAGGAGCAGGGCCTGGGCTGGAAGAGCACCTACCGCAGCGGCAAGGGCGGCGACACGATCACCAGTGGCCTCGAGGTCACCTGGACCACCACGCCCACCCAGTGGAGCAACGGCTTCTTCAAGAACCTCTTCGAGTTCGAGTACGAGCTGACCGAGTCCCCGGCCGGCGCCAAGCAGTGGGTGGCCAAGGACGCCGAGGCCATCGTCCCCGACGCGCACGACCCGTCGAAGAAGCACCGGCCGACGATGCTCACCACCGACCTGGCGCTGCGCTTCGACCCGGTCTACGAGCAGATCTCGCGCCGCTTCTACGAGAACCCCGACGAGTTCGCGGACGCCTTCGCGCGGGCCTGGTTCAAGCTCACCCACCGTGACATGGGCCCGGTCGTGCGCTACCTCGGCCCGGAGGTCCCCTCCGAGACGCTGATCTGGCAGGACCCGCTGCCGGAGCGCACCCACGAGCTGATCGACGCCGCGGACGTCGCCTCCCTCAAGGCGAAGGTCCTCGAGTCGGGCCTGTCGGTGTCCGAGCTGGTGTCCACCGCGTGGGCGTCGGCCGCCTCCTTCCGCGGCAGCGACAAGCGCGGCGGCGCCAACGGCGCCCGCATCCGCCTCGAGCCGCAGATCGGCTGGGAGGTCAACGAGCCCGACCGCCTGCGCTCGGTGCTGCGCACCCTGGAGGGCGTCCAGGAGTCCTTCAACGCCGCCCAGACCGGCGGCAAGCAGGTCTCGCTGGCCGACCTGATCGTGCTCGCGGGTGCCGCGGGCGTGGAGAAGGCCGCCAAGGACGCCGGCTTCGACGTCGAGGTGCCCTTCACCCCGGGCCGGGTCGACGCCACGCAGGAGCAGACGGACGTGGAGTCCTTCGCCGCGCTCGAGCCGAAGGCCGACGGCTTCCGCAACTACGTCGGCAAGGGCCAGCGCCTGCCCGCCGAGTACCTGCTGATCGACAAGGCGAACCTGCTGAACCTGAGCGCGCCCGAGCTGACGGTCCTCGTCGGCGGCCTGCGCGTCCTGGGTGCGAACTACCAGCAGTCGAAGCACGGCGTCTTCACCGACCGGCCCGGCACGCTGACGAACGACTTCTTCGTCAACCTGCTCGACCTGGGCACGACGTGGAAGTCGACGTCCGAGGACCAGACCACGTACGAGGGCCGCGACGCGGCCACGGGCGAGGTCAAGTGGACCGGCACCCGCGCCGACCTGGTCTTCGGCTCGAACTCCGAACTGCGCGCGCTCGCGGAGGTCTACGCGAGCGACGACGCGAAGGAGAAGTTCGTGAACGACTTCGTCGCCGCGTGGGCCAAGGTCTCGGACCTGGACCGGTTCGACCTGGTCTGAGCCTGACGGCACGCACCGCGTGAACCGAGCGACGGGCCGGATCCCCCCGTGGGGGTCCGGCCCGTTCGCGTGCCCGGACGGGGCCCGGGGCGGGTCCCGCCCGCTCAGGCCGGGATCCGCTCCCGGGCCGGCACCCAGCAGCGGATGATGTCGCGGACCGAGACGATGCCGACGGGCCCGCCGCGGTCGAGGACGACGAGATGGCGGAAGCCGCCGTCGGTCATGGCGCGGGCCGCCTCTTCCAGGGTCCAGGTCGGGGCGGCGAAGACGACGTCGGTGGTGGTGTGGGCGTGGACGGGCTCCGTGTCCGGGTCCTGGCCCAGGCCGACGGAGTCGAGGACGTCCCGTTCGGTGAGGATGCCGATGCCGCCGGCGTCCGGGTCGTGGACCACGGCCGCGCCGACGCGGCGTGCGGACATCAGGGCGGCGGCCTGACGGAGGGTGTGGGTGGGGCCGATGGTGAGGACCACCGAGCTCATGGCGTCGCGGACGAGCATGGGTTCCGGGTCACCTCCTGGGAACCGCCCGGACCACCGGGGTGGTTCAGCGGTTCACAAGTTCACACATTGAGGGTGGCCCCAGAGTCCCAGGTAAAGCACGGGTCAACAAGGGGGCGCGCGCGACCAATTGAGGGCGCACGCGCTCATGTGTGTCGGTCAGTCGCGCTGGTTCAGATACCCCAGCAGCTCGTCGTGGAGCAGGCCGTTGGACGCGGCCGCGTTGCCGCTGTGCGGGCCCGGCCGCCCGTCGAGACCGGTGAAGGTGCCGCCGGCCTCCGTCACGACGATCGCGTTGGCCGCCATGTCCCACAGGGACAGCTCGGGCTCGGCGCACAGGTCCACCGAACCCTCGGCGACCATCATGTACGGCCAGAAGTCGCCGTACGCGCGCGTGCGCCACACCTCCCGGGTGAGGTCGAGGAAGCCGTCGAGCCGCCCCTGCTCCTCCCAGCCGCTCAGCGAGGAGTACGCGAAGGAGGCGTCCGAGAGCTTCGAGACCCGGGAGACGTGCAGCCGGGAGGCGGAGGAGAGGCTGCGCCCGGTGTAGGCGCCGTGGCCCTTCGCCGCCCACCAGCGGCGGCCCAGGGCGGGCGCGGAGACGACGCCGACGACGGGCCGGTAGCCGCCCTCCGCCGCTTCCATCAGGGAGATCAGCGTGGCCCAGACCGGGACGCCGCGCACGTAGTTCTTGGTGCCGTCGATCGGGTCGATCACCCAGCGGCGGGGGCCGGTCCCCTCGACGCCGTACTCCTCGCCGAGGACCGCGTCGCGCGGGCGGGCACGCTGGAGCTGGCCGCGGATGATCTCCTCGGCGGCCTTGTCGGCCTCGCTCACCGGGGTCATGTCCGGTTTGGTCTCGACCTTGAGGTCGAGGGCCTTGAAGCGGTCCATGGTCGCGGCGTCGGCGGCGTCCGCGAGGACGTGCGCGAGACGGAGGTCGTCGAGGTAGTCCGGCATGGGACAAACGGTATCCGCCGAGGTCGGCCCGGTGCCACACCGGGGCTTCGGGGAGCGGACGGTCCGGCGCCCGCCCGGCGGGCGTGAGCACGTGCCCGCGGTCCGCCCGGGCGTCGGCGCCCCCTCCCGCCCCCGACTCCGGGGCGCACGGCCCCCTCCGCCCTCCCGCGGCCCCTTGACAGTGCCTGAGCACGCGTCAAATCTGGGCGCAGAGCCGCTCGCCCCAGGGAGGCGATGATGCCGGCAGCCCGGGATTCCCTACTGGACGCCGCCTTGACGGCGCTCGCGCGCCGGCCGTGGGCCGCGGTGCGCATGGTGGACGTCGCCGCCGCGGCCGGGGTGTCCCGGCAGACGCTGTACAACGAGTTCGGCAGCAAGGAAGGGCTGGCCCGGGCGCTCGTCAGGCGGGAGGCCGACGGCTACCTCGCCGGCGTCGAGCGGGCGCTGGCCGTGCGCGGCGACGCCCGGGAGCGGCTCACCGCCACCGCCGAGTGGACGGCGTCGGTGGCCCGGACCAACGTGCTCGTGCGGGCCGTGCTCACCGGGTGCTGGACCGAACGACTGCCGGCGCCGACGCTGTCGGCCGTGCCGTCCTCCTCCTCGGTGCCCGCGCAGCGCCGGGCGGACGGGCCGCTGCCCTCACCCGGCGACCTCGTGGCGATCGTCCGGGACCGGGCCGTGGCCGCGCTCACCGGCCCCGGGGCGACGCCGGACACCACCGAACTGGCCCGCTCCTGCGAGCTGGCCGTCCGGCTCGCGCTGTCCTGCGTGACCGCCCCGCCCGGCGAGGGCGGGGTCGCGGACCTGGTGCGCGGCGCACTGCACCGGCAACCCGTCGGCTAGCGCGCGGCCGACGCGGCACCGGCGGCTGCGCCTAGTGCGCCGACCCCGACAACTGCAGCCCGATCACCCCGATGATCACCAGGCTGATCGAGACGATCTTCAGGACCGACACCAGGTCGCCCAGGAAGATCATCCCGTAGATCGCGGTGCCCGCGGCCCCGATGCCGGTCCACACGGCGTACGCGGGACCGACGTCGAGCTTCTTCAGGGACAGGGTCAGCAGACCGAAGCTGCCGAGGGCGAAGACGCAGAAGGCGATCGTCGGCCACAGCCGGGTGAAGCCGTGGGAGAGCTTCAGGCAGACGGCGAAGCCGGTCTCGAGCAGTCCCGCGACGATGACCAGCAGCCACGCCATGTGCTGTCCTCCCGTGTGTGCGGCTCGGTGCGATTATGCACTTACCGGCCTCACGGCCCCACAAACAACGCGGAGGTCGGTCGACTCCCGCCGGTCACCTCCCGTTTCCGTCAGTCGCCTTCCGTGCGCTCCCGCGTGGACAGCAGCCGCCGCAGCGAGTACAGCCGCGCGGGATCCGCGTGGCCCTCGGCCACCCATGCGTCCAGCGCGCAGTCCTTCTCGTCGTGGCTGCACGCGCGCGGGCAGTCCACCGTGCCCGGCTCCAGGTCGGGGAAGGCGTGGATCACCCGGGACGGATCGATGTGGGCGAGGCCGAAGGACCGTACGCCCGGGGTGTCGATGACCCAGTCGTCCGTGCCCGCCAGGGGGAGGGCGAGTGCGGACGTCGTGGTGTGGCGGCCGCGTCCGGTCACCGCGTTCACATGGCCCGTCAGCCGCCGCCGCTCCTCGGGGACCAGCGCGTTGACCAGGGTCGTCTTGCCGACGCCGGAGTGTCCGACGAACGCCGTGTTCCGTCCCGCCAGGTGCTCGCGCACCCGGTCCGCCGCGTCGCCGTTCTCCAGTTCCTCGCGGCTGGTGACGACGTACGGGATGTCGAGGTCGCCGTAGAGCTCCAGGAGCTTGTCCGGCGGGGCCAGGTCCGACTTCGTCATGACCAGCAGGGGTTCCAGGCCGCCGTCGTAGGCCGCCACCAGGCAGCGGTCGATCAGGCGGGGGCGGGGCTCGGGGTCGGCCAGGGCCGTGACGATCGCCAGCTGGTCGGCGTTGGCGACCACCACCCGCTCGTAGGGGTCGTCGTCGTCCGCGGTGCGGCGCAGCACCGAGGTGCGCTCCTCGATGCGGACGATGCGCGCGAGGGTGTCCTTCATGCCGGACAGGTCGCCGACCAGGGCGACCCGGTCGCCCACGACCGCCGCCTTGCGGCCGAGCTCGCGGGCCTTCATGGCCATCACGACCCGGTCGTCGACGAGACACGTCAGACGGCCGCGGTCGACGGTGAGGACCATGCCCTCGGCCGCGTCCTCGTGCTTGGGCCGGATGTTCGTCCGGGGGCGGTTGCCCTTGCGGTTCGGACGGCTGCGGATGTCGTCCTCGTCGGTGTGCTTGCCGTAGCGGCGCATGGCGGACGTCCTCAGATCCCGAGCATCCCGGCCCACAGCTCGGGGAAGTCCGGCAGGGTCTTCGCCGTCGTCGCCACGTTCTCGATGCGCACGCCCTCGACCGCCAGGCCGATGACCGCGCCGGCCGTGGCCATGCGGTGGTCGTCGTAGGTGTGGAAGATCCCGCCGTGCAGCGGGCGCGGACGGATGTGGAGGCCGTCGGCCGTCTCCGTCACGTCCCCGCCGAGCTCGTTGATCTCCTTGGTGAGCGCGGCCAGCCGGTCCGTCTCGTGCAGCCGCAGGTGGGCCACGCCCCGCAGGGTGGACGGGGAGTCCGCGAGGGCGGCGACCGCGGCGATGCCCGGGGTCAGCTCGCCGACGTCACCGAGGTCGACATCGATGCCGTGGACCGCGCCGGAACCCGTGAACACGAGCCCGTACTCGGTCAGCTCGCAGGAACCGCCCATCTCGGTGAAGATCTCGCGCAGCCGGTCGCCCGGTTGGGTGGTGCGGGCCGGCCAGTCGGGGACGACGACCCTGCCGCCGGTGACCAGCGCCGCCGCCAGGAACGGCTGCGCGTTGGACAGGTCCGGCTCGATCGTCAGGTCCCGCCCGAGCAGGGCGCCCGGCGTGACCCGCCAGACGTTCGGCTCGCCGCCCGACTCCGGCGTGTCCACCTGGGCGCCGACCGCGCGCAGCATGTCCACCGTCATCCGGATGTGCGGCAGCGAGGGCAGGGTCGAGCCGGTGTGGCGGACCTCGACGCCCTGGTTGAACCGCGGGCCGGACAGCAGCAGCGCCGACACGAACTGGGACGACGAGGAGGCGTCGATCTCCACCGGGCCGCCGTCCAGCGCGCCGCCGCCGTGCACCGTCAGCGGCAGGGCGCCCCGGCCGTCGTCGTCGATCCGGGCACCGAGGACCCGCAGCGCGTCTATGACGCCGTTCAGGGGGCGCTCGTACGAGCGGGGGTCGCCGTCGAAGCGGACGGGGCCGTCGGCGAGCGCGGCCACCGGCGGCAGGAACCGCATCACCGTGCCGGCGTTGCCCACGTCGACCGTGGCCGGACCGCTGAAGCCGTTCGGCAGCACCCGCCAGGCCTCGCCGCCGCTCCCGGGGCCGCCGGCGACGGCGGAGCTGGAGGACACCGTCTCCTCGATGCCGACGCCCATGGCGCGCAGGGCGTCGGCCATCAGCAGGGTGTCGCGGGAGCGCAGCGGGCGGCGCAGCCAGCCGGGCTCGGAGGCGAGGGCGGCCAGCACGAGGGCGCGGTTGGTGACGGACTTGGACCCGGGCACGTGGACCGTCGCGTCGACGGCTCCGCTCGCGTGCGGGGCGGGCCAGAGGGCGCTGTGCGCGGGGATTTCGGGCATGCGCCCACTTTAGTCTCCGACGGCAGGGGGCGAGGTTCGGATGCGGCGCCGTAGGGGCTGGTCGCACCGGGCGGAACCACGGCTCGGCACCGACGGGATCGTGGACCGGCACCGGGCGGAGCCGCGGACCGGCACCGACGGGACCGCGGACCGGCACCGGGCGGAGCCGCGGACCGGCGTCGGCGGGATCGTGGACCTCACCGGGCGGAGCCGCGGACCGGCGTCGGCGGGATCGTGGACCGGCACCGGGCGGAGCCGCGGACCGGCGTCGGCGGGGTCGTGGACCGGCACCGGGCGGAACCACGGCTCGGCACCGACGGGATCGTGGACCGGCACCGGGCGGAGCCGCGGACCGGCGTCGGCGGGATCGTGGACCTCACCGGGCGGAGCCGCGGACCGGCGTCGGCGGGATCGTGGACCTCACCGGGCGGAGCCGCGGACCGGCGTCGGCGGGATCGTGGACCAAGACCGGGCGGAGCCGCGGACCGGCGCCGACAGGATCGTGGGCCGGCGTCGGCGGGACTGCCGACCGGCGCCGACGGGATCACGGCTCATCACCGCGCGGGACCACGGACCGGTGCTCGTCACCCGGCGGGACCGCCGACCACCGGTCGGCGAGCCGCGTACCCGGTCCGCCGGGCCTCACATCCCCAGCAGCCACCGGCCGCCGCCGAGCAGCGAGCACAGGCTCACCGCGTGGAACAGGAACAGCCACAGCCAGGCGGGCGCGTGCGTCAGGCGCGACAACTGGTCCGCGTCCGAGTCGCCCGCCCCGCCCCGCGCCCTCTTCGCCTGGAGCTCGAAGGCCGGCCGCACACCGCCCAGCAGCAGGAACCACACCACCGCGTAGGCGAACGCCGCCTGCACCTGCGGTCCGGCCAGCCAGGACACCAGCAGGAACGTGCCGCCGGTCAGCACCACCGTCAGTGCCCCGTACGCGTTGCGGATCATCACCAGCATGGCCACCAGCAGGGCCGTCGCCAGCCACAGCAGCAGCGTGATGCGGCCGGCGCCGAGCAGCGCGGCACCCCCCAGCCCCAGCAGCGGGGGAGCGGTGTAGCCGGCGGCCGCGGTCAGGATCATGCCGAGGCCGTACGGCTTGCCGCGGCTGACGGTCAGGCCGCTGGTGTCGGAGTGCAGGCGTATGCCGGTCAGCGTGCGGCCGGTCAGCAGCGCGACCAGACCGTGGCCGCCCTCGTGGGCGATCGTGACGGCGTTGCGCGAGAGCCGCCACAGACCGTGCGGGACGACGAGGGCGAGCGCGGCGGCCATGGTGGCCAGCACCACCCACAGGTCGGGGTCGGGCTGGGTGCCGACGAGACGGTCCCAGAGGTCGGGCAGCGCGGTGGCGGCGGTGCTGTCCATGTTTCCTGGTGGCTCCCTGTCCTCGTGATCGATGGGGGCGGCGCGCTGCGCCGTCGGGCGTGGTGGCCGGGTGACGGGTGGGCCTGGCAGTGTGGCACGTATGTGCGGACGGTATGCAGCGAGTCGCAGCCCCGAGGATCTCGCGGGAATCTTCGACATCGACAAGTGGGAGCCCGAGGAGACCCTGGCCCCCGACTACAACGTGGCGCCGACCAAGGAGGTCTACGCCGTCCTCGACCGTCCGTTGAAGGACGCCGACGACGAACGCCCGGTTCGGCAGCTGCGCAAACTGAGGTGGGGGCTCGTGCCCTCCTGGGCGAAGTCGCCCGAGGGCGGCGCGCGGATGATCAACGCGCGCGCCGAGACCGTCCACGAGAAGCCGTCCTACCGCCGCCCCTTCGCCGCCCGGCGCTGCATCCTGCCCGCGGACGGCTACTACGAGTGGGTCACCGGCGAGCAGGAGCGGGACCTGGAGGTCGAGGGGAAGAAGAAGCGGCCCCGCAAGCAGCCCTACTTCGTGCTCCCGGCCGACGGCTCGGTCTTCGCGATGGCCGGGCTGTACGAGTTCTGGCGGGACCGGACCCTGCCGGACGACCACCCGCGGGCCTGGTGGGTGACCTGCTCGGTCATCACCACGGAGGCCGAGCGGAGCCCGCTGGCCGTGGCCCCCGCCGAGGGCCCGCGCACCCTGGCCGACATCCACCCCCGGATGCCCCTGATGCTCACCCCCGACCGCTGGGACGCCTGGCTGGACCCGGCCCGCACGGACGTGGACGAGCTGCGCGGGCTCCTCGACGCGCCGCCCGCCGGACTGATGCGCGCCTACCCGGTGGCCACCGCGGTCAGCAACGTCCGCAACAACGGCCCGGAGCTGCTGCGGGAGCTGGAGGGTCCCGAGGAGGGCACACTCTTCTGACGTGACCACTGTGACGACCGACCTCATCCCCACCGACGCCGGCGACGCCCGCATCACCTGGCACGAGGCGGTGAGGGCGCGGCTGGTCCTCGCCGTGAGCCATGGCGCCGGGGGCGGGATCGAGGCCCGGGACCTCCAGGCGCTGGCGCGCGTGCTGCCCGGGCACGGGGTGAGCGTCGCCCTCGTCGAGCAGCCCTGGCGGGTGGCCGGGAAGAAGGTGGCGCCCGCGCCCAGGACGCTCGACGCCGGCTGGCGCGGGATCTGGCCCGCGGTCGCGCGCAAGGGGCTGCCGGTGATCTCCGGCGGGCGGTCGGCGGGGGCCCGGGTGGCCTGCCGCACCGCCACCGTGCTCGGCGCGCACGCCGTGCTCGCGCTCGGCTTCCCGCTGCACCCGCCGGGCAGGCCGGAGAAGTCCCGCGCCGGCGAGCTGCTCGGCGCCGGGGTGCCCACCCTCGTCGTCCAGGGCGGCAACGACACCTTCGGCCGGCCCGGCGAGTTCCCCGAGGGGGACTACGAGATCGTCGAGGTGCCGTACGGCGATCACGGCTTCGCCGTGCCCAAGCGGGCGGAGATCGGACAGGAGGAGGCCGTGGCGGTCGTCACCGACGCCGTCGTGAAGTGGACCGGGGCCCTCGGGTAAAAATTCGGGAATGCCGCGGTGGCGCCGACTGTTGACGTCGACGAGGTGCCGGACATCCGGCACGGATGTCATCGGGAGAGGAAGTCCGCCGCATGGGTTCGACCATCTGCCCGCCCGCCACCCGCCATCTCGTGGACGGGCCGCCCCCGGCAGAACCTGATGCGAGCCGCTCCGGCCGCGCCGACCTGGACTGGACGGTGCTGCACGCGGCCAGAACCGCTCCGTTCGGAGCGGCATCAGGTACCGGTCGTCGTCTATCCTCCGATTCGAGTGGGATCGGTTTCGGTCCTGCCCGAGAACTTGAGGAGGTGGGTCCGGTCACCGGTACCGACGCAGGGACCGACAACGGCCAGGCGGAGCTGCCCGAGGGCCAGGGCACGGGCGTGGAGGCGAGCGCGGAGTCGGCCGCGGAGCGCAGTGCGCGCTTCGAGCGGGACGCGCTCGAGTTCCTCGACCAGATGTACTCGGCCGCGCTGCGCATGACGCGCAACCCGGCGGACGCCGAGGACCTGGTGCAGGAGACGTACGCCAAGGCGTACGCGTCCTTCCACCAGTTCCGCGAGGGCACCAACCTCAAGGCCTGGCTGTACCGGATCCTGACCAACACCTTCATCAACTCGTACCGCAAGAAGCAGCGCGAACCCCAGCGCTCCGCGGCCGAGGAGATCGAGGACTGGCAGCTGGCGCGCGCCGAGTCGCACATGTCGACCGGTCTGCGCTCGGCCGAGTCGCAGGCGCTGGACCACCTGCCCGACTCGGACGTGAAGGCGGCACTTCAGGCCATTCCCGAGGAATTCCGCATCGCCGTGTACCTCGCCGATGTAGAGGGCTTTGCGTACAAGGAGATCGCGGACATCATGGGGACACCCATCGGTACGGTGATGTCCCGACTGCACCGGGGCCGCCGTCAGCTGCGCGGCATGCTCGAGGACTACGCCCGCGAGCGCGGGCTGGTCCCGGCCGGCGCCGGAGAGTCGGACGAAGCGAAAGGCTCGGGCTCATGAGCTGCGGAGAGCCGCACGAGACGGACTGCAGTGAGGTCCTCGGTCATCTCTACGAGTTCCTCGACAGTGAGATGCCGGACGTCGATCGCGACAAGTTCAAGCAGCACTTCACCGAGTGCTCGCCGTGTCTGGAGAAGTACGGCCTCGAAGAGGCCGTGAAGAAGCTGGTCAAGCGGTGCTGCGGGCACGACGACGTGCCGACCGACCTGCGCTCCAAGGTCATGGGCCGGATCGAGCTGATCCGGTCCGGCCAGGCCGTGCCCGAGCACGACGTGGCCGGCACCCCGCCGGAGTCCTGACCGGGCGGCATCACCCGAATGTGCTAATCCGCGGGTGATACGCCCGCAGTGCCACCCCCCGCCACCCTAGGCTCCGGAGCCTGAACCGGAGCCTGAGAGGGCGTGCTCGGGGGGAGGGCGACATGGCGGGAATCCCGGCACGGGCGCGTGCCTACGTCATCTGCGTGGCCCTCGGCGCCCTGCTCTGCCTGCTCCCGCCGCCGTCGGCCCCCGCCTCCTGGTGGGCGGCCCCGCCGCTCGCCGCGCTGTACGCCGCCGGCGAGCGGATCGCCCGCCGGCCCTTCGCCGGCACCCTCTACCCCGTGCTGCTCGCCGGGGCCTTCCTGCTGCCGCCGCACGCGGCCGCGCTCGTCCCGCTGCCCGGCGCGCTGTTCTCCGCCGTCGACCAGCGGCCCTTCGCACTGCGGCGGATCTGCCGGGCCGCGCACCTGGTGATCGCCGTGTGGGCCGCGGCCCGGCTCCACGGGGCGCTGGACGCGCGGGACGCCGTCGAGGCCTCCGACTTCCCCCGGGTCCTGGTGCCGGCGGGAGCCGCCGTCCTGGTGTTCTGCCTGGTGCTCAGCGCGCTCGACGGCGTCATCCTCGCGCTGGCCGAGGGGTCGCCGCTGCGCCGGGTCCGGCGCGGGCTCTTCCTGCGGTCCCTCGCACCCGTGGCGGTGCACGGACTGGCCGGGCTCATGATGGCCGTCCTGTGGCGCAGCCCCTTCGGCCCGTTCGCCGCGCTGCTCGTGCTGTTCCCGATGGCCGTCTCCTGGTGGGTGTTCGCCCAGTACCACCGTGAGCGGGCCGCCCACCAGGCGACCGTCCGCGCGCTGGTGCGGGCCGTCGACATCAAGGACGGCTACACGCGCGGGCACAGCGAACGGGTCGGACAGGCCTCGATGATGATCGGGCGCGAGCTGGGCATGGACGAGGGACGGGTCGAGGTGCTGCGCTTCGCCGGGATCCTGCACGACGTCGGCAAGCTCGGCGTGCCCACCCGGCTGCTGCGCAAGGACGGGCCCCTGACCCCCGAGGAGCGGCGCGTGATCGAACTGCACCCCGAGTACGGGCACGAGATCACCCGGGGCATCTCCTTCCTCGGCGAGGCCCGCTCGGCGATCCTCCACCACCACGAGCGCGTCGACGGCAGGGGCTACCCCTACGGGCTGGTGGGCAGCCAGATCCCGGAGTGCGCGCGGGTGGTGGCGGTCGCGGACGCCTTCGACGCGATGACCTCCACCCGCTCGTACAGCAGGGCCCGCCCGGTGGAGGCGGCCCTGGCCGAGCTCCAGCGGTGCGCCGGCAGCCAGTTCGACCCCCGGATGGTCACCGCGCTGGTGCGGGTCGTCGCGCGGGACGGATGGCACCCGGTGGTGACCGCCGACGAGACATGGCCCGCGGTGCCGTCCCAGGCGCCGGTCCCCGACCGGCCCGGAGCGCGCCGGTGACCCTCCGCAGCCCCCTGGCCGCCCTGCACGCCACCGCGGCCGTCCTCGTCGCCGTCTGCCTCCTCGCCACCCTGCGCTCGGGCGTCCAGGAGCGGCCCGTCGCCCTCGCCTTCGGCGTGCTGATCGCCGTCGGCGAGCTGACCCTCCCCCACGCCGGGTGCGTCCCGCCCACCCGGACCCGCCCGGGCGGAAGGGCCCCGCTGAGCGGCGGGAGCCGGACGAGCGGCCCCGGGCTGCGCGGAACCGCGCCGCTCGGAGCCGCCGGGTCGCTGTCGTACGCGCTCCTCGGGGAGCAGGCCGGGCACCCCACGCACCACGGGGTGGTCCAGGTCGTCTCGGTCGTGTTCGCCGCCTCGCTGCTCGGCAGCGTGCCGCACCTCGCGCGCGGCCAGGAGGGGTCCGTACCGGACCGTCTCACCCGGCGGGTGCTGGCCGTCGGCTTCGCCGCCGTGTGCTTCCAGCCCCTCTACAACCGCGGGGTGTTCGACGACTGGAGCGGCCCGGCGTACGCGCTGCTGCTGCTCGCGCTGCTCGTCCTCACCGTGCTGTGCGACACCGTGGTCGCCGCCGCGCTCGCGCACTCCCGCACCTGCTGGCCGTTCGGCCCGCTGCTCCGCGACGAGCTGCGGTCGGTGCCCGGGATCGGGTCGGCCGTGTGCGCGACCGGCGCGGTGATGGCGCTCGCGGTGGCCGTGGTCGGGCTCTGGGCGCTGCCGGTGTTCTCGGTGCCGCTGCTGCTCACCCAGCGCTCCCTGCGCCGGTACGCCGCCGTCCGCGCCACCTACCGGCAGACCATCGCCTCGCTGGCCCGCGCCACCGAGATCGCCGGGTACACCCCCGCCGGGCACGCCCGCCGGGTCGCCGCCCTCAGCCAGGCGGTGGGCCGGGACCTGGGGCTCACGGAGCCCGAGCTGACCGTCCTGGAGTACGCGGCCCTGATGCACGACATCGGGCAGCTCAGCCTCGTCGACCCGGTCCCGGCCGGGGCGACGGCCGGGCTGCCGGTCGCCGAGCAGCGGCGGATCGCGCTGCTCGGCGGGGCCGTCGTCCGGCAGACCGGGGCGAGCGCCCAGGTGGCGAGGGTGGTGGAGCGGCAGGCCGACCCCTACCCGGAGCAGCCGGTGGCCGCCCGGATCGTGCGGGTGGTCAACGCCTACGAGGAGAAGGTGCGCGACGCCGGTCCCGGCGGGCCGCTCACCGCCCTGGAGGAGCTGCGGCTGGGGACGGGCGGGGACTACGCGCCCGAGGTGGTGGAGGCGCTGGGCCGGGTCCTGCTGAACCAGGGGTGCGGCGCGTGAGCGCCCCGGCAGGGCGGGCCGCCGGGCGGCGACGGGACTGTCTGACCCTCCCCGCCGGTGGGTAACCCATGGGTAATGAGCGACCTTCCAGCCCCACGTGGTTGGATGCGAGGGAGAGGGTGTCCGGGGGCACCGGCCAGCCCACACCACGGAACTGGCAGGCGGGAATCGTGAGGATCTTCGGCAAGGGACGGCACCGGCCCTCCGCCTCCTGGCGGCAGGCCACCGACCGTGCGTTCACGCTGATCGGCGACGGCCGGTACGAGGACGCGGGCGCGCTGCTGACACGTGCCGCGGACCTGGAGCCCTGGCTGTCGGAGTCCTGGTTCAACCTCGCCCTGCTGCACAAGTTCCGGCACGACTGGGAGCAGGCCCGCTCCGCCGGTCTGCGGGCGGTCGCCCTGCTGGAGCGGGGGACCGGGGCCCCGGACTGGTGGAACGTCGGCATCGCGGCCACCGCCCTCCAGGACTGGCCGCTGGCCCGGCGCGCCTGGCAGGCCTACGGACTGCACGTGCCGGGCGGCGCCACCGCCGCCGGCGAGCCCCTCGGGATGGCCCTGGGCAGCGCCGCCGTACGGCTGTCGCCCGAGGGCGAGGCCGAGGTGGTGTGGGGGCGGCGGCTGGACCCCGCCCGGATAGAGGTGCTGTCGATCCCGCTGCCGTCCTCGGGGCGGCGCTGGGGCGAGGTCGTCCTGCACGACGGGGTGCCGCACGGCGAGCGGACCACGTCGACCGGGCACGCCTACCCCGTCTTCGACGAGATCGAGCTGTGGGCGCCGTCTCCCGTGCCGACCTGGGTGGTCCTGCTGGAGGCGGCCACCGAGGCCGACCGGGACGCCCTGGAGCAGCTCGCCGCGGACGCGGGCTTCGCGGCCGAGGACTGGTCGTCGTCGGTGCGGCTGCTGTGCCGGATGTGCTCGGAGTCGCGGATGCCGTCCGACGAGGGCGACGGCGAGCACCTCGACCCGCACGACCACAGCGAGCCGGGTCATCCCGGGCCGCTCGGCCACCGCACGGACGGGCAGCTGTGGGTGCCGGAGCGGGAGTGCGGGGTGGCCGCGCCGGCGTCGCTGGTGAGGGGGTTGCTGGACGGGTGGGTGGCCGACAGCCCCGACTCCAGGGACTGGCGGGACCTCGAGGAGGTCTGCTGACGGCGGAGCCGCGCACCGGTACGGTCCCGCGTCCCGCGGGGGCGCGTTCCCCGTACCCTGTATCGAGCATCTACCCCCTGTTCTCCTGAGGAAGGCGTACGTCGGTCATGGCGCAGCAGGACACCGATCAGCAGCACGCGGGCGTGCTCCCCGTGGACGACGAGGGCTTCGTCATCGACACCGAGGAGACGGAGGAGCGCGAGCAGGCCTGGCGGGAGGCCGGGACCTCGCGGCCGATCACGGTCGTCGGCAACCCGGTGCTGCACAAGGAGTGCCAGGACGTCACCGAGTTCGGTGAGGAGCTCCAGCGGCTGGTCGCGGACATGTTCGCCTCGCAGCGCACCGCCGAGGGCGTGGGCCTGGCCGCCAACCAGATCGGTGTGGACCTGAAGGTCTTCGTCTACGACTGCCCCGACGACGAGGGCGTGCGGCACGTCGGCGTGGTCTGCAACCCCCGGCTGGTCGAACTGCCGGCGGACCGGCGCCGGCTGGACGACAGCAACGAGGGCTGTCTGTCGGTGCCGACCGCGTACGCGCCGCTCGCGCGGCCGGACTACGCCGAGGTGACCGGTCAGGACGAGAAGGGCAACCCGATCAAGGTGCGCGGCACCGGCTACTTCGCACGGTGTTTGCAGCACGAGACCGACCACCTCTACGGGTACCTCTACATCGACCGCCTCTCCAAGCGGGAACGCAAGGACGCGCTGCGGCAGATGGCCGAGAACGAGCCCCGCTACCCCGTGGTCGCCAACGACTGAACCGCACACCCCTCACGAGACGCCCGGCCGGGACCGCTCCCGGCCGGGCGTCGTTCGTGTGTCCGACGCACGTTCGATCGCTTATGCGCATCTGTCGGTGCAGGACCCGTCATGCGAAGCCGGGATTCTCGGCAGGCTGGGGTGGTGAATAAAGCAAATCCGTTCCCGGAACGGTCTGTTGTAGTGCTGAATGGGACGTGCGGGGATAGGCGACGGCGCACGCCCGGCACGGCGCGGAGGGGTGTGCGCGACAGGCGGCTGAGAGGGGTTGTTCGTGCCAGCTTTCCCACACAGCACCACCTGCAGGACCGCATACGACACCACGGCGACGGTGACCGCGGCGGCGGTGCCTCCCTCGCTCTCCCTTCCGGTCATCGAGGCGGTGTTTCCCCGGCGACTGCACCCGTATTGGCCCCGGTTGCAGGAGAGGACGCGCTCGTGGCTGCTGGAAAAGCGGCTCATGCCGGCGGACAAGGTCGCGGAATATGCCGACGGCTTGTGCTACACCGACCTGATGGCGGGCTACTACGTCGGCGCGTCCGACGAGGTGCTCCAGGCCATCGCCGACTACAGTGCGTGGTTCTTCGTCTGGGACGACCGGCACGACCGTGACATCGTGCACGGCCGCCCCGGCGCCTGGCGCCGGCTGAGGCTCCGCCTGCACGCGGCCCTGGACGACCCGGCGGCCCATCTGCGCCACGCGGATCCGCTGGTCGCCGGGCTCGCGGACAGCGTGGGCCGGCTGTACTCCTTCCTGTCCGCGACGTGGAACGCGCGGTTCGCCCGGCACTTCCACGCCGTGATCGAGGCGTACGACCGTGAATTCCGCAACCGCGTCGAGGGGCGGATACCGACCGTCGAGGAGTACCTCGAGCTGCGCCGGCTCACCTTCGCCCACTGGATCTGGACGGACCTGCTGGAGCCGAGTGCGGGATGCGAACTCCCGGACCCGGTGCGGAAACATCCGGCTTATCGGCGCGCGGCCCTGCTGAGCCAGGAATTCGCCGCCTGGTACAACGACCTCTGTTCGCTCCCGAAGGAAATCGCGGGCGAGGAGGTGCACAATCTCGGAATCAGTCTCGTCACCCACGAGGGGCTGACCCTGGAAGAAGCTGTCGAGGAAGTCCGGCGGCGCGTCGAGGAATGCACATCCGCATTCCTGGTCGCGGAGAAGGACGTGCTGCGGCTGGCCGACCGGCTCGCCGACGGGACGGTCCGCGGGAAGCAGTTGAGCGTCGCCGTGCACGCCTGCCTCGGGAACATGCGGAACTGGTTCAGCTCCGTCTACTGGTTCCACCACGAGTCGGGCCGTTACAGGGTCGACAGCTGGGACGACCGGTCCACCCCTCCGTACGTCGACAACGAAGCGGCAGGTGAGAAATGACCGTCGAGTCGGTGCAGCCCACGACACCCGGGGCGTCGCCACTGCGTGAGCCGCCGCCGGCCGGTGGCGGGGTTCCGCTTCTGGGCCACGGCTGGAGGCTCGCCCGCGATCCCCTGGCCTTCATGAGCCGGTTGCGCGACCACGGGGACGTCGTCCGCATCAAGCTCGGCCCCAAGACGGTGTACGCCGTCACCGATCCGGACCTGACCGGGGCGCTGGCCCTCAGCCCCGACTACATCATCGCCGGGCCCCTGTGGGAGTCCCTGGAGGGCCTGCTCGGCAAGGAGGGCGTGGCCACCGCCAACGGGCCGCTGCACCGGCGCCAGCGGCGCACCGTCCAGCCCGCGTTCCGGCTCGACGCCATCCCGGCCTACGGACCGATCATGGAGGAGGAGACCCGCGCGCTCGCCGGGCGCTGGAAGGGCGGCGGGACGATCGACTGCACCTCGGAGTCGTTCCGCATAGCGGTGCGGGTGGCCGCCCGCTGTCTGCTGCGCGGGCGGTTCATGGACGAGCGCGCCGAACGGCTGTGCACCGCGCTCGCCAGTGTGTTCCAAGGGATGTACCACCGCATGGTGGTGCCGCTCGGACCGCTGTACAGGCTGCCGTTCCCGGCCAACCGCGAATTCAACCGCGCCCTGGCCGATTTGCATCTCCTGGTCGACGAGATCATCGCCGAACGCCGGGCGTCCGGTCAAAAGCCGGACGATTTGCTGACGGCATTGCTGGAAGCGAAGGACGACAATGGCGACCCCATCGGGGAACAGGAGATCCACGACCAGGTCGTCGCGATACTGACTCCGGGCAGCGAAACCATCGCGTCCACGATCATGTCGCTGCTGCTGGTCCTCGCGGATCATCCGGAACACGCGGACAAAGTGTGCGCCGAGGTCGAGGCCGTAACCGGAGGCAGGCCCGTCGCATTCGACGACGTACGCAAGCTGACGCACACCAACAACGTCGTCCTGGAAGCCATGCGGGTGCTGCCCGCCGTATGGATATTGACGCGGCGCGCGGTCACCGACACGGAACTCGGCGGGTATCGCATTCCGGCCGGTGCCGACATCGTGTACAGCCCGTACGCGATCCAGCGTGACCCGCGTTCCTACGAACGGCACCTGGAGTTCGACCCGGACCGGTGGCACCCGCAGCGGTCGAAGGACGTGCCGAAGTACGCCATGCGGCCGTTCGGCGTGGGCAACCGCAAGTGCCCCAGCGACCACTTCTCGATGGCCCTGCTCACCCTGGTCACGGCGACGCTCGCGTCGACGTTCCGCTTCGAGCAGGCCGCCGGCTCCGACGACGCGGTCCGGGTGGGCATCACGCTCCGTCCGCAGCGGCTGCTGCTGAAGCCGCTGCCCCGGTGAGGGGCGCGCCTGCGGCGTGCGTTCAGGCGGCCCGAGGCCCCCGGAACGTACGCCGGTAGGCGTTCGGGGTGGTGCCCAGCGCCCGCACGAACTGGTGGCGCAGGGCGGACGCCGTGCCGAAGCCGGTGCGCCAGGCGATCGCGTCGACCGTCTCGTCCGTCGCCTCCAGCAGGCGCTGGGCGAGCAGGACGCGCTGCCGCAGGATCCAGCGGTAGGGGGTGGTGCCGGTCTCCTGCTGGAAGCGGCGGGCGAAGGTGCGCGGGGACATGTGGGCGCGGGCCGCGAGCTGTTCGACGGTGACCTCCTCGTCGAGGTGCTCCTCCATCCACGCGAGGACCCCGCCGACGGTGTCGCACCGCGACCGGGGCAGCGGCCGCTCGATGTACTGGGCCTGGCCGCCGTCCCGGTGCGGCGGCACCACCATCCGCCGGGCGATCTTGTTGGCGACGTCGGGGCCCTGCTCCTTGCGCACGAGGTGCAGACACGCGTCGATGCCGGCGGCCGTGCCCGCCGAGGTGATCACCGGGTCGTCGTCGACGTAGAGCACGTCGGGCTCGACGACCGTGCGCGGGTACTGCCGGGCCAGCTGCTCCGCGTGCCGCCAGTGCACCGCGCAGCGCCGCCCGTCCAGCAGGCCCGCCGCCCCCAGCACGAACACCCCGGAACAGACGCTGAGGACGCGCGTCCCCCGGTCCACGGCCCGGCGCAGCGCGTCGAGCAGCTCGGGCGGGTAGTCCCGGGCGGCGTACGTCTCACCGGCCGGCACGGCGATCAGGTCGGCGCTCTCCAGCCGTTCCAGGCCGTGTTCCGTGCCGACGGTGAACCCCGCGGGGGTGCTCAGCGCCCGCCCCTCCGCCGAGGCGACCGCGAAGTCGTAGACCGGCAGCCCCTCGTCGCTGCGGTCGATGCCGAACACCTCGCAGACCACGCCGAGTTCGAAGGGGTGCACGCCGTCGAGGAGGATCACGGCCACGTTCTCCAGCATGCCGCCAGTGTGCCCGCGGATGGCAGGAATTCACAGAGGTGCGGCAGTCCTGCCACTGTCATGAGCGTCATGCGCGCACGATGCTTACCTCATGAACGCACTCACCGCATACCTCCCGGTCCTGGCCGTGTTCCTCCTCCTCGCGGGTCCGGCGCGCGGGGGGCAGGCCCCCCCCCCCCCGCCCCCCCCCCCCCCCCCCGCCGGGGCGCCCCGCGGGGCGCACATTTGAGCCCCCAGGTGGACCGTGGCCGCCACGGGCCCCAGGTTAACCGAAGGGCGGCGG
>NZ_JBIRHK010000004.1:198211-207253 GCF_044328485.1 Streptomyces sp. NPDC017936 | reverse complement strand
CTGGTCTCCCCTCCCGCCCCCCCCCCCCCCCCCCGCGCGGGGGGGGGGGGGGGCCCCCCCGGGGGGGGGGCGGGGGGGGGGGGGGGCCCCCCCCGCCCCCCGCCCCGACCGCCGGCTGCGCGACGGCCGCACCCGGGAGGCTCAGAAGTCCTCCTCCAGGTCGACCGTGCCCTCCACGGCCACCTGGTACGCCGACGGGCGGCGCTCGAAGAAGTTGGTCAGCTCCTGAACGCCCTGCAACTCCATGAAGGAGAAGGGGTTCTCCGAGCCGTACACCGGGGCGAAGCCGAGCCGCGTGAGCCGCTGGTCGGCGACGCACTCCAGGTACTGCCGCATCGAGTCGGTGTTCATGCCGGGAAGGCCGTCACCGCACAGGTCGCGCGCGAACTGCAGCTCGGCCTCGACGGCCTCCCGGAGCATGTCCGTGACCTGCTGCCGGAGCCGGTCGTCGAAGAGGTCCGGCTCCTCCTTGCGGACGGTGTCGACGACGTCGAAGGCGAAGCTCATGTGCATGGTCTCGTCGCGGAACACCCAGTTGGTGCCCGTGGCGAGGCCGTGCAGGAGACCCCGGCTGCGGAACCAGTAGACGTACGCGAAGGCGCCGTAGAAGAACAGGCCCTCGATGCACGCGGCGAAGCAGATGAGGTTGAGCAGGAAGCGGCGGCGGTCGGCCCGGGACTCCAGGCGGTCCAGCTTCTCGACCGAGTCCATCCACGTGAAGCAGAATTCGGCCTTCTCCCGGATGGAGGGGATGTTCTCCACGGCCGCGAAGGCCGCCGCCCGGTCGTCCGGGTCGGGCAGGTAGGTGTCGAGCAGCGTCAGGTAGAACTGGACGTGCACGGCCTCCTCGAAGAGCTGACGGCTCAGGTACAGCCGCGCCTCGGGGGAGTTGATGTGCTTGTACAGCGTCAGCACCAGGTTGTTCGCGACGATCGAGTCGCCCGTCGCGAAGAAGGCCACCAGACGGCCGATCAGGTGCTGCTCGGCCGGCGTCAGCCTGGCGAGGTCGGCGACGTCCGAGTGGAGGTCGACCTCCTCGACGGTCCAGGTGTTCTTGATGGCGTCCCGGTAGCGCTCGTAGAAGTCGGGGTAGCGCATCGGGCGCAGGGTCAGCTCGAAGCCCGGGTCGAGAAGGTTCTGGGAACGGGTGGACATCACTGGCAGGCCTCGCAGGACTCGGGGTTCTCAAGGGAGCAGGCGACGGCGTCGTCGGAGCCCGTCTGCCGGTCGGGGGCGGTGGTCCGGGCCCGGGCGGCGCGGGCGATGCGGGTCGCCGGGCGCGAGCGCAGGTAGTACGTCGTCTTCAGGCCCGACTTCCAGGCGTACGCGTACATCGAGGAGAGCTTGCCGATGGTCGGCGTCTCCAGGAACAGGTTCAGCGACTGCGCCTGGTCCAGGTAGGGGGTGCGGGCGGCGGCCATGTCGATCAGGGCGCGCTGCGGGATCTCCCAGGCGGTGCGGTAGAGCTGCCGTACGTCCTCGGGGATCCAGGCGAAGTCCCGCACCGAGCCGTTCGCGTCGCGCAGCGCCTCACGGGTGCGCGCGTCCCACACGCCCAGCTTCTTCAGGTCGTCCACCAGGTACGGGTTGACCTGGAGGAACTCACCGGACAGCGTCTCGCGCTTGAACAGGTTGGACACCTGCGGCTCGATGCACTCGTACACACCGGCGATCGAGGCGATGGTGGCGGTCGGCGCGATGGCCAGGAGCAGCGAGTTGCGCAGGCCCGTCGCGGCGATGCGCTCGCGCAGCGCGGCCCAGCGCTCGGGCCAGGCGAACTCGACGCCGTAGTGGTCCGGGTGCAGCACGCCGCGGGCGGTGCGGGTCCTGTCCCAGGCCGGCAGCGGCCCGTTGCGCTCGGCGAGGCCGGCGGAGGCCTCGTACGCGGCGAGCATGATCCGCTCGGCGATGCGCGTCGAGAGCGTGCGGGCCCGCGGGGAGTCGAAGGGCAGCCGCAGCTTGAAGAAGACGTCCTGCAGGCCCATCGCGCCCAGGCCCACCGGACGCCACTTGGCGTTCGACCGGCCCGCCTGCTCGGTCGGGTAGAAGTTGATGTCGACGACCCGGTCCAGGAAGGTGACGGCCGTGCGGACCGTGGCGTCCAGCCGCTCCCAGTCGACGTCCCCGGCCTCCGTGTCGACGAACGCGCCGAGGTTCACCGACCCCAGGTTGCAGACCGCCGTCTCGCCGTCGTTCGTGACCTCCAGGATCTCCGTGCAGAGGTTGGAGGAGTGGATGACCTGGCCCGGCTCGGCCGTCTGGTTGGCGGTGCGGTTGGCGGCGTCCTTGAAGGTCATCCAGCCGTTGCCGGTCTGCGCGAGGGTGCGCATCATCCGGCCGTACAGGTCGCGGGCCGCGATGGTCTTCCTCGCGAGGCCCGCCGCCTCCGCCCCGCGGTACGCGGCGTCGAACTCCTCGCCCCACAGGTCGACCAGCTCGGGCACGTCCGAGGGGGAGAACAGCGACCACTGCTCGTCGGCGTTCACCCGGCGCATGAACTCGTCCGGGACCCAGTGCGCCAGGTTCAGGTTGTGCGTACGGCGGGCGTCCTCACCCGTGTTGTCGCGCAGCTCCAGGAACTCCTCGATGTCCGAGTGCCAGGTCTCCAGGTAGACCGCGGCCGCGCCCTTGCGCCGCCCGCCCTGGTTCACGGCGGCGACGGAGGCGTCGAGGGTCTTCAGGAACGGCACGATGCCGTTGGAGAGTCCGTTGGTGCCGCGGATGAGGGAGCCGCGGGAGCGGATCCGCGAGTACGACAGCCCGATGCCGCCGGCGTGCTTGGAGAGCCGGGCGACCTGGTGGTAGCGGTCGTACAGGGAGTCCAGCTCGTCCTTGGGGGAGTCCAGGAGGTAGCAGGATGACATCTGGGGGTGCCGGGTGCCGGAGTTGAAGAGCGTGGGGGACGAGGGCAGGTAGTCGAGCCGGCTCATCAGCCCGTAGAGCGCGGCCACCTCGTCCACGGAGCGGGGCGTGTCGTCCTCGGCGAGGCCGCTCGCCACCCGCAGCAGGAAGTGCTGGGGCGTCTCGACGATCTTGCGGGTGAGGGGGTGGCGCAGCAGGTAGCGGCTGTGCAGGGTGCGCAGCCCGAAGTAGCCGAAGCGGTCGTCGGCGGCCGGGTCGATCAGCGCGTCCAGGCGGGCCGCGTGCAGCCGTACGAACGCGGCGGTGCGGTCGGCGACGAGGCCCTCGCGGTGGCCGGCGGCCACGGACTCGGTGAACGAGGTGACGCCCTGGGAGGCGGCCTCGGCGGCGATGCCGATCGTCAGCAGCCGGGCGGCCAGCTTCGAGTAGGCGGGGTCCTCGGAGATCAGGCCGGCGGCCGCCTCCGTGGCCAGCTCGCGCAGTTCCGTCTCGTCCGCCCGCGCGGACCGGCCCCGCAGCGCGGCGGCGGCGACCCGGCCGGGGTCGGCGTCGGGGAGGTCGGCGGTCAGCCCGGTCAGGGTCCGCAGCAGCGCGGCTCCGGGACCGTCGTCCCCGGCCGGCGCCGCGGACGGGGTGGCTGAAGCCGGATCGGCTGGCGCGATGGTCACGTGGGGGCTCTCCCTCGCTCGGCGGGGGGCCTGGCGGAGGGCAGGGGGCAGCACACGAGCGCGCACGGCGTCGCGTCCACCGGCCCACTCCACGAGGCCCGGACGTCAGGCACCCGGAACGGACGGACCGGGTGCGCTGCCGGCAGGTCCTCGGACTGGACGGGCGTGCGGAGACACGCGAGTACACCGTTGCGGGACAGTTCCGGATTCGCACCGGATTCCCCTGCGGCGACAGCGAGCATGAGCATACATCTTGTGTCGGGCCGTCGGGCTACCCCCAGATGTTGTGTCGCACCGGCTTCACAGCGTCAATCGGTAGGTGAGGAGCGTGAGGTCGTCCAGGTGCGGGACCGGGTTCCAGTCCCGCTCGGGTGTGCGGACGAAGCCCAGGCGCTCGTAGAGGCGGTGGGCGGCGTGCATGGAGCGCCGGCTCGACAGGACGACGGCGGTGCGGCCCTCCGCCGCGCGGGCACGGTCCACGCACGCGCGCACGAGGGCCTCGCCGACGCCCTGTCCGCGGCTCTCCCGCGCGACGGCCAGGGCGCGGACCTCGGCCTCCCCGGGGCCGGCGATGTCGGCGACGGGGCCGCCGTCGGGGACGAGGGTGACGCCGCCGAGCAGCGCGCCGTCCCGCACCGCCACCAGCACCTCGGCCGCGGCGGCCCGCCCCGCGACGTCCTTCAGCACGGGCAGGTACGGGTCGCCCCCGCCGAAGTCGAGGAGGCCGTCGTCGAGGTAGGCGCGGGCGGTCAGGTCGCCCAGGGCGGCGTACTCGGTGGGTTCCGCTTCCCGGATCCGCAGGTCCATGGCGTCGAGTGTGGACGACGACGGGCCGCCGAATCGACCTGCTTTCGGCGGCCCGTCGCGGGGCGTGCGGCTGAGGGCGCCTCAGGAGGCCCTCAGCCGGCGGTCAGTGGGCGGAGCCCGCGGTCGCCGGAGGCAGCTCCACCTCGACGCCCGGGTCGCCCGCGTCCGCCGTGTAGTCCTCCGGCCTGGTCTCGTCGACGCCCTCGGGGGCCTTCGCCGCCCTCAGGACGAAGGTCAGGACGACCGACACCACCAGGTTCAGGACGAACGCCGTCAGACCGATGTAGCCGATCTCCCCGATGCCGGGGATCTCCTTCGACGAGCCGCCGAAGTGCTTCTGGGTCGGGGAGGCGACGCCGTACGCGGCGACCGTGCCGTAGACCATGCCGACCGCCCAGCCGGCGAGCAGCGCCCAGCGGTGGAACCAGCGGGTGAACAGGCCGCCGACCAGGGCCGGGAAGGTCTGCAGGATCCAGATGCCGCCGAGGAGCTGGAAGTTGATGGCGACCGTCTTGTCCATCGTCAGGACGAAGACCAGCGCGCCCACCTTCACCAGCAGCGAGACCAGCTTGGAGACGCGGGTCTCCTCCTTGGGGGTCGCGTCCGGCTTGATGAAGTCCTTGTAGATGTTGCGCGTGAAGAGGTTCGCGGCCGCGATGGACATGATGGCCGCGGGGACGAGGGCGCCGATGCCGATCGCCGCGAAGGCCACGCCCGCGAACCAGGCCGGGAACATGTCCTCGAACAGCTGCGGGATCGCCAGCTGCCCGTTGGTGACCTTGATCCCGGCCGCGATCGCCATGAAGCCCAGCAGGGCCAGCAGGCCGAGCATGAGGGAGTACAGCGGCAGGATCGTGGTGTTGCGGCGGATCACCTCACGGCTCTTCGAGGACAGCGTGGCCGTGATCGAGTGCGGGTACATGAAGAGCGCCAGCGCGGAGCCCAACGCCAGCGTGGCGTACGTCCACTGGCCCGCCTCGGGCGGCACCAGCGCCCCGCGCGGCTTCTCCGTCGCCGGGTTGACCTGCGCGAACGCGTCACCCGCCTTGGCGAAGATGTCGTCGAACCCGCCCAGCTTGATCGGGATGTAGATGATCGCCACCGCGATGACGATGTAGATCAGCGTGTCCTTCACGAACGCGATCAGCGCGGGGGCGCGCAGGCCCGACGAGTACGTGTACGCGGCCAGCACGCCGAAGGCGATCAGCAGCGGCAGGTCCTTGACGAACCAGTTGGTGTCCTCGCCGCCGCCGACGCCCATCACGTCCAGCACGGCCTGGATGCCGACGAGCTGGAGCGCGATGTACGGCATGGTCGCGAGGATGCCGGTGACGGCCACGGCCAGGGACAGGCCCTTGGAGCCGAAGCGGCCGCGCACGAAGTCCGAGGTCGTCACGTACCCGTGCCGGTGCGAGACCGACCACAGGCGCGGCAGGAACGTGAAGATCAGCGGGTAGACCAGGATCGTGTAGGGCACCGCGAAGAAGCCGGCGGCGCCGGCCGCGTAGATCGCCGCCGGGACCGCCACGAAGGTGTAGGCCGTGTAGAGGTCGCCGCCCAGCAGGAACCAGGTGATCCAGGTGCCGAACGACCGGCCGCCCAGACCCCACTCGTCGAGGCTGTGCTCGTCGTCGGCCTTGCGCCAGCGCGCGGCCAGGAAGCCCATGACCGTGACGGCCAGGAAGAAGAGGACGAAGACGGCGAGCGCGACGCCGTTCACACCGTCGTTCATTCCGACGCACCCCCGTCCGAGACCTTGCGGGCGCGCTGGTCACGCTGCCACAGCTGGTACGCGACCATCGTGAGCGCGGTGGAGATGAGCACCCACGCCATCTGGTACCAGTAGAAGAAGGGGATGCCGATGAACGTCGGGTCCACCTCGGCGTACGAGCCCACCCACAGCATCGCCACGAAGGGCGCGAACAGACAGAGGGCGATGACGACGCGCACGGGCGTCACCACCCGCCCCGTGGACACTTCTGGCGCTTTGGACATCGGCGACTCCGTCCCCTTGCTGATCACCTGTGCAATGCGCACGCAATGTAGGTGACGCATAAAGGGGAGCGGAAGACCTCGTCCGGATATCGGTCCCCGGACGGCGCCCGTTCAGTCCTGGGGACGCTTGAGGCGGGCCACGAACTTGTACCGGTCGCCCCGGTAGACGGACCGCACCCACTCCACCGGCTGGCCCTCCTTGTCCAGGGAGTGCCGGGAGAGCATCAGCATGGGCAGGCCCACGTCGGTGCCGAGCAGGCCCGCCTCGCGCGGGGTGGCCAGGGAGGTCTCGATGGTCTCCTCGGCCTCCGCCAGATGGACGTCGTAGACCTCGGCGAGCGCGGTGTAGAGGGACGTGTACTTCACCAGCGACCTGCGCAGCGCCGGGAAGCGCTTGGCGGAGAGGTGGGTGGTCTCGATCGCCATCGGCTCGCCGTTGGCCATGCGCAGCCGCTCGATGCGCAGCACGCGCCCGCCGGCGGTGATGTCGAGCAGGCCGGCGAGGGTGTCGTCGGCGGTGATGTAGCCGACCTCGAGGAGCTGGGAGGTGGGCTCGAGGCCCTGGGCGCGCATGTCCTCGGTGTAGGAGGTGAGTTGCAGGGCCTGGGAGACCTTCGGCTTGGCGACGAACGTGCCCTTGCCCTGGATGCGCTCCAGCCGGCCCTCGACGACCAGTTCCTGCAGGGCCTGGCGCACGGTCGTGCGCGAGGTGTCGAACTCGGCCGCCAGCGTCCGCTCGGGCGGCACCGGCGTGCCCGGCGCCTGGGTCCGCGTCATGTCGAGCAGGTGCTTCTTCAGGCGGTAGTACTTGGGCACGCGCGCGGTACGGACGGTCGCCCCACCCTCGTTCTCCGCACTGCTGACGTCGGTGCTCATGGCCTGCCTTCCCGGCTCCGGAGCCAAGCGGCCGACCTGCGCGTCGGCCCGCGGCTCACATCGTGGCACGGGTTCCTGGGCGGGGTGACCGGTGCGGGTGACCTCGCTCTTCCGTGATCTCCTCTGTATACCCGCGGGACCCTGCTTGGTCTAGTCCAGCGTGCTTTCGAGGGGCGGTGGTACATCCCGCGCGCGGGGGCCGCATCCGCCCTCAGGAATTGAAAAGTCCCTGCATATCGCGGTCCCGTAACGGACGACTCAACCCCCGTTGCGCACCCTTGACAGCCCTATTGGTCTGAGCCAAGCTCTCCGCACTGGTCTACACCATTGGTCCAGGTCCCGGCCCCACGGACGGTACGCGTTGACGCTCAACCGCGGCGGGGAGGCAGGGGGGTTTGTGGCATCCCTGAGGAGGGTGGCGTGAAGCGCAAGCTGACAGCCGCGATCGGTATCGCGGGCATGATGGTCTCCATCGCGGCGTGCGGGGACAGTGACAACGGGGGCTCGGACAAGGGCGCCGACGCCAAGGAACTGACCGTCTGGCTCACGGTCGACGCGCAGAACAACTGGCCCGACCTGGTGAAGGCCGCCGACGCGGCGGTGCAGAAGGCGCACCCCGGTCTCAAGATCAACCACGAGTACTACGGCTGGCCCGACAAGAACGCCAAGCTCGACGCCGTCCTCGCCACGGACAAGGCCCCCGACGTGGTCGAGATGGGCAACACCGAGATGCTCGGCTACATGGTCAAGGGCGCCTTCGCCCCCCTCGACACCTCGAAGTTCGACAACTCCTCCGCCTGGCTGGACGGTCTCAAGGCCTCGGTGACCTACGAGGACAAGACCTACGGCGTCCCGTACTACGCCGGCGGCCGGGTCGGCAACTGGCGCAAGGACCTCTTCGCCTCCGTCGGGGTGAAGAGCGCCCCGAAGACGTACGCGGAGCTGACCGCCGCCCTGGACAAGGTCCAGAAGAAGGAGGGCGGCAAGTTCAGCTCCTGGTACCAGCCCACCCGCGACTGGTACGCGGCCATGTCCTTCGTCTACGACGCCGGCGGCTCCATCGCGAAGGAGGAGGGCGGCCAGTGGAAGGCCAACCTCTCCTCGCCGGAGTCCCTGAAGGGTCTGAACGAGTACAAGAACGTCGTCGACAAGTACATGCACGGCGACAAGACCAAGGACGAGTCCGACCGGTACATCGTCTACGGCCAGGGCAAGTCCGGCATGATCTTCGGCGCCGCCTGGGAGGGCGCGACCTCCGAGGCCCCCGAGAACGACAAGACCGGCAAGCTCAAGGGCAACCTCGAGAACTTCGTCATGCCCGGCCCGTCCGGCAAGAACCTCCCCGTCTTCCTGGGCGGCTCCGACCTCGCCGTGCCGGTGAAGTCGGACGCGCAGGACCTCGCCGCCGAGTGGATCAACGCGTTCACCGGCCCCTCCGGTCAGAAGGGCCTCATGGCCAAGGGCAACCTGCCCAACAACAAGACCGACCTCGCGACCCTGAAGAACGACCCCAAGACGGTCGTGCCGGCCACCGCGGCCGAGTCCAACTGGTTCGTCCCGATGGCCCCCGGCTGGGGCCAGGTCGAGAAGGCCCAGGTCCTGCAGACCATGCTCCAGGCCATCGGCACCGGCAAGAAGACGGTCGAGGAAGCCGCGAAGGAAGCGGACGCCGCGATCGACAAGGTCATCAACACCAAGTGACCTGACGGCGGCGCCCCGCCCCCGCCCGGCGCCCCCCCCCCGACCCCCCCCCGGCCCCCCGGGGGGCGCCCCGGGGGGGGGCCCCCCCCCCCCCCCCCCCCCCCCCGGGGCCCCCCCCCCGCCCGCCCCCCCC